>NZ_JBEZMM010000031.1:0-94044 GCF_040652715.1 Streptomyces sp. NPDC048196 | reverse complement strand
GGGGCCTTGTTCGTGGACGTAAAGCGACAGCAGTCCACGAACAAGGCCCCGGAGGTCCGTCACCGCACCCAACAACAACCCAGCCCGCCGCAGGCGCAACGGCGAACAACACCCGCGGCGCCGCAGACGGCTACATGCGGGGCGCCGCAAAGCGCAACGACGAGACGCCCCGCGGCCCCGCAGACAGCTACGTGCGGGGCGCCGCAAAGCGCAACGGCGAGCAACCCCCGCGGCGGGACAGCCAGCTACGTGGGCGGCACCGCAAAGCGCAGCGAACGGGCTCCCCCACACGGTGGAGGGCCCCCGCCCGCAAGGAGGACGTGCTCCGTGGGGGCCGCTCCTAGCGTGGCGGGTATGACTTCTGTGCGGGGTGGGGCGGGGCCCAAGGAGCGGGCCGGGAAGGTCTTTTGGGCCTACGGGTCGTTCGGGTGGCTCGTGGCGTCGTTCGTGTGGCACGTGTGGATGGGCGTGGACTACCGGGCGGCGATGGGCGCGGAGGACACCGTGCCGGTGTGGGTGTTCCTCGCCTATGACGGGCTGATCGTGGCGATGTCGGCGGCCGGCGCGGTGGTGAGTCTGGCGACGGTACGGCCGTGGGGGCGGCGGCTGCCGGAGTGGCTGGTGACGGTGCCGCTGTGGTGCGGCGCCGTGCTTCTGGCCGTACGGGGTGTGCCGGGCCTGGTGGAGAACGTCACGACGGCGGCCGGGCTCACCCCGTACGGCCTGCTGGGGCTGGCGGAACGCCCCGCCGATCCGGCGTCCGGGGAGTTCTGGACGGAGATGGCGATCAATACGTACTTCTTCGTGGGGGCGGTGGTGATGCTGCCCCTGGCCGTGCTCCACCAGCGGGGTGCGCGCAAGGGCGGGCAGGCCCCGCGGCGGGAGGGCCGGGTCCGCGTGAGGCGCCGCAAAGCGGCAACGGCGACCAAGCCCCGCGGCGGGAAGGATGGGTACGTACGGGGCGCCGCAAAGCGCGCAACGGCGAGCGAGCCCCGCGGCGCAGCAGACAGCTACGTGCGGGGCGCCGCAAAGCGCAGCGCCCCGCGGCGGGGCAGCCGAGTGCGTGGGGGTTAGGAGAAGTCCTCCGCGTGATCCCGCGCCCACTGGGCGAACGTGCGGGCGGGGTGGCCCGTGACCCGTTCGACCGTGTCGGAGATCGGGAAGGCCGGGGCGTCGACCGTGCTGCCGAACATGCGGACCAGTTCGAGGGCCGCCTCCTTCGGCAGGTGGGGGCCGGACATCGCCTCGGCGGCGGCCTCCTCGGTGATCTGCTCGACCCGGGTCTCGCGGCCGATCGCCCGGCCGATCTCGGCGACCTGGTCGGCGACGGTCAGCGGCTCGGGGCCGGTGACGAGGTACGCCTGGCCGGCGTGGGTGCCGGTGCGGTCCAGGAGGGCGACGGCGGCGACGTCCGCGAGGTCCGCCTCGTGGACCGGGACGCCCTGGGCGCCCGGGTGGGCGTCGCGGACCACTCCGGAGTCGCGGATCGCCGGGCCCCAGGCCAGTGCGTTGGTGGCGTAGTTGCCACCGCGGACGAAGGTCCACTCCAGGCCGGAGTCGCGCACCGCGCGCTCCAGCGTGGCATGCATCCGGGCGATGAAGTTGGTCTCGTCGGCCGGGGTATCGGTCACCGCCATCGAGGAGTTGAGGACGATCCGGCGGACGCCCGCCTTGGCCGCGGCCTCGACGAGGGCGAGCGCGGCCCGGTCGCCGCCGGCCGCCAGGTTGAGGAAGAGGGCGTCGGCACCGTCGAGGAGGGGCCCGAAGTCGGCGGCGCTGCCGGTGAGATCGGCGCGCACCACCTCCGCCCCGGCGGGCAGCTGGGCGCGCGCCGGGTCGCGGGTCAGGGCGCGTACGGCGGCGCCGTCCGCGAGGAGCCGGTCGACAAGGCTGCGGCCGATGTTGCCGGTTGCTCCGGTTACCACGATCATGGGGCCACCTTCGGGAGATCGGTAAGGGCACGAGGTCCGGGGAAGTACGGACGAAGTACGACGACGTACGGACCTGGAAGAGTGCTGACGGTAATTCAGCAACAGGTGGTGGCGCGGAAAAATTTCCTCAAGACCGCCACGACAAGCTTCGCGTATCCGACATACCTTCGGTAAGACTTGCGTTCGAGGGACCCGATCGTGGTGGGATGTACGGATGCGATCCCCCACACGCATATCTTCACCCTCACCCGAGCCCGCCGCCTCGCACCGCCCCCACACCCCCGTCACGAGCGGCGCTCAGGACGACCCCGCCGGCAACACCAGAAAGCTCCCCCCGATCAACCCGTACGCCGATCTGGCCGCCCTCGCCGACCCCGAACCGGACCCCGCCACGGAGACCGGACCGGAGAACGAATCCTCGGCATACGCCGGCGGCCCGCGCCGCCGCACGTACCTCAACGAGCGGGACGCAAGCGACGATCCGCTGGGCCTCGGCCTGCGCCCCGACGAGGACGAGGACGAGGCCTGGTCGCCGCCCAACCACCGCCGGGCCAAGCGCGGCATCAGCCGCTTCGCCGCCGTCCCGATCGCCGTGAAGCTGCTGGTCGCGGTGCTGGTGTGCACCGCCTTCCTCACCCTCTTCGACCGGTTCGCGGTGCTCTACGCGCAGAACAAGACCGCGGAGAAGCTCAAATCCGCGCTGCATCTGAACGCCACGCCCGAAGTCGACATCCAGGGCTTCCCGTTCCTCACCCAGGTCCTCGACAAGCGCGTCGACCAGGTGAAGGTCACCATCCCCGACCTGGCCGCCGACCGGGTCTCGCTGGCGAAGTTCGAGGCGACCGCGCACGACGTCCGCCTCGACGGCGATCTGCCCAGCTCCGTCAAGGGCGCCACGATCGGCTCCATGCACGGTGACGTGCTGCTCGCCTTCGACGACATGAACCGCGAACTCGGCGCCTCGCAGGTGAAGTTCAGTGAGCTGGGGCACGATTCCGTCCGCGCGGTGGGACAGCTGCCGATCGCCGGGCACGAACTGCGGGTCCGGGCCGAGGCGCGCATCCGGCGGGCCGGCGACCGCGGGGTGTCCACCGACATCAGCCGGATGCGGCTGGACATCGGCGACGTCGCCGTCTACCGGCCGGGCACCGGCAAGGCGGACGGCCTGCGGCTGACCCGCAAGGCCGCCGCCGAACTCAGCCGGCAGGCCGCCAAGGCCAAGGCGATGCTGAGCATCCCGGCGATCGCCGAGCGGATCGGCATCCCGAAGAAGTACCTCGACGAAGCGCTGAGCAGCGACGACAAGCTGCACCAGTTGACCGGGTCGCCGCGCTTCGTCCACCAGCTGATGAAGGTCAACCTCGTCGACGTGGTGATGGACCACCCCTGGCTGCTGCAGAAGGTAGGCATCGACCCGAAGATCCTCGGGGCGCTGAGCGGCCTGACCAAGCCGCAGCTCGCGGACCGGCTGTCGCTCTCCTTCCAGCTCCCCAAGACCCCCGGTGACGTGCGGCTGCGCAACATCTCCGTCGAACGGGACGGCATCCGCGCCGAACTCTCGGGCACGAACCTGCCGTTCGGGGACGCGGCCGGCAAGAAGAAGTGACGTAGGCGGCGGACCGCTCAGCTCGGCTCAGCTCGGCGCGGGCGGCTCCGGCGGGCCGGGCGGCGGGGCCGGGCTCCCCGGCCGTGGGGCCGGCCCCGCGGGCGGCGGGGTCGGTGCGCCGGGCAGCGTCAGGACCGCCTCGGTGCCGCCGAGGTCGGCGGAGCGCAGCCGTACCGCGCCGCCCGCCTGCTCCGCCGTACGCGCCACGATCGACAGGCCCAGCCCGCTGCCGGGCAGGCTGCGGGCGGACGGCGAGCGCCAGAACCGCTCGAAGACGTGCGGCAGTTCGTCCCGCGGGATGCCCGGGCCGTGGTCGCGCACGGTCAGCTCGCCGCCGGCCAGTCGGACCTCGACCGTGCCGCCCGGCGGGCTGAACTTCACCGCGTTGTCGAGCAGGTTGACCACCGCGCGCTCCAGCGCGGCCGCCTCGGCGCGTACGTACCAGGGCGCGACGTCCGCGGTGAGGGTCAGCGACGGGCCGCGCAGCCGGGCCCGTTCCAGCGCCGAGCCGACGATCTCGTGCAGCGCCACCACCCCGACCGCGCTCTGGCCGGGCTCGGGCGGCCGGGACAGCTCCTGCAGATCACCGATCAGCGCCGCCAGCTCGCCCATCTGCGCCTTCACCGACGCCAGCAGGGCCGCCTTGTCGGCGGGCGGGATCGGGCGGCCGGACTGCTCGCTGCGCACCAGCAGGTCGATGTTGGTACGCAGCGAGGTCAGCGGGGTCCGCAGCTCGTGGCCGGCGTCCGCGATCAGCTGCTGCTGGAGGTCGCGGGAGGCGGCCAGCGCGGAGGTCATGGAGTTGAAGGAACGGGACAGGCGGGCGATCTCGTCCTCCCCGTCGATGGGGATGCGGATGGCCAGGTCCTGCGTACGGGCGACGTGCTCGACGGCGGCGGTGAGCCGGTCGACGGGTTTCAGGCCCGCCCGGGCGACCCAGAGACCGGCGGTGGCGGCGCCGAGAACGCCCACTCCGGCGACCACCAGCAGGACCAGTGCGAGCTGGTTGAGCGGGTCGGTGACCTGCTTCATCGGCACCGCCACGGAGATCGCCAGCCGGTTGCCCGCGGCGTCGGTCAGCGGCCCGTCGAAGGGCTTGGTCGACACCCGCATCTCGGCCCCGTCCTGGGCCCGGGTGGTGTGCTCCGTCGTCGCCAGCCGCCGCGCGGCCACAGCGGTGTCCGCACGCTGCGGCGGGATCGGCGACTTGTCCGGCGAGGTGCAGACGTAGCCGCCGGCCGACACCAGCTGGACGGTGTACGGGGTGGGCGGGAAGTGCACCCCGTCCGGGCTGTTGCAGTACCCGCTGAGCGCCCGGACGTAGCCCGCGTCCACCTCGACGCTGCTGAGCTGGGTGTCGAGCTGTTCGGTCAGCCGGTTCCGGGTGATCAGCCAGCAGGCGGCGGCCGAGAGGGCCACCGCGAAGGCCACCGCCACCGCCGTGAGCATCGCCAGCCGCGAGCGCAGCGGCAGCCGGTGGAACCGGGCCATCGGGCCCGGACGGCCGGTGCTCATTCCGCCCCGCCCTCCCCCCGCAGGACGTAGCCGACCCCCCGCACCGTGTGCACCAGGCGCGGTTCGCCGCCCGCCTCGGTCTTGCGGCGCAGGTACATCACGTACACGTCGAGGGAGTTGGAGGTGGGTTCGAAGTCGAAGCCCCAGACGGCCTTGAGGATCTGCTCGCGGGTGAGGACCTGCCGCGGGTGCGCGAGGAACATCTCCAGCAGGGTGAACTCCGTGCGGGTCAGCTCGACCGGCCGGCCGCCGCGGGTCACCTCGCGGGTGGACAGGTTCATCCGCAGGTCGGCGAAGCCCAGCGTCTCGTCCTCCGCGGGCTGCGCGCCGGCCGCCGCCGCGTAGGAGCTGCGGCGCAGCAGGGCGCGGATCCGGGCGAGCAGTTCGTCGAGCTCGAAGGGCTTGACGAGGTAGTCGTCGGCACCGGCGTCGAGGCCGGTGACCCGGTCGCCGACGGTGTCGCGGGCGGTGAGCATCAGGATCGGCACGGTCACCCCGCTCGCCCGCAGCCGGCGGGCGGCGGTCAGTCCGTCCATGCGGGGCATGAGGACGTCCAGCACGATCAGTTCGGGGTCGTAGCCGGCGACCTTGTCGACCGCGTCCAGACCGTCGACCGCCTCCTCGGTCCCGTACCCCTCGAAGACGAGCGAGCGCCGCAGCGCCTCGCGGACCGCGGGCTCGTCGTCGACGATGAGGATGCGGGCGGGGTGGTCACCGTGCTCGGCGGGGCTCATGTGCGTGGTTACCTCGGCTGGGATACGGAAAACGGACGGCTGCTCTTCAGCCTGGCACGGCAGGTGGCCGGCCGGCCTGTCAGACGCCGCTGTTGCTTCCGCCGCTGCCGCCGCCGCGCAGCGAGTCGAGGTCGGCCTTGACGGTGTTGATCGGGATGGCGAAGCCCAGGCCGACGCTGCCCGCGGTGCTGCTGTTGGCCGAAGTCGGCGAGTACATCGCTGAGTTGATGCCGATGATCTGGCCCTGGAGGTTGATCAGGGCGCCGCCGGAGTTGCCGGGGTTGAGCGAGGCGTCGGTCTGTATCGCCTTGTACGAGGTCTTCGAGGAGCCGGTGTCGCCGTTGTACTGGTTGCCGCCGAACTCGAACGGCCAGCCGCCGCCGTCGTCCGGTGCGCCCTGCCGGCCCCGGCCGCCGTCCTGCTTGGGGACGGTCACGTCGCGGTTGAGGGCGGAGACGATGCCGCTGGTCACCGAGCCGGTCAGGCCTTCCGGCGAGCCGATGGCGACCACGCCGTCCCCGACCGTGATCTTGTCGGAGTCGCCGAGCGAGGCCGGGGTGAGCCCCTTGGCCCCCTGGACCTTGATCAGCGCCAGGTCCTTGTCCGGGTCCGTTCCGACGACCTTGGCGGTCTTCCGGCTGCCGTCGCTGAAGGTCACCCGGACCGTGTCGGCGCCGGCGACCACGTGGTTGTTGGTGATGACCTCGCCGCTGCCGGTGAGCACGACGCCGGAGCCGGTGGACTCCCCCTCGGTGGTGCGCGCCTTGATCTCCACGATCGACGGGCTGACCGCCTTGGCCACCGCCGCGACGCCGCTGCCGCTGTTCTTGCCCGCGTTGACCAGGGGGGTGCCGACGCTGTTCTGCGTGGCGTGCGTGGTCGCGCCGGCGATCAGCGCGGCGCTGCCGCCCCCGATGAGCCCGGAGGCGAGCGCGACCGCGGCGATCAGCGCGACCGGCTTACGGGCCCGCCGCGGCGCACCGGCCGCCTCACCCTGCCCCGGTGCGTACGGGGGCGGCGGCGGGAACGCCTGCCCGGCCCCGTGCGCGAACCCCTGGGCGAACTCCTGCTGGTGCGTCTCATCGCCGCTTCGGCGGTAGCTGTCGGTCATGTGATGACTGTGCGTCGGGTGCATGAGAACGGTCTGAGAACGCCGTGAGAGACCCGACAGAAGGAGATATGCCCGGTATAAAGAGGCCCGGTGTGAAGAGGGCCGGCAAAGAGGGCCGGTGTGAAGCGGCCCGGTGCGGCACCGCGGGCGGTCAGCCGCCGCGTGCGGTCAGCCGCCGCAGCCGCACGACCGCCGGACGACCAGCCGCGACGGGAATTGCCGCAGCCGCTCGCGGCGGGAGCCGACCACCCGCAGGCCGTCGTCCAGCACCAGGTCGACCGCGGCCCGGGCCATCGCCTGGCGGTCCGAGGCGACGGTGGTCAGCGGCGGGTCGGTGAGCCCGGCCTCCTTGACGTCGTCGAAGCCGGCCACCGCCAGCTCGCCGGGGACGTCGATGCGCAGCTCGCGGGCGGCCCGCAGCACGCCGATGGCCTGGTCGTCGGTCGCGCACATGATGGCCGGCGGCCGCTGGGGCCCGGCCAGCAGCTTCAGGGCGGCCTGGTAGGCGTCGTAGCGGTTGTAGGCGGCCTGGTGGTAGTGGCCGTCCGGGGAGCGGCCGGACTCCAGCATGGCGCGCCGCCAGCCCTCGACGTGGTCGGTGACGGGGTCGCCGGACTTCGGGGTCTCCTCCGTGCCGCCGAGGAAGGCGACGTACGGGTGGCCGTGCTCCAGCAGGTGCCGGGTCGCCAGCTGGGCGCCCCAGATGTCGTCGGTCATCACGGCGACGTCGTCGATGGCGTCCGGCCGGCGGTGCAGCAGCACCACCCGGGCGTCCCAGGCGTCGATCTCGGCGGCGGCGTGCTCACTCGGGCCCTGGCTGATCAGGATCAGCCCGGCCACCCGCATGCCGAGGAACGCCCGGAGGTAGTGCACCTCGCGCTCGTCGAGGTAGTTGGCGTTGCCGACCAGCACCATCTTGCCGCGCTCGGAGGCGGCCTGTTCGACGGCGTGCGCCATCTCCGCGAAGAACGGCTGCCGGGTGTCCGGCACGATCAGGCCTATGAGGTCGGTCCGGCGGGACGCCATCGCCTGCGCGACCCGGTCCGGCCGGTACCCGAGCTCCTTGATCGCGGCGAGCACCCGCTCGCGCGTGGCCGGGGCAACCGGCCGGGGTCCGTTGTTGATGACGTAACTGACAACGGCGGTGGACGTCCCCGCCAGTCTTGCCACATCATCCCGCGTCACCTTGGCCACGCGCGGCAGTCTACGCGGGTGGTCCTACCTCCGGGCAGGCCGTGGGCCTGCGGAGTCCGCGGTCGCGGCGGCGGCCGGGTCCGGGCCGGTGCCGTCGGCGGTGGTGCGGCTCTGCGCAGCGCCCGCGTGACGGTCGGATTCCGCGCGCTTCGTCCCGTTCGCCCCGTCGTCCTTGTTCTTGCCGCTCTCCGCGGAGCGCTCGGGCTTCTCGGGGGTGACGAAGCGGTAGCCGACGTTACGGACCGTGCCGATGAGGGACTCGTGCTCGGGGCCGAGCTTGGCGCGCAGCCGGCGGACGTGGACGTCGACCGTCCGGGTGCCGCCGAAGTAGTCGTAGCCCCAGACCTCCTGCAGGAGCTGGGCGCGGGTGAAGACCCGGCCCGGGTGCTGCGCGAGGTACTTCAGCAGCTCGAACTCCTTGAAGGTCAGGTCCAGCACCCGGCCCTTCAGCTTGGCGCTGTAGGTGGCCTCGTCCACCGAGAGGTCGCCGTTGCGGATCTCCATCGGCCCGTCGTCGGTGGTGATCTGCTGGCGGCCCGTCGCCAGCCGCAGCCGCGCCTCGACCTCGGCGGGGCCGGCCGTGTCCAGCATGACGTCGTCGACGCCCCAGTCGGCGGTGACGGCGGCCAGGCCGCCCTCGGTGACGACCAGGATCAGCGGGCACCCGGGGCCGGTGGACCGCAGCAGCTGGCACAGCGAGCGCACGTGGGGAAGGTCACGTCGGCCGTCGATCAGTATGACGTCGGCGCCGGGGGTGTCGATGAGCGCCGGGCCCTCGGCCGGGGCCACCCGCACGCTGTGCAGCAGCAGCCCGAGCGCCGGGAGCACCTCCGTCGACGGCTGGAGTGCATTGGTCAGCAGCAGGAGGGAACTCACCTGCGACCACCTACCCGGTTCTCGGGGTGTTGCATCCTGTTCTGCTCGCGGTCCTGCCTGCTTCGCTCGCCCATGACGTCTGGTTCCTCCTCGGTCCCTGCGACGGGGGCATCTCCCGGCCCTGCCGGGGTGTCTGCGGCACTGCTTCGTACGGTCCTCGCAGCCGCGCGGAACGTGGCTGAAAGCACAAAAGGACCCGGGGGCAACGCTGCCCGGATCCTTCTTGCCCAGCAGAATAGCTCAGATGGGTACCGGACCCGAGGCCGATTTTGCACGTTCTTGTGTTCCGTCGATCACTTCGAGTGGTCATCGCGTGTCCCCGTTGACGACCGCCGCGGCACGGATCACGGTCCCCCGAATCCCCTGAACGGCCCCACACGAGGGCGAGTTGGCAGCCACCGAAGACCTCCCGCCGCCACCCCGCCCACGGCCTTCGACCAGCACCTGACCGGCCCCCGCGGCGCCCCGGTCCGACCGCGACGGCGTTCCGGCATACGGACATGATCTGCCCGCACAGCGGGACACCGGGGGCCCGACGGCCGACGGGCGGGCGGCGACGGGTGGCCGTTCCCGGGTCCGGGGAGCGCACGGGGAGCGCACGGGTGCGCGCACCGGCACAGTCGTCCCGATCAGCACGGCGCTCTGGGCGCATACCGCTGGACCGCGCGCACGCGTCGCCTCCACCGGCCGGCACCCTCCCCGGCGGACCCGGGCGACTCCGCACACCCTGATCCGCCGGTCGCGCGTCACTCGCCGGCTTCCGCCGCCGACTCGTCTCCGTCCTCGTCGTGCGCCTCGGCCTCGTCCTCCGGCTCGTCCTCGCCGCCCGCCTCCCGGTCCGCCTCGGGGGGCCGGTGGTTCCACAGTTCGGCCTGCACGTGCGAGGCGGCGCTATGGAGCTTGCCCCACTCCTCCGCACGCCCGAGCAGCGGCGGCCAGGTGCCGACCTGGGGCGCGAGCTCCAACAGGGCGTCGATGGAGTCCCTGGCCTGCTCCAGGATCTCGCCGAGCCGCCGGCGCTCCGCGGCGGTGCGCTGGGCGGCGGACGGCTTCCTCGGCCCGGGGTCGGTCGGCGCGTCCCCGTCCCGCTCGTCGTCCCCGGCGGTGCCGGCCGACGCCTGCCCCCCGCCCGGCGCAGCCGTCGCGGCGGAAGTGGCCAAGAGTCCGCCGTACTGCGTGTGCCGCTTCTCGGTCTCCTTGTGGGCCTTGGCCTCGTCCGACGCCCAGACCACGTCCCACTGGGTCAGCAGGACGGGCTCGCCCGCCTCGTCCCGGAAGACCCGGTCGGGCGCGGCGGGGTCGACCTTGTAGTGGACGTAGCTGTCGGCGTCCTGTGCCGGGTCGCTCCGCTTGATCAGCGGCCGGCGGGTGGCGGCGTTGCGCGGCAGACCGGTGTCGAGGAAGCGCTGCGCGGTCAGGGCGAGGGTCCACAGGCCCAGCTCGTTGTCCCGTCTGGCCAGATTCCCCACCGTGGTGTGGACGTCCGCCCGGAACGGCACGCCGCCGTTCTCCCGCGGGGCGCCCACCGCAGATCCCACGTTGCGGGTGAGGAGTTTGTCCGCGATGAGGGCCACCCCGCCGCCGACGGCGAGGGTGAGGCGGGCGTTCTCGTCCCCGTGCCGGGCGGGTTCCACCAAGGTGGTGAAGTCCTCGGTGGGGACCGGGTCCCAGTCGGCCTTGACCACGTCGTCGCAGAGCACCCCGCCGTTGGTCCAGGCGTTCCGGGCCTGCTTCGTCACTTCCTGCTTGGCCGTGCGCCAGGGGCGGTCCACTAGCGGGCCGAGCAGACCCGCGAAGCCCTTGGTGGCCATGCGGCGTTCGCCCTTGATCTCCTTGGCGTAGTTCTTGAGCGCCTCGAAGAGGTCCGGCCGGGTCAGGATGTTGACCAGGTAGACGGCCCGCCACAGCGCGGTCCCCGGGATGTCGCCGTTCTTGAACACCTTGGGGAAGTCGGCGGTGCCGATCCGTCCGACGGCGAGCCCGTAGACGTGGCGCAGGTCGTCGGCGTCCACACCGTCCGGCGGGATCTGCACGAGGCGGTTGAGCGCCCGGGTGGCGACCTCGACGTTCTGGGCCGCCGGGGTCCATTCCTTGAACTCCACGTGCACGCTGGCCAGGATCGAGCGCAGCGCGTCGTCGAAGAGGTCCGCGTCGTCCAGCTTGTTGTCCGGGTGGGGCTCGACGCCCACGGCGATCTGCGCAGGCAGTACGTACGTCTGCCCGATCTGGATCGCGCGGTCGGTGGGGCGCTGCCCCGGGGCGCAGCCACGTTCGAACTCCTCCCGCAGCTTGCGGCGTTGGGCCTCCCGCGCCTGCCCCATCTGCTGGCTGCGCGTCTTGCCGGCCTCGGTCCGCGCCCCCTCGGCCCCGGCCAGCAGCACGTCCGCGGCGAGGTCCGCCACCTCGTCGGGCTCCGCGCGCGGTCCGGCCAGGACGTTCCAGGCGCTGGCGACGCGGGTGATGCCGTCGCGCACGACGAGCACGTACACCGGGTCGGAGCCGTCCTCGAAGCGGAGCTCCACCGGGTGGGCGATGACCGCCCGGGTCACCCGGCGGGCGAGGACGGACGGTGCGTAACTGTTGAGCCGGAGGGTGCCCTCGATCGTCTGCCAGAGGTGGTTCCGCAGGTGGTCGTGGTCCTGGTACTCGTACGTCAGCAGTGCCTCGGGCCGGCCGTCGCGGACGACCCCCATGACCTTGGGGTCGGGGATCTCCATGGCCTCCTGGCCGGTCCGCGGCTGGATGCCGGGGAACAACTCGGTGAGCCAGACCCGGCTGTGCAGGGATTGGAGAGTGGCTCCGTCGACGTGCTCCGCCATCAGCAGGCCGGCCTCGCCGGCCTGGTTCTGGAGCTGGACGGCCACCGCGTCGGGCGTCACCGCGCCGCGGGCGACGGCGTGCCAGGCGTCCTCGGGCAGCGCGGCGAGCCGGTTGGTGCGCGCGGCGGCGATCACCTTCTGTCGGTCGTCGCCGTCGGGGGCCTTGGGCAGGACGGGCTGGAAGCCCGACACCTCGACCCGGGTGTCGCCCCAGTCGAACGTGATCTTCTCTTCCGTCGTCATCGTCGGTACGAACCTCCATCGGCGACAAGTGATGTGCGAAGGTAGAAGCGCGGTCCTGGCCCGGGTGTCCGGGGCACCAGGTCCGATGGCCGGGCCCCGACCGATGGCCGGGGCCCGGCGCCCGGAGCCCGGAGAGCGGCACCGGCAGCGGCGGGGGTCACAGGGCCACCGGTGGCCCGGCATCCGGCAGGATCTCGGGGAACCACTCCCGCATCGGCTCGCGGTTCGGTTGGCGGGCCAGGTGCTGGAACGCCGCGTGCGCGATGAAGTCCGCCGCCTGCACCAGGTGGTTGCGGTGCGCCGGGACGAACAGCGGATCCTCGATGACGTGGCGGGCGCCGCCCTGGAGTGCGCGGTGGGCCCGGCGCAGCGCGTGCTCGGTGCCGTCCCCGTCCACCACGACGAGCGCATGGCTGTGGGACGCCGCGTGCTGCGCGTTGAGGCGTTCGATCCACGCCGTGTAGAGGCCGACGCGGTCCCGGCCGATGTCGTGGGTCCGGCGGAAGGCCGCGCCGGCCGTCGCGCCGGGCATCTTCGCCACGGTTTCCAGTCCGCGCCGCACGACGTCCCGGTACCGGGACTTCTGCACCTCGCCGTGGGTGCGTACGGCGTCGTTGAGGCGGCGGCCGCGGCCCGCGGCGAGGTTCACGGCGTGCAGCTCGTCGTCGGCGCGGATGTCGAGGTCCGGGTCGGTGTGCAGGCTGCGCCGGAAGTCGTGCCAGCCGGCCAAGGCCGACTGCCATTGGGCGAGTTCGATGCCTAACCAGCCGATGACGGCGAGGCTTCTGGCATCGCCCGAGTCGTCCACGTAGTAGATCCTGGTCGGCGTGTGCGCAGTGGTCAGGGCCGGCTCCATGCGGTGGAGCTGCTCGGTTGTTCCCGGCAACACAGCCGGACCGTCTTCCTGCCGCCTCGCCGATCCGACGGGGCAGGGCGGTGGAGCCCCTCGCCACGCGCGACGTCGTCCCCGGAAGATCCGCGCGGTTGCCGCCCGATGGTGAGGAGAGGCCCCATTTCGGCGTGCACCCATCACCGGCAACAGCCCCGGCTGCCCCAGGAGTTACTCCTGTGAGCCGGGGCCTCCGGGACAATTCCCGGACCCATACGTCGCGATCCGCCCGTACGACACGTTCGTCTCTTACGTTAGCGACGGACCGCCTTCGATGTGCGTTTAAATGCCGATCTCATCGGCCGTCGGGCCGAGGGGGAACGGCCCGATCTCAGTCCGCCTCCACCACCGCCTCCGCGAACTGGGCCGCGTACAGCCGGGCATAGGCCCCGTCGGCCGCCAGCAGGGCGTCGTGGCTGCCCTGTTCGACGATGGCGCCGTTCTCCATGACGAGGATGGTGTCGGCGTCCCGGATCGTGGAGAGGCGGTGCGCGATCACGAAACTGGTGCGGCCGGAGCGGAGTTGGGCCATCGCGTGCTGGATGAGGACCTCGGTGCGGGTGTCGACCGAGCTGGTGGCCTCGTCGAGGACGAGGATGGCGGGCTCGGCGAGGAAGGCCCGGGCGATGGTGATCAGCTGCTTCTCGCCGACCGAGACGTTGTTGCCCTCGTCGTCGAGGACGGTGTCGTACCCGTCGGGGAGGGTGCGCACGAAGCGGTCGACGTGGGTGGCCTTCGCGGCCGCCACGATCTTGTCCATCGAGGTGCCGGCCGGCGCGCCGTAGGCGATGTTCTCCGCGATCGTGCCGCCGAAGAGCCAGGTGTCCTGGAGGACCATGCCGATGTGGGCGCGCAGCTCCTCGCGGGACATCGCGGCGATGTCCACGCCGTCCAGGGTGATCCGGCCGCCGCGCACCTCGTAGAACCGCATCAGGAGGTTGACCAGGGTGGTCTTGCCGGCGCCGGTCGGGCCGACGATGGCGACCGTCTGGCCCGGGTGGACGGCCAGCGACAGGTCCTCGATCAGCGGCTTGTCCTCGGCGTAGGAGAACGAGACGGACTCGAACCCGACGTGGCCGCGGACGTGTGCGGGGCGGGCCGGCCGCTCGGGGTCGGGGTCCTGTTCCCGGGCGTCGAGGAGTTCGAAGACCCGCTCGGCGGAGGCGACGCCGGACTGGACGAGGTTGGCCATCGAGGCGACCTGGGTCAGCGGCTGGCTGAACTGGCGGGAGTACTGGACGAACGCCTGGACGTCACCGATGGACAGCGCCCCGGAGGCGACGCGCAGCCCGCCGACCACCGCTACCAGCACGTAGTTCAGGTTGCCGATGAACATCATCGCGGGCTGGATGATGCCGGAGATGAACTGGGCCCGGAAGCCGGCCTCGTAGAGCGCCTCGTTCTGCTCGCGGAAGAGCTCGGCGGACTCCTTCTGCCGGCCGAAGACCTTCACCAGGCTGTGGCCGGTGTACATCTCCTCGATGTGGGCGTTGAGCTTGCCGGTGGTCTTCCACTGCTGGACGAACTGCGGCTGGGCCCGCTTGCCGATCTTGGTGGCGACGACCACCGAGACCGGGACGGTGACCAGCGCGACCAGGGCCAGCAGCCAGGAGATCCAGAACATCATGGCGAGCACGCCGACGATGGTCAGCAGCGAGTTCACGATCTGGCTGAGGGTCTGCTGGAGGGTCTGCTGGACGTTGTCGATGTCGTTGGTGGCCCGGGAGAGGACCTCACCGCGCTGCTGCTTGTCGAAGTAGCTCAGCGGCAGCCGGCCGAGCTTCTCCTCGACCTGCTCGCGCAGCCGGAAGACGGTCCGCTGGACGACCTTGGTGGCGATCCGGGCCTGGACGAATCCGAAGAGCGAGGCCCCGGCGTAGATCAGGGCGGTCCACAGCAGGACCACGCCGATCGCGCCGAAGTCGATGCCGTGGCCGGGCACGAAGGGCATGGCGCCCAGCATGTCGGCCAGCCCGCCCTGGCCGTGCGCCCGCAGCTGGGCCATGGCCTGGGCCTTGGTGATGCCCTCGGGCAGCCGGCGGCCGACGATGCCGGACATGATCAGGTCGGTGGCGTGGCCGAGGACCTTGGGGCCGACGACGGTCAGCGCCACGCTCGCCACACCCAGCAGCAGGGCCACGGACATGATGCCGCGCTCGGGCCGCATCTGGGCGAGCAGGCGGGTGCCGGAGCCCTTGAAGTCCATGGATTTCTCGGTGGGTTGCCCGCCCATGAAGCGGGCCGGGCCGGCCGCCGGGGCCGGCCCTCGTCTCGGGGCCGCCGTGGGGGTCCCCTCGGTGGCCGCCGGGGCGTCGGCGCGGGTGGCCGTCCCCTTGTCCGCGGTGGTCACGCCGCCTCCTGCTCGGTGAGCTGGGAGAGCACGATCTCCCGGTAGGTCTCGTTGTCGGCCATCAGCTCGGTGTGGGTGCCGGTGCCCACGATGCGGCCCTCGTCCAGCACGACGATCCGGTCGGCGCCGCGGATCGTGGCGACCCGCTGGGCCACGATCACCACCGTCGCCCGGTCCGTCTCGCGGGCGAGCGCGGCGCGCAGGGCGGCGTCGGTGGCGTAGTCCAGCGCGGAGAACGAGTCGTCGAAGAGGTAGATCTCGGGCCGGCGGACCAGCGCGCGGGCGATCGCCAGCCGCTGCCGCTGGCCGCCGGAGACGTTGGAGCCGCCCTGCGCGACGGGCGCGTCCAGCCCGCCTTCCATCCGCTCGACGAAGTCGCGGGCCTGGGCGATCTCCAGGGCGTGCCACAGCTCGTCGTCGGTGGCGTCCGGGTTGCCGTAGCGGAGGTTGCTCGCCACCGTCCCGGAGAAGAGGTACGGCTTCTGCGGGACCAGGCCGATGGCGCCGGCCAGCGTCTCGGGGGCGAGGCCGCGGACGTCCTCGCCGTCGACGAGGACCGTGCCGCCGGTCGCGTCGAAGAGCCGGGGCACCAGCCCGAGGAGGGTGGACTTGCCGCTTCCGGTGGAGCCGATGACGGCGGTGGTCTCACCGGGGCGGGCGGTCAGCGAGATGTCCTTGAGGACCGGCTGCTCGGCGCCGGGGAAGCGGAACTCGACGTTGCGGAGCTCCAGTTCGCCGCGGCGGCGCAGTGCGGTGACCGGGTTCTGCGGCGGGACGACGCTGGAGTCGGTGGCCAGCACCTCCTGGATGCGCTCGGCGCAGACCTCGGCACGCGGCAGCATCATGACCATGAACGTCGCCATCATGATCGACATGAGGATGTACATCAGATAGCTGAGGAAGGCCGTCAGCGCGCCGATCTGCATCCCGTCGCTGTCGATGCGCAGCCCGCCGAACCAGACGACGGCCACGCTGGAGAGGTTCACGATCAGCATGACCAGCGGGAACATCATCGACATCAGCCGGCCGGCGCGGAGCGAGACGTCGTAGAGGTCGGTGTTGGACCCGGCGAACCGCTCGCGTTCGTAACCGTCGCGGACGAAGGCGCGGATCACGCGGATGCCGGTGATCTGCTCGCGCAGCACGCGGTTGACGGTGTCGATGCGCTCCTGCACGCCACGGAAGAGCGGCCGCATCCGGCGCACGATCAGTGAGACGAGGATCCCGAGGACCGGGACGATGACCAGCAGGAGGCCGGACAGCGGCACGTCCTGGTTGAGCGCCATGACGACGCCACCGACGCACATGATCGGCGCGGAGACCATCATCGTGAACGTCATCAGCACCAGCATCTGGACCTGTTGGACGTCATTGGTGGTACGGGTGATCAGCGAGGGGGCGCCGAAGGCGCCGACCTCGCGGGCGGAGAAGGACTGGACCCGGTCGAAGACCGCGGCGCGGACGTCCCGGCCGAGGGCCATGGCCGTGCGGGCGCCGAAGTAGACGGCACCGATCGCGCAGACGATCTGCAGCAGGGTGACGGCGATCATGAATCCGCCGGTACGGAAGATGTAGCCCGTGTCGCCCCGCACGACACCGTTGTCAATGATGTCGGCGTTGAGGGTGGGGAGGTAGAGGGTGGCCAGGGTCTGGATCAGCTGGAGCAGCACGATCAGGGTCATCGAGCGCCTGTGGGGCCGCAAATGCGCCCGCGCGAGTCGTACCAACACACAATGAGCCTAAGTGAACGCTTGCCTTCGGCAATCGAATTTCCGAAAGGCCGCAGGAGCGGGCCGAAAGCCGTTACCGGAACTTGTCCCGGGCGGCCCCGGCCGCCGCGTACGCCATCATGGAGGCGGCAACGACGGGGCCGCCGCCACCGAGGGCGGTCCCCCGACCGACACGACGAAGAGGCCGCCGTGACAACAACTGGCACCGTGCGCTACTGGGCCGCGGCCAAGGCCGCCGCGGGCACGGCAGAGGAGCCCTATACGGCGGCGACGCTCGCCGAGGCGCTCGACGCGGCGCGCGCCGCGCACGCCGCGAACCCCGAGTTCGCGCGCGTGCTGATGCGCTGCTCGTTCCTGGTGGACGGCGATCCGGTGGGCACCCGCGACCACGCCCGGGTGCCGCTGGCCGAGGGCGGCACCGTCGAGGTCCTGCCGCCGTTCGCGGGAGGGTGAGCAGCCGATCATGAGCGACCACCAGCCGCAGGGCCACCACCCGTACCAGCCGCACGACCCCTACGCCCCGCAGGACCCGTACGGGCAGCCCGGGCAGTCCAGCCAGTCCGGGCCCTACGCCCCGCAGGACGCCTACGGCCGGCCGGCCCCCTACGGGCAGCCCGAGTACGGACCGCCCGCATACGGGCAGCCCGCGCCCTACCAGGAGCAGCAGTACGGCGCTCCCGACCCCTACGGGCAGCCGGCGCACCGGCCGGCCACCGCGCCGCACGCCCCCCAGGCCGCCTACGGCGACCCGTACGGGCAGCACGGGTACGGCCACGACCGGCCCGGGCCCGAACAGCCCGGCTACGGCCACGACCGGCTCGGACCGGAGCAGCCCGGGCCCGCCGCGCCGCTGCCCGACCGGCAGCCGGCCGCGACCGCCACCATGGCGGCCGCCCCGCCCTCGCTGCCGGCCGCGCCGCTCGCGCCCAACCAGCGCGCCCGCCTGGAGGGCCGCTCGCCGATCATCCCGCCGGGCATCCAGCCGGCCGCGCTGACCGCGGTCCTCGCGCTGCTGCTGGCCGTGACCGCGCCGCTGGCCCGGCCGCTGCTCGCGGTGCCGGTGGTGCTCCTCCAGGCGGTCACCGCCGCCGGCTGGTTCCGGCTGAACGGCATGTGGCCGGCCCGCCAGGGCATCGCGCTGGCGTTCCTGGCCGGGCTGGCCACCGACGCGGCGCTGCTGGCCACGGACCGGGCGAGCGCGCCCCTGGTCTGCATCGGCACGCTCGGTGTGTGGTGCCTGCTGGTCCTGATCCTCCAGCTGCGCAACCGCAGCAGCGCGGACGAGCGGATGTACGCGCTGACCGCGGGTCTGACCTCGACCGCGCTGGCGGTGCTCGCGGCCGGCCACCTGGCCGGCAACCCGCACGCGGTGGTCGTCGGCGCCGCCGGGGTCGCGGTGGCCACGCTCGCCCGGGCGCTGCCGCTGCCCCCGTCCGTCTCGGTCGTGATCTCCCTGGTGGCCGCGGCCGGCGCCGGCATCGCGGCCGGCCATCTGACCGGCCTGGGCACGTCCGGGGCCGACCTGGGCCTGGCGGCCGGCGCCTGCGCCCTGATCGGGCTGCGGGTGGCCAGCTACGACTACCCGTCCCGCTTCGTCCACATGACGGCCGGCGTGGCCCTCCCCCTGGCCCTCGCCGCCCCCGCGGTCTACGTCCTGGGGCGTGCCCTGGGCTAGCCCGACGGGCCCGCACCGACACTCGGCGGCGGCCGCCGGTGAGCGCTTCTCGCGCCTGCCGGCGGCCGCCGCTCCCCTTTGGGGAGGGCGTCGTTTAGGGTCTGATCCACCGGACAGGCCCTGGGTAGGCCTCCGGAGCGCAGGCAGGGGGCCTGCACGCCAAGCGACGGGCCGGCCGGGCAGTGCCGGCCCAGTGTGGGGGTAGTGGTTCGATGCGTGCACTACGGGTGCTGTTGGTCCTCGTCGTCATATTCGGCGGGCTCTTCGTGGCCGCCGACCGGGTGGCGGTGAATCTCGTCGAGGACAAGGCCGCGGAGAAGATCCGCAGCAGTCAGGGACTCGACAGGACCCCGGACGTCACCATCAAGGGCTTCCCGTTCCTGACCCAGGTCGTCGGGCGCGACCTGGAGGAGGTGGACGCCGAGCTCGGCGGGATCGAGGCCCGGGCGGACGGCCACGCGCTGCGCATCGACAAGCTGTCGGCGCAGTTCCACGACGTGGCGCTGACCAGCGACTACATGTCCATCGAGAGCGCGGCCACGGCCACCGGCAACGCCCGGATCACCTACGCGGACCTCACCAGGGCCGCGGGCGGCGGCGTCAAGATCACCTATGGCGGCGAGAAGAACGGCCGCAGCCAGGTCAAGATCTCCCCGAACCTGCCGCTCCTCAGCTCGCTCGACGTGACCGGCTCGATCAGCATCGTGCACGGCAACACCGTGCGGCTGCGGGCCGACGGGCTGCCCGCGATGTGCCGGGCGCTGCCGGGCTGTGAGTCGAAGGTGCGGGCGCAGACCGACCACGACTGGAAGCTGGACCAGCTGCCGGGCAACCTGAAGCTGGACAAGGTGGCCACGCTGGCCGACGGGCTGTCGATCTCCGCCTCCGGCACGGACGTCAAGCTTCCCGGCTGACCCCGGACGCCCGGCGCGGGCCGCCCCACCGGCCCGCCGCCCGCTCGACGACCGGGCCCGACCACCGTGCCGTCCATTTCCTGAGACAGCCGGGTCCGTACCCCAGACCCCCCACCACCGAGCGGCCTCCGGCGTCCGGCCCGAGGCCGCTCGTTCCTGCACCGCGTCCCACATCACGGACAGACGCGTCTCGCCATTCGACACGCCGGTGACATGCCCGGCTCCGCGTCCCTACGATCGGTGCCATGCAGAGCGCATTGAGCCGTTCCCGTCCGCGGGGACTGGCGGTCCTCACGAAGCGGCGGGCAGTGGACCTGTGCCGCGTCGCCGCCATGCTCTGTCGCCCTGTCTGACGGGGTGCGCCCTTCCCCCAGCTCGCCAGAGCACGGGGTGTTCCCCTCGCCCGGCCGGCCGGCCGCTCCGGCCGAATCCCCCGCGTGTCCCCCGCACCGCGCCGCTCCGGCGCCCCGACGATCGTCATGGGCCGTCCGGAAGCCTCCGGCGCGCGCCCGGCGTACCCGCGTGCCACTTCCCCAACCGCCCCCGTAACTGCCCCGGAGGAGAAGAACATGAGCCGTAGCGACGTCCTCGTAGACGCCGACTGGGTCGAGGCCCACCTCGAGGACCCGAAGGTCGTGATCGTCGAGGTCGACGAGGACACCTCGGCCTACGACAAGAACCACATCAAGAACGCGGTCCGGATCGACTGGAAGAAGGACCTCCAGGACCCGGTCCGCCGCGACTTCGTCGACCAGGCGGGCTTCGAGCGGCTGCTCTCGGCCAAGGGCATCGCCAACGACGACACCGTCGTCCTCTACGGCGGCAACAACAACTGGTTCGCCTCCTACGCGTACTGGTACTTCAAGCTCTACGGCCACGACAGCGTCAAGCTGCTCGACGGCGGCCGCAAGAAGTGGGAGCTGGACTCCCGCGACCTGGTCGACGGCTCCGAGGTCCCCCAGCGCCCGGCCACCGAGTACACGGCCAAGGCCCAGGACACCTCCATCCGTGCCTTCCGGGACGACGTCGTCGCCGCGATCGGCGCCAAGAACCTGGTCGACGTGCGGTCCCCCGACGAGTTCAGCGGCAAGCTGCTCGCCCCCGCGCACCTGCCGCAGGAGCAGTCGCAGCGCCCCGGCCACGTGCCCAGCGCCCGCAACATCCCGTGGTCGAAGAACGCCAACGACGACGGCACCTTCAAGTCGGACGAGGAGCTCACGGCCCTCTACGAGCAGGAGTCGGTCGACCTGGCCAAGGACACCATCGCCTACTGCCGGATCGGTGAGCGCTCCGCGCTGACCTGGTTCGTGCTGCACGAGCTGCTCGGCCAGACCAACGTCAAGAACTACGACGGCTCCTGGACCGAGTACGGCTCGCTGGTCGGCGTCCCGATCGAGCTCGGCGCCAACAAGTAAACAAGGCTTCTCCCCCGAACCCCTCAAGGAAGTACCCCTATGTGTGGAGCACAGGCCGGCGGCCCGGACGCCTCGACCATCAAGCCCGGTGAGACCACGATCCAGGGCAGCGTGACCCGCGACGGCGAGCCCGTCACCGGTTACGTCCGACTCCTGGACAGCACCGGCGAGTTCACCGCCGAGGTTCCCACCTCCGCGACCGGACAGTTCCGCTTCTACGCGGCCGAGGGCACCTGGACGCTGCGCGCGCTCGTCCCCGGCGCCACCGCGGACCGTACCGTCGTCGCCCAGAAGGGCGGGCTGGCGGAGGTCGCCATCGCCGTCTGACGGCGACCCTTGTCCGTACCTTCCGTACGGCCGTGAGGGCCGCACCCCCGAGGCTTGGACGCCTTGGCGGGGGTGCGGCCCTTCGCGCTGCTCCGGCCCGGAACCGTGCCGCGCCCCGGCTTCTTTCCGGTCCCCCGCGGATTTACCGTGGAGTTGTGTACGCGCACCAACGGTCGCCCGCAGAGCGCCGTCACCGCCGGTACTTCGTGCTGATGGGCGTGTGCCTCGTGCTGTTCGTGCTGGCCTGGGGCGTGGTCCGGCTGTGGTCGGTGCCGGTCGCGGTCGGCATGTGCGTCGTCGCCATGGTCATCCCGCCGGTCGCGGCGATCATCGGCAACCGCCGCGAGCCCGGCGAACGCTGGTGGGACGAGTCCGGCGACCCGGAATCGGACCGCTGGTGGCGCGAGCTCGACGACCGCGGCGACGACAAGCACCCGCGGTAGCGTCCCCGACCGCCCGGGAGCGGTCCGAGGCACCGCGGTCGGCACCCGGGAGCGTCAGTACACCAGCGCCTGGACGTCGTCCGGCATGATCTCGCTGACGAAGACCTGGGCCCCGGCGATGCCCGCGCCCTCGATCAGGTCCTTCTGTTCGATGTTGCGGCGGGCCGCGCACTGCGTGCAGACCGTGATCGCGCCGCCGCCCGCGCGGATGCCGTCGATCAGCTCCGGCAGCGGTGCCGCGTGCGGCAGCTCGAACTCTGCCGCCCGCCCGGGCAGCGCGAACCACACCGACTCCCCGGTCAGCCACAGCGACACCTCGACGCCGCTGGCCGCCGCCACCGCCGCCACCGTGAACGCCTGCGAGCACCGCTCGGGTGCATCCGCCCCCGCCGTCACCTTGATCACGAGCTTCTTCGCCATGGGGCCAAGAGTAGGCGCGGGCGGGCGGCAGACCTCACAGCGCCGTGGCCGATGCCGCCGACTAGACTCGCAAGCGGTCCGTTACATCCTCACTCCGTCCAAGGAGCGCGCCCGTGCTTGAGGCATTCTTCACCACCCTGCTGGTTCTGGTCGCCGTCGGCGTCATCGCGTTCGCCGGTCTGACCTGGGCGAAGCTGTACCAGGGCCAGCGCTGACGCACGCGGTTCACCCCTTTCCCCTCTCTACAGATCGCCTGAGCTCTCATGATCGAGATCCCCTCCGACCTGAACCCGGCCCTGGTGCCGCTCGCCTTCCTCCTCGGCCACTGGGAGGGCGCCGGCGTCGCCGACTTCCCCGGTGCCGAGAAGTGCAACTTCGGGCAGGAGGTCACCTTCTCCCACGACGGCCGTGACTTCCTGGAGTACCACTCGCACAGCTGGGTGCTCGACTCCCAGGGCACGAAGGTCCGCCCGCTGGAGAGCGAGAGCGGCTACTGGCGCGTCGACGCGGACCGCAAGGTCGAGGTCGTGATGATCCGGGACCAGGGCGTCGTCGAGGTCTGGTATGGCGAGCTGGCCCACCAGAAGCCGCAGATCGACCTGGCCACCGACGCCATCGCGCGGACCGCCTCGGCCGGCCCGTACAGCGGCGGCAAGCGGCTCTACGGCTACGTCAACAGCGACCTGATGTGGGTCGGCGAGAAGTCGACCCCGGACGTGCCGCTGCGGCCGTACATGTCCGCGCACCTGAAGAAGGTCGCCGACCTGAAGGAGTGGGCCGAGAGCCTGCCCGACGACATGCCGGACGGGGTCTCCTTCTTCAACCCCGACGGCACTCCGTACCAGGGCTGACCGGCCCGCACGGAAAGCTTGACGCGCCCCCGCGGGGGAAGTCCGGTGAGAGTCCGGCACCGACCCGCAACGGTTGGGCGGAAGCCCCCTTCCGCACGTCCGATCGCCCGCGGCGGCGCACGTTCCCGACAACTCGCCGTGGACTGCGAGGGGGACACCGCCGGGCACCGGCGTGCCGGGCCGCCGCTCGGCGCCGTCGTGTGCGGGCCCGGCCTCGGCGCCGCCGGGGTGGGCCCTCGCATGCCGCTGGTCCACGCGGCCGTCCGCACCGCGCAGGGGCTCACCCGCTGCGGCTGACGGCGGCGCGTACCCCGTCGGCGTCCACCCTCCTACACTGGCGGTGTGGTGACCACCGACTGGCAGAGCGACCTCCGCAGGCGCGGATACCGCCTGACCCCGCAGCGGCAGCTCGTCCTGGAGGCCGTGGACAGGCTGGAGCACGCCACCCCGGACGACATCCTCACCGAGGTGCGCAAGACGGCCGGCGGCGTGAACATCTCCACGGTCTACCGGACCCTGGAGCTCCTGGAGGAGCTGGGGCTGGTCAGCCACGCCCACCTCGGCCACGGCGCGCCGACGTACCACCTCGCCGACCGCCACCACCACATCCACCTGGTGTGCCGGGACTGCACCGAGGTCATCGAGGCGGACCTGTCGGTGGCCGAGCCGTTCACCGCGACGCTGCGCGAACAGTTCGGCTTCGAGACCGATATGAAGCACTTCGCGATCTTCGGCCGGTGCGCGGACTGCCGCGCCAAGGCCGTCGGCGACGAGGGCTGAGGCCGCCCCCGGCCGAAAGCCGCGACCGCGTCGTAGGCTGGGCCCATGCTGCGACAATCACCCGTCAGCCCGCTGCTGTCGCTGCCCGGCGCCGTCCCCGCCGAGGCCCCCGACGAAGGCGTCGCCGCGCACTACGGCGACCTGTTCCGGGAGCAGCGCGCGCTCGCCGACGGCACCGGCTTCGTGGACCTCTCGCACCGCGGCGTGGTCACCGTCAGCGGCCCCGAGCGGCTGAGCTGGCTGCATCTGCTGCTCACCCAGCACGTCAGCGAACTCCCGCCCGGCCACGCCACGGAGGCGCTGATCCTCTCCGCGCACGGCCACATCGAGCATGCGCTGTACCTCGTCGACGACGGGGAAACGACGTGGATGCACACCGAGCCGGGTGGCCAGGAGGCGCTGATCGCCTACCTGGAAAGCATGAAGTTCTTCTACCGGGTCGAGATCGCCGACCGGACCGACGAGATCGCGGTGGTCCACCTGCCGGCCGGGTCCATCACCGAGGTCCCCGAGGGCACCGTCGTCCGCGAGACCGCGCACGGCCGTGATCTGTTCCTGCCGCGCGCTGAGCTGTCGGCGTTCGCGGACGCCCACGGGCCCGCGATCGGCGTGCTGGCCCTGGAGGCGCTGCGCGTCGAGGCGCACCGCCCGCGGCTCGGCCTGGAGACCGACCACCGCACCATCCCGCACGAGCTCGGCTGGCTCGGCACCGCCGTGCACCTCCAGAAGGGCTGCTACCGCGGCCAGGAGACCGTCGCCCGGGTCCACAACCTGGGGAAGCCGCCGCGCCGGCTGGTCTTCCTGCACCTGGACGGCAGCGAGGTGCATCTGCCCCCGCACGGCGCCCCGATCCGGCTCGCCGCCGACGGCGAGGAAGGCCGCCAACTCGGCTTCGTCACCACCTCGGCCCGCCACCACGAACTCGGCCCCATCGCCCTGGCCCTGGTCAAGCGAAACGTCCCCGTGGACGCCCAACTGACCGCGGGCGGCACCGCGGCGGCCCAGGAGGTGGTGGTGGAGCCGTAGCCCCGGCGAGCGGGCCTACGGAGGCTTCTGGGGGCTACGGGGACTGCGGCGGGGCTGGTCGGGGCTGGTCGGATGCCGCGGAACGCCCCGCCCTCACACCTCGACCAGGACCGTGAACGGCCCGTCGTTGGTGAGTGAGACCTTCATCTGTGCGCCGAAGCGGCCGGTCTCCACGTGGGCGCCCAGCGCTCGCAGCTGGGCGACGACCTCGTCGACCAGTGGTTCGGCGACGGGGCCGGGGGCCGCGGCGTTCCAGGTGGGGCGGCGGCCCTTGCGCGCGTCACCGTAGAGAGTGAACTGGCTGATCACCAGCAGCGGCGCCCCGGTGTCCGAGCAGGACTTCTCGCCCTGCAGCATCCGCACCGACCACAGTTTGCGGGCGAGTTGTGCCGCCTTCTCCGGGGTGTCGTCGTGAGTGACGCCCACCAGTACGCACAGCCCTTCCCCGACGATCTCCCCGACCGTCTCGCCCGCCACCTCGACGCGGGCTCCGTCAACTCTCTGCACCACGGCTCGCATACCCGCCATCATGCCGGTCGGCGGTACGGCTTCGGACAGCCGTGCCCCTACGGGGGCCGTTCGGGTGCCATGGCCCTGCAGAAGGACCGCACAGAGTGGCACGATGCGTGCACGTGGTGCGTTTCATGGACAACATGCCCTGGACGCGGCCCGGATGAGGGGACGGAACCATTCATGAGCACTGCCGGCGCCGGACAGACACCCGGTCCCGTACCGAGCGCCCGTACGACACCCAGCGGCCGTACGAAACCGACCGAACCACCGGCGCCAGCCGCCACCACCGCGTCCGGCACCGGACGGACGGCACCGGCCGCCCCGGCGGCGCCCACCGCGTCAACGACCACCACCGCATCCCCCACCACATCCGCCACAGCCACCACGACGACCACGGCAGCGGCTCCCGGTGAGCCGGCCGGCACCAAGGACGGCCCCATGCTCCAGGCAGGCCAGGCGCAGCACCCCCGCCCCCCGCAGCAGCGCGACCGCTGCCGCCCGGCCGACACACCAGATCTCTCCGGCCTGGGGCTGCCCGAGCTGCGGGTCGTACGCCGGGACTCGCAGCAGGAGGAGGCCGATCTGAGCTATCTGCGGCGGCTGCTGCAGGGCCGGATCGACATCCTGCGGGCCGAGATCGCCCGCCGTACCGCCCAGCACTCGCCGCTGCTGGACCGGCTGCCGGAGATCCTGACGGACCTGCCGTCGCGGCACCGCTCGTCGGCCCGGCATGTGACGCTCGGCACGCCGCACAGCGAGGAGTACCGCAGGATGGCGGACGAGATGCTCGGCGAGGTCGAGCTGTCCGACCTCACCGCGCGGACCGACCAGGAGCTGCACGAGGCGATGGGCCGGCTGATCCGCTACGAACGCCAGGTCTCGCAGCGCCGTCAGTCGCTGCAGCGCACCACCGACGAGTGCAGTGCGGAAATCGCCCGCAGGTACCGTGAAGGCGAAGCACAAGTGGACGACCTGCTGTCCTGACGGGCCACAAGCCTTCCGGACGCGGGTCGCCCCCCGTCCCCGTCCGGAAGGCCGCCGATGACCTCGTCCTCGCCCCACCCGATATCCGTGCCGACCCCGCGTTCCGCGGAGGCCGTCTCCCCCGTCCTCGCCGAGGTCGTGCGCTCCGGTTTCGTCGAGGGCCGGCACCGCGGCTCGCTGGTGGTGCTGGCGGCGGACGGCAGTGTCGAGACGGCGCTGGGCGATGTGGCGGCGCCGGTCTTCCCGCGTTCCACGAACAAGCCGATGCAGGCCGCGGCCGTACTGCGGGCCGGCCTTGAGCTGTCCGGCGAGCGGCTGGCACTGGCCGCCGCGAGCCACTCCGGCGAGGCCTTCCACCTCGATCTCGTCCGGACCATGCTGGCCGAGCACGGGCTGACCGCCGACCAGCTCCAGACGCCGCCCGACCTGCCGCTGGACCCGGAGGAGGCGGAGTCGTACCTCGCCGCGGGCCAGGTCCGCGACCGGCTGGCCATGAACTGCTCGGGCAAGCACACCGCGATGCTCGCCGCCTCGGCGCGCAACGGCTGGCCGCTGGCCTCGTACCTGGACCCGGCGCATCCGCTGCAGCAGCTGGTGACCGAGGCCGTGCGCGGCGCGAGCGGCGAGGACGTCGCGCACGTCGGTACGGACGGCTGCGGCGCCCCGCTGCTCTCGCTCTCCCTGACCGGCCTGGCCCGTTCGTTCCGGCACTTCGTACTGGCGGACCCGGGCACGCCGGAGCGGCTGGTGGCGGACGCGATGCGCGCCCACCCGGAGTACGTCGCCGGCACCCGCCGCCCCGACACCTGGCTGATGCAGGAGCTGCCCGGCACGCTGTCGAAGATGGGCGCCGAGGCGGTCCAGGCGGTGGCCCTGCCGGACGGCCGGGCGCTGGCGTTCAAGATCGACGACGGTGCCGGTCGCGCCCTCGGCCCGGTCCTCGCCCGCACCCTCCGCCTGATGGGCGTCGACGCGCCGGTGCTGTCCCGTCTGGCGGAGGTCCCGCTGCTGGGCGGCGGGGTCCGGGTGGGCGAGATCCGCGCGGCGTTCTGACGCAACGGGCTGCGGCGGCGTTCTTACGTATCGGGCTGAGGTGGCGTTCTCACGTGACGGGCTGAGGTGGCGTTCTCACGTGACGGGCTGAGGCGGTGCGTTCCGAGGAAGTGGGCTGATGTGGCGTGCCGGTGCCGACTCCGCTGGGGTTGGCGCCGGCGCCGGGTGCGCTGGCGCTGCCGGAAGGGCGGTGGCCTGCATAAAGTGGCGATGACGGTGCAGGAAACAAGTGCACGCAGGTACCGCACAGGTATCAAGGACGTACCGCGCAGGTACCACGCAGTACCACGGTGCCGCACACTCGTCCCGCACTGACATGCACGTAACACCCACGACAACACCCACGACAGCAGGAGGCCGGCGACCATGAGCGACGCGAATCCCCAGCCGCAGGGGCCCGAGTCGATCGAGCATGCGCATGACCCCGAGGTACTGCAGCTCGCGTCCAAGGTGTTCGACCTGGCGCGGCACGGAGACACCGACACCGTCGCCGCGTACGTGGACGCCGGCGTGCCCGCCAACCTGACGAACGACAAGGGCGACTCGCTCGTGATGCTGGCGGCGTACCACGGCCACCCGGCGACGGTGGAGGCGCTGCTGCAGCGCGACGCCGACCCCGACCGCCCCAACGACCGCGGCCAGACGCCGCTGGCCGGTGCGGTGTTCAAGGGCGACGACGAGGTCGTCAAGGTGCTGATGGCGCACGGGGCCGACCCCTCGGCGGGCGCGCCGTCGGCGATCGAGACGGCGCAGATGTTCCAGAAGACGGAGCTGCTGAAGCTGTTCGGCGTGGAGTGATCGGCGTGGAGTGATCGGGGTCGAGTTACTGGCGTCGAGCGATCGGCGTGGAGTGATCCGTCGGGCGAGCTCTCCGTGGCGGCGGCCCCTGTAGCAGCGGTCCCGTAGCGCCGGCCTCCGTGGCGACGGTCCCGTAGCGCTGACCTCCGTGGCGACGGTCCCGTAGCGCCGGCCTCCGTGGCGGCGGTCCTGGGGCGCGCTTGACCTCAACTTTGCTTGAGGTCTTAGCGTCGGGTCCCGACGGCGAGCCCGCCGTCCACCACCCCGGCCGCCCGGCCACCCCGCCACGGAGGACCCGCATGTCCGAGCACACCTACCGCCTCGCAGTCATCGTCGCCAGCACCCGGGAGGGCCGGTTCGCGCCCGTCATCGCGAACTGGTTCACCCGGCAGGCGGAGACCCGCGCCCATGTCGACCTCGACGTGATCGATCTGGCCGAGATCCGCCCGTACGAGCTGCGGCACGGCAGCGAGGAGTACGAGTCCTTCGCCAAGCGCGTGGAGGAGGCGGACGCGTTCGTGGTGATCACCCCCGAGTACAACCACTCCTTCCCGGCCCCGCTGAAGCACGCCATCGACCTGCTGTTCCCGCAGTGGCAGGCCAAGCCGGTCGGCTTCGTCTCGTACGGCGGGATCTCCGGCGGCCTCCGTGCCGTCGAGCAACTGCGGCTGGTCTTCGCCGAGTTGCACGCGACGACGGTGCGCGAAACGGTGAGCTTCGCGCTGGCCGGCAACCTCTTCGACGACGAGGGCCGGCTGCACGACCCGGCCCCCGCCGAAAAGGCCGCCGGCGCCCTGCTCGGCCAGCTGGAGTGGTGGGCCCTGGCCCTCCGCCAGGCCCGCACGGCCCGCCCTTACGGGGGCTAGGCCGCACCCCCGGGGAGGCCGGGCCGCGCCCCTACGGGACTTGGTGCGCACCGCCGGGCGCACCCTTACGGGGGCTCGGGGCGCACCCTTACGGGGACGCAGGGCGCACCCTCACGGGGGTAGGGCGCGCCCTTACGGGCTGAGGGCCAGCTTGGTGGCCTCCGATATTCGGGCTCGGGGGCGGACCCCGCCATTCGGGGTTACTTGGCTATTAGGGGTTACTCGGCCATTCGGGGTTACTCGGACTTCCCCGCCGGCCCGATCGCGCGGTCGACGAGTGCCGCGATCAGCCCGTCGGTCTCCTCGACGGGCACCACACCGGGCAGGGTGAGCTGCTCCAGCATCAGCCCGGTCATGGCGAGATACATCAGCGTCACGGCGGTCGGGTCGCCGGGCAGTCCGTTCTCCAGATGGAAGCTGAGGTTCTCGTCGAACGTCGCCCGCATGACCCGGGTCAGCTCGGCCCGCAGCTCGGGGCGGCGGGTCGCCTCCAGCCGCAGCTCCAGCATCGCCAGATAGCCGGTGCGGTTCTCGGTCACCCGGCGGTTGATCCACCGCATCAGCTCAACCACCAGCGCCCGGTTGCGCGGCGCTGCCATCACCTCGGCGACCTCGTCCGGGTCGGGCGCGATCCGCTGGTGGATCTGCCCGGTGACCTGGGCCAGCAGATCGTCCCTGCTGGTGAAGTAGTTGGACGCGGTGCCACCGGGCACCTCCGCGGCCGCGTCGACGGCCCGGAAGGTGAGCCCGCGCGCACCGTCCCGCGCCAGCACCTCGATCGCGGCATCCACCAACGCCGCCCGCCGCTCCGGATTACGCACCATCTCGCCCACCTCGCACTTTGCCGACCTAATTTTCAAAAAGGCTTGCAACCACTACACCCAGAGTACTACAACTGGAGTCGTTGCACCGGTGGGTGGTGGCCGTGACCGCCCCGATCCGGTGGCACACCACCGCGCCGCCGGACCGCCCGGTCGCGCCCGGAGAGGATCCTTATGCGCTTCGCCAAGTTCGGCACCGCCCTGCTCACCGACGACGTCGCGGCCAGCACCCGCTTCTACGTCGACCACTTCGGCTTCCAGCCACTCGTCGAGCTCGACTGGTACGCCAGCCTCCAGCACCCCCAACACCCCGACTGCGCCCTGGACTTCACCCTGCGCGGGCACGAGGCCATGCCGCCGGACTTCCGCCACCAGAAGACCGCCGGCGCCCTCCTCGGCTTCCTGGTGGAGGACGCCGCGGCCGAGGAGGCCGCCCTGCGCGACAAGGGGGTGCCGATCGCCGTACCGCTGCGCGACGAGCCCTGGGGGCAGCGCCGCTTCAACGTCTGGGCCCCCGAGGGCACCCTGATCGAGGTCCTCCAGACCATCGACCCGGACCCGGAGTGGATGGCCGCCCAGGGCCTGTGAGGGCGTACCGACCGTCACCCGCCCCAACCGCCTCCCGGCCCTGGATACTTGCTCCGGCGAGAGGAGCGCGTCAGAACGCATCAGGGCCCCTCGTAACCCGTCGGGACCCGCCGTAGCCCGTCGGGCCCAGCCGGGACCCGTCGGACCCCGCCACGACGCGCAAGAACTCGCCGGAACTCGTCAGAACGCCATCAGGGGGAGCCGGGCCGGTCATGAGCACACGCAACAAGCCGTACGAATGTGGGCTGGACGCCGCGGTGGACGTCATCGGCGGCAAATGGAAGGTGTTGCTGTTGTGGGCGCTGGCCGAGCGCCCCCATCGGTTCGGCGAACTGCGCCGCGGTCTGCCGAAGATCACCGAGAAGGTCCTGACCCAGCAGCTGCGCGAGCTGGAGGCCGACGGCATCGTGCACCGCGAGACTTTCCCCGAGGTGCCGCCGAGGGTCGAATACTCCCTCACCGAGGCCGGCCGCTCCCTCAACGAGGCCCTCGCCCCCCTCGGCGCCTGGGGCACCGCCCACATGCCCCACTTGGAGGCCACTTACGGTCAACGGCATCCGGGGTAGGGGGTGGGGAGGTGGGGTGTTGTGGCGTTGGCGTGTTGGGGCGTTGGGGCCATGGCGGTTGGGGCGTTGGGGGGTTTGGGCCTCGGGGGTTGGGGCCTTGGGGCGGCACCCCGCACCGCACGTCACTACGCACCTCCCCGTGACTACGCCCCCCGCACCGCCGTGGCGATATGCACCCGCATCGCCGTGGCGATATGCACCCGCATCGCGCAGGGGATCCGGCCGTCCGGCAGGGCCAGGGACGCCGCCTCCCGCTCAAAACGGGTCCGTAGGTCCGCGGTGACGGCGGGGTCGAGCGGCCCCAGATCGTAGAAGCCGCCCATGGTCGCCCAGACACGCTCCGGTGGTCCGGTCAGATCGATCCGTACGGTCTCCCAGCGCACGGGCCCGAATCCGGCCGGGCCGAACACCGCGTCGAACCCCTCACGGTTCCGCAGCCGTCGGTCGCCGAGCGAGGGAATTCGCTGGTCGGCGGGTGCGGCCGCGAACAGCGGCCGCGCCACTCGCAGGAACGCCGTATACGCCTCACCCCCGGCCGCTCCGCCACCCAAGGCGACCGCCAGCGTGCCGCCGGGCGCGAGCACCCGTGCCACCTCGGCCGCGACCTGCTCGATGTCGCCCATCAGCATCAGCGCCATATGGGACACACAGCCGTCGAAGCGGCCGTCCTCGAAGGGGAGTTGCTGAGCCCGCCCGGCCCTCAGGTCGGCGCGGGCGAGACCGGGGCGGCGGCGGGCCAACGCCAACTCCTCAGCGGCCAGGTCAAGTCCGGCCAGCTCTCGGTCGGCCGGCGCCCGGTCGGCCAGCTCTCCGTCGGTCAGTGCCCGGTCGGTCCGCTCTCGATCGGTCAGCGCCCGGTCGGCCAGCTCTCCGTCGGTCAGTGCCCGGTCGGTCCGCTCTCGATCGGTCAGCGCCCGGTCGGCCAGCTCTCGGTCGGCCAGCGCCCGGTCGGTCCGCCGTCCCCGCTCGGCGAGGAGTTCGAGCAACAGACCGTCACCGCACCCGAGATCCAGCACCCGGTCGCAGGCCGCCACCCGGTCCCGGAGGATCTCGTAACTCGACCGTCCGTCCTCGGCCCGTCCGTGCGCCATCGCCCGTACCGTCACCGCGGGGTGCGCCGCGTGGAACGCCCGCAGAAATGCTTCCTGCTCCCGAACCGTCGCCATCCCCCGATCGTAGACACGACTTCGGGTGGGGGGAGGCGGGCCGAAGTGCGGCGTGAAGGACGGGGCGAAGGGCGGTGCGAGACCCGGGCGCAGCCGCGGCGTGGGGATGGGGCGGTGGGATGGTGGGTGGGTTGCGGGGGTTGGGATGGCGCGTTGGGATGGGGGCCGAACCCGCCCAGCATCCTGGCCGCCCGTGGGCCCCTGCCCGTTACCGGTGGGCCCCTACCCGTCGCCGGCAGGTCCCTGCCCGCCGCCGGTGGGCCCCTCCTGCAATGACCAGCCGTTGCCGTCGGGGTCGGTGAAGTAGACGAACGAGTTCCACGTCCCGCCGGGCCCGTCGGCCAGCGCGCCGTCCTCGACGTGCTGCACGGGGCTCGCCGCCACGCCCCGCTCGACCAACTGCGCCCGGGCCGCGGCAACATCGGACACCACCAGCTGGAGGCCCTGCACGGAACCGGGCCGCACGTCGGTGACCCCCGTACCCGCACCGATGACGATCGAGCACTCGGATCCAGGCGGCGTCAGCTGCACGATGCGCGCCTGGCCGCCGACCGAGACGTCATGGTCGACGGCGAAGCCCAGCTGCTCGCTGTAGAAGCGCTTGGCCCGCTCCACATCGGCCACCGGAACCGGCACCAGTTCGAGCTTCCAGTCCATGACACGCCGCCTTCCGCATGCGACGGCAAGAGCACCCGCACCAGCGCACTCCACGCCGGGGCACCCCGGCAAAATCCCACTCCGCAAACGGCAAGCCCCGCCGCAAGAAATCCGCACCGCGGCAAGAAATCCGCTGCAAGAAGTCTAAAGAGCGAACGGCGGCCATGCGCAGCGCGCGGCCCGGCGTGGGTGGTAGATGATTGACGGAGTGAGCACTCACTCCGTATTCTGGAGGCATGACCCCCCAACCTGCACGCCGGCGCGCACCCGGCATGAGTGTGGAACAGCGCCGGGCCATGATCGTGGCCGCCGCGCTGCCGCTGGTGGCGGAGTACGGCGCGGCCGTCACCACCAGCCAGATCGCCCGCGCGGCGGGCATCGGCGAGGCCACGATCTTCCGGGCCTTCAAGGACAAGGACGAGGTACTGGACGCCTGCGTCCGCGAGGCGGTCAGCACGGACCACGTCCTGCGCGAACTGGCCTCGGTCTCCCTGGACGAGCCGCTGGCCGCCCGGCTGACGGAAGCGGCCGAGGCGCTGCGCGCCCACATGGAGCGGATCGGTACGGTCGTCGGCGCCCTGCACGCCTCCGGCCACCTCCGCGGCCGCGGCCGCGAGCCCGGGACCGTCGCCCCGGAGACCGGGACCAAGCCGGACGGACCGCCGGAGGACCCACGGGCCCGGTCCGCCGCCGCGCTACGCCAAGCCGTCACCGAGCTGATCGAACCGGACCGGGACGCCTTCCGGCTGGCCCCCGAGAAGGTCGCCAGCGCCTTCCTGGGCCTCCTCTTCACCCGCCTCCCCACCCCCGTCTCAGAGGCCGACACCCCCCTCACCAGCGAGGAACTCATCGCCGTCCTCCTCCACGGCACCCTCACCCACCCCGGCAACGACACGTAACACCCCGACGCGCTGGCGCCCGCCCGCCCCGGCCAACGGGCCCCACCCGGCACACAATCGACGCACCGCCGCACCGCCGACGCACCGCCGGCCGCCAACGAGTCACCGCTGCGCCCCCGGCGACCACAAACCCGCGGAACGGGCGGCGCCGACGAACCCGTACGCACCCCGGCAGCACCTACGATCCGCCACGCCCCGGCTACGACGCCTAACCGCACGCACCCAGCAATGGCCCACCACCGGGGCCGGACACTGAGGCAAGCACCCCACGCCCGCACCCTGCACTCCGCACCCCGCACCCCGCACCCCGGCGACGAGGCATCACCCGCCCCACGAACGGCCAACCGCCGCGCCCGGGCAACGACACATCGCCACGGCCCCGTAGGCCCCACCCCCAGCCACGGCCGTGGCCGCGGCCACAACGAACGCCCGACGAGCAACCACGCCCAGCCGCGGCGAACGACCACGCCCCACACCGACAAACGGCCGCGCCCGGCAACGCCGAAGGATCACGCCCGGCAGCGACAAGCAACCGTGCCCGACACCGACGAGCAACCGCGGTCACTCGTCATGCCCGGCACCGACGAGCGACCGCGGTCGCCCGACCTCGACCCTCAGGAGTCCCACATGCCCGTGACCCTCAACCACACCATCGTTCCGGCCATCGATCACCGGGCGGCTGCTCGGTTCTTTGCGCAGGTCATGGGGCTGGCGGAGCTTCCGCCGGCCGGGCGGCTGGGGCATTTCGCGCCGGTTCGGGTCAATGAGACCCTCACCCTCGACTTCATGACCGTGCCGGACGCCGAAGGCCACCATCTCGCCTTCGACGTGGATCCCGAGACCTTCGACGGGATCCTCTCCCGCATCGAGGCGGCCGGCATTCCCTACGGCAACGGCCCCGCCACCCCGGACAACTGCCGCACCGACCACCCGCTGTGCCCCCGCGGCCTGTTCTTCACCGACGACTCCGGCAACCTCTACGAGGTGATGTCGCCAGCGTAGACAGTAGACAGGTAGACAGAGGGCGGACCCAGCCGACGCAACCAACCGGCGGAACCAGCCGACGCAACCAGCCGGCGGAACCAGCGGCGGAACCAGCCTGCGGAGCCGGGCCGGGCCCGCCCGCGGCCGGTCAGCCGTCGACGAAGCTCAGGCTCACCTCGTCGTACCGGGTTCCGGCGACCTGGTTGGCCGGGGCCGCGGCGTCGATGGCGGCGAGGTCCTCGGCGGACAGCTCGATGGCGAGCGCCCCGATGTTCTCCTCCAGGTACTTCTGCCGGCGGGTGCCGGGGATCGGCACCACGTCGTCCCCGCGGTACTGCACCCAGGCCAGCGCGAGCTGTCCGGCAGTGACTCCCTTCTGCGCGGCGAGTTCGTTCAGCTTCTCGACGATGGCCAGGTTGTGTTCCAGGTTGCCGTCGGCGAACCGCGGCTGGGTGCGGCGCACGTCCGACTCGGCCAGCCCCTCGACGCTGGTGTAGCGCCCCGTCAGGAACCCGCGTCCCAGCGGCGAGAAGGGCACCAGACCGATCCCGAGCTCCCGGCAGACCGGCGCGACCTCCTGCTCCAGATCCCGGGTCCACAGCGACCACTCACTCTGCAGCGCGGCGATCGGGTGCACCGCATGCGCCCGGCGCAGCGTCGCCGCGCTCGCCTCGGACAGTCCGAGGTGACGCACCTTGCCTGCCGCGACGAGCTCGGCCATCGCCCCGACGGTTTCCTCGATCGGCACCTGGGGATCGACCCGGTGCTGGTAGTAGAGGTCGATGTGGTCGACCCCGAGGCGGCGCAGCGACGCGTCGCATGCCTGCCGTACGTATGCCGCGTCGCCCCGGATCGCGGTCGGCTCGCCGAGCCGGTTGGCGAACCCGAACTTCGTCGCCAGCACGACCTCGTCCCGCCGTCCGGCGATGGCCCGGCCGATCAACTCCTCGTTGTGCCCGGCGCCGTAGAAATCGGAGGTGTCCAGGAAGGTGACGCCGAGGTCGAGCGCCCGGTTTACGGTAGCGATCGACTGCGCGTCGTCCGACTGCCCGTAGCCGTGGCTCATCCCCATGCAGCCGAGGCCCTGCGCGGATACCTCCAGCTCACCGAGCTTGCGCGGCGGAATGGTCGTCGTGGTCATGGTGCTGGTACCTCCTGGACGGGCTTCGGGCTGGTCGTACAAGCAATCCCGTCTGGACGGTAGGAGTTGGAGTGCGCTCCAAGTCAACACGGTGCTGCGCCGGCGGCATCGATCTGGGTCGCGGGACCGGGGCGCGGGCCAGTTCGCGGGACCAGGCCGGTGCCAGCGCCTCGTGGCAGGCAAGGTGCGTCATGTCAGGGGCGTCGCGTCAGGGGCGCCGCGTCCAGGTCGCGGTGTTCCAGGCGCAGCGGCAGGGGCGCGGCGTCGACTCAGTGCGGGACTGGCCTGAAAATCAGTTCGGACGGGTGACATCCGCTCACACGCCGTCAGGTACTCTGTGCCGTCCCAGTAGTGGAGTGACCGAGGAGGTGAGACCGATACCCCGCCAGTTCAGGCAGGCGCGCCCGTCTCCCGTCCGCGTGGTCCACCGCCTCAGGTGACCTTCCGGCACAGGTGAGCCGGGCCCGCCTCGGCGCCCCGAAAGGCTCACCACTCATGCCGTCACAGCATCTGTCACGACCCTCAGGCCCTTCAGATACTTCCGGTCCTTCAGGCACTTCGGCCCCTTCGGCCCCTTCATACCCTTCAGGCCCTTCAGGCTCCTCTGGCCCATCAGGCCACTCACGCACTTTGTCAGCACCCTCCCTGCGCCCGGGCCCCTCCTCACAAGGCGCGTGTCGCGGTCCGGCATCGGAGGTCGTCGCCAGGCTGCGTGCTGCCGGCTGTGTCTTCGCCGAGGACGAGGCGGCGCTGCTGTGCGACACCGCCCGTACGCCCGAGGAGCTCGCCGCCATGGTGGAACGTCGCGCCCTCGGCCGGCCCCTGGAACACGTCCTGGGCTGGGCGGAGTTCTGCGGGCTGCGGATCGCCGTCGACCCCGGTGTCTTCGTGCCGCGTCGCCGTACGGAGTTCCTCGTGGAGCAGGCGCTCGGCCTGCGGCGCCCGTCCGGCGGCCTGGAGCCCGGGGCGCGTCGGCGGCCCACCGTGGTCGTCGATCTGTGCTGCGGCTCCGGAGCGGTGGGCGCCGCGCTGGCCGCCGGTCTGGAGCGGGTCGAGCTGTACGCGGCCGATGTCGAGCCCGCCGCGGTGCGCTGTGCCCGCCGCAACGTCGGGCCCGTTGGCGGCGAGGTCTATGAGGGCGACCTCTTCGGCCCGCTGCCACCGGGGCTCCGCGGCCGCGTCGACGTCCTGGTGGCCAACGTGCCCTACGTACCGACCGAAGAGGTGGCGCTGTTGCCTGCGGAGGCCCGTGAGTACGAGCCGCTGGTGGCGCTCGACGGCGGGGAGGAGGGGCTCGATGTGCTGCGCCGGGTGACCGGGGCCGCCCCGCAGTGGCTGGCGCCCGGCGGTCATCTGCTGGTCGAGACGAGCGAACGGCAGGCGCCGCGGGCCGTCGAGGCGTTCACCGGTGCGGGGCTGCGTCCGCGGATCGCCCGCTCGGAGGAGCTGTACGCCACGGTGATCGTCGGGGCGTGGCCGGGATAGCGCCGCACTGCTTGGCCCAGGGGCGGGGCCCTTCTGGTGGGAAATCAGGTGGGGGCCGGTCCGGTGGCGTCCTATCGTGGCGCCATGCCTCCTTCAATGGCTTGGATCGGTCCGAGGGCTTCGATCGGTCCGAGGGTTTGGATCGGTCCGAGGGCTTGGATCGATCCGATGACTTCGACCGGTCCGAAGGCTTGGATCGGTCCGAAGGCTTGGATCGGTCCGGTGATTCCGATCGGTCCGATGACTTCGATCGGTTCGATGGGATCGGGAGGGGTTCGATGGGGTCGATGAGTTATGAGCGCCGCTGTGGCGAAATCGTCGCTCAGACCGGCCTGTTGGTGTCCCACGTGGAGGGTGCGGAGTTGTCCGTCCCTGTCCCGGCCTGTCCGGGATGGAACCTCGGTCAGTTGCTGCGCCACCTCGGTGAAGCGCATCGCTGGGTGGAGACGATCGTCCGGACCCGGGCCACCGGGCCGGTCTCCGAGGAGCGGATCAACAATGTCTCCGACGCGACGGACCAGGATCCGGCCGAACTCGCCGCATGGCTCACCGAGGGTGCCGGGCAACTGGCGGACGCGCTGCGGACAGCGGGGCCGGAGGCCGCGGTGTGGACCGTGGCCCCCGGTGGCACGCCGGTGTTCTGGGCCCGCCGTATGACCCACGAAACGGTGGTGCACCGCGCGGACGCGGCGTTCGCCGTCGGAGCGGACTTCACCGTGGACGACGAGGTCGCCCTCGACGCCCTGGACGAGTGGATGAGCTTCGGCCACCTGCCCCCCGTATTCGAGACCAGGCCCGATCTGCCCGCCCTTCTGGCCGGCGGCCGGACCCTGTGCTTCCGGGCCACCGATACGGCGTCCGAGGCCGGCGCGGAATGGCTGGTCCGTCTGGGCGGCGACACGCTCGTCTCGCGCCGCGGCGGCGGCCCGGCCACCGTCACCGCCCAAGGGCCCCTCGCCGACCTGCTGCTGTTCGTCTACGGCCGGCGGTTCGCCCCCGGGAGCGCCGGTGGCGGCGTCGAGGTCCTCGGCGATGAGGCGCTGCTCGACGCCTGGCTCGACGCCACCAGTTTCTGGCTCAAGGAGTGAGCAGTGAGCAGCAGTGAGCCGGAAGACGGACCAGTGGCCGGCAACGGGCCGGGGCGGAAGGGGGCTCAGGCCTCGTCCCAGGTGACCGGGAGCCGGTGCACGCCGTAGATGTTCGAGGCGGTGCGCAGCGGTACGTCCTCCGGCGGAACGGCCAGTCGCAGCGTCGGGAACCGGGTGAGCAGCGCCGGGAAGGCGACCCGCATCTCGACGCGGGCCAGCTGCTGGCCCAGGCACTGGTGGCTGCCGTGGCCGAAGCCCAGGTGCCCGGTCGCCTTCCGGCGCAGGTCAAGGGTGTCGGGGGCGGGGAACCGCGCCGGGTCCCGGTTGGCGGCCTGGAGCGACAGGGTCACCGACTCACCCGCCCTGATCAGCTGCCCCGCCACCTCGACGTCCTCCAGGGCCGCACGGAGCCCCATGTCGGCGATGCTCAGATAGCGCATCAGCTCCTCCACGGCCCGGTCGGCGAGTTCCGGGTCCCCGCGCAGCGCGGCGAGCTGTTCCGGGTGGGACAGCAGGGCGAAGGTGCCGAGGGCGAGCATGTTGGCGGTGGTGTCGAGGCCGGCGCCCAGCAGGAAGGTGCCGATGCCGGCGAGTTCCTCGTCGCTGAGTTCGCCGCTCTGCGCCAGGTCGCCGAGCAGATCGTCGGTGGGCCGGTTCCGTTTGGCCACCACCAGCTCGTGCAGGATCTCCTGGATCGCCAGATAGGCCGTCGTCCGTTCCTCCTGGGTGACGCCGTGGTCGGTCACGAGGGCCGTATGGCGCTGGAAGACGTCGCGGTCGGCGGACGGCACCCCGAGGAGCTCGCAGATCATCAGCGCGGGAACGGGCTGCGCGAACGCCTCCACCAGGTCCAGCGGGCCGCCCCGGCGCTCCATGGCGTCCAGGTGCTCGGCGGTGATCTCCTCGACGCGGGCGGTGAGTTCGCGCATCCGGCGGACCGTGAACTTGCCCATCAGCAGCCGCCGGTAGCGGGTGTGCTCGGGTGCGTCGATCCCGGTGAGGTCGCCGACCGGGGCCGGGGGCAGCGACGGGGGCGCGCCCGGTATCGGCAGGTGCATGAGTTCGTAGCGGGCGCTGAAGCGCTGGTCGGCGAGGATCGCCCGGACCGCGGAGTGGCCGGTGGCCAGCCAGCCCTCGTGGCCGTCGGGGTAGCGCATCCGCCGCAGCGGCTGTTCTTCGCGCAGCCGGGCCAGTTCGGCGGGCGGGTCGAAGGGGCACCCGGTGGGGCGGGTCAGGGGCAGGTCGGTGACGGGGGCGGTGGGGGTGGTCGGCGGTTCGTTACGCATGGGGCTTCGTCCTCCTGTGGTGAGTGGTGGTGTGCCGTAACGGGTGGTGCGAGGCGGGGCGGTACACGGCGGTGCTCCGGGAGTTCTCGTGCGGTGCGGGGACGCGGGTGTCGTGGTGGGGGGCGTGGCGGTGGCGCGGCGGTGTCACGGCGGTGGCGTGGTGGGTCTCGCGGCGATGACGCAGCGGTGGCGCGGCGGGCGTCGTGGCGGGTGTCACGGCGGGTGGCGTGGCGGTGTCACGACGGCTGTCGCGGCGGGCGTCGTGGCGGGGGGTGTGGTGGGTCTCGCGGCGGGCGTCGTGGCCGTGGCGCCGACGGCTAGCGTTCGACGCCGCGCTTGAAGGCCGTGCGCGCCCACAGGTAGCCGACCAGGCTGAGGCCGAGGCACCAGGCGACGGCGAGGTAGCCACTGGTGCCGATCTCGGTGCCCATCAGCAAGCCCCGGAGGGTCTCGATGGCCGGGGTGAACGGCTGGTACTCGGCGAACCAGCGCAGCCCGGTGGGCATCGACTCCGGCGGGACGATCGCGCTGCCGAGGAACGGCAGGAACGTCAGTGGCATGGGCATATTGCTCGCTGTTTCTGCATTTTTCGCCACCAGACCCATCGCCGCCGCCAACCAGGAAAGCGCAAGGGTGAGCAGGGCCAGGACGCCGGCCGCCGCCAGCCACTCCACCGGGGTGGCGTCGGGCCGGAAGCCCATCAGGAGGGCCACCCCGATCACCAGCGCGATGCTGACCATCGTCTGGATCACACTGCCGACGACATGCCCGGTCAGGAACGAGGCCCGGGAGATCGCCATGGTCCGGAACCGGTTGACGATGCCTTCCGTCATGTCGACGCAGACGGAGACGGCGGTGGCCACCGCCCCCGAGGTCGCCGCCATCAGGATGATGCCGGGCGCCACGTAGTCGATGTAGTCGGTGGTACCGCTGGACGTGGCGCCGATACCGGCGCCGAGGGCACCGCCGAAGACGTAGTTGAAACAGCAGCAGCATCAGCACGGGCATCGCGACGACCGACACCGTCATGGACGGGTAGCGCAGGGCGTGCTTGAGGTTGCGCCGCAGCATCGTCGCGGAGTCCCACGCGGCGTAGGACAGCGTGCTCATCGGGCTTGCCCCTTCGGGGAGTTGGCGGCGCGGCCGGACGCGGCGGGACCGGTGAGGGTGAGGAAGACGTCGTCGAGATCGGGCGTGTGCACGGTGAGCCGCTCCGCCTCGATGGCGGCGTCGTCCAGCGCGTCGAGCACGGAGCGCAGGGCGGGGATACTGCCGTCGCTGGGCACGTCCAGGATGAGCGCTTCGGCGTCCCGGCCGACGGAACCGTAAGAGGCGGAGGCGGAGGCAGAGGCGGAGGCGGAGGGACCGGAGGAGGAAGAAGGGTCGAAGCCGGCGGCACCGGGATCGAAGAGGGCGGCGGCCGCTTCGAGGCCGTGCGCGTCGGCGAACCGCAGGCGGATGTGGCCGCCCGGGATACGGCGCTTGAGCTCCTCCGCGGTGCCCTCGGCGACGATCTTCCCGCCGTCCAATACGGCGATCCGGTCGGCGAGTTGGTCGGCCTCCTCCAGGTACTGCGTGGTGAGGAAGATGGTGACGCCCTCGTCGGCGACCAGGCCGCGGATGATGTCCCACATGGTGCGCCGGCTGCGCGGGTCGAGGCCGGTGGTCGGCTCGTCGAGGAAGATGATCCGGGGGTTGCCGACCAGCGTCATCGCCAGGTCGAGCTTGCGGCGCATACCACCGGAGAAGGTGGCGACGGGCTTGCCGGCCGCCTCGGTCAGTTCGAAACGGTGCAGGAGTTCGGCGGCGCGCCGGCGGCCTTCCCGGCGGTCGAGGTGGTGCAGGTCCGCCATGAGCAGCAGGTTCTCCCTGGCGGTGAGGAGATCGTCCACGGCCGAGAACTGGCCGGTGACGCCGATCGCGGCCCGTACGGCGTCGGCCGCGTCGCGCACGTCGTGTCCCGCGACGCGGGCCAGGCCGGCGTCCGCGGTGCGGAGGGTGGAGAGGATCTGGACGGTGGTGGTCTTGCCCGCGCCGTTGGGCCCGAGGAGGGCGAAGACGGTGCCCTCGGCAATGCGGAGGTCGATGCCGTCGAGGACGGTCTTGTCGCCGTACGACTTGGTGAGCCCGACGGCGGTGATCGCGGGGGCGGGGGTCACCGGGGCGGGCGCCGTGGCCACCGGGGCGACGGGTGCGGTCGCGGAGGACGGGGCCGGCGCGGAAGACGGGCTTGAGGACGTCATGTCACGTCACTTCCTTCTCTCTCTGTTCTGTTGTGGAGGACTTCGTCTCGGTTTTCGTCTCAGTTACGGAGGACTTCGTCGAAGAGAAACGCTGAGGAGAACCGCTGAACTGTTGAGCAGAACCGCTGAGGAGAATCGCTGAGGAGAACCGCTGAGCCGTTGAGGAGAACCGCTGTGGAGGGAAGCGATCCGGGGATCAGGCGCGGCGGATCTCGATGTTGCCGACGCCCGTGCGCGCACGGACCTCGACCGTTTCCTCGCCCGCGCCGGGGCCGTCGAACGGCGTGAGCGTGTTGCGCACCCCGCCGAGCCGCGTATGCACATCGAGCCAGGCGGCGGTGGCGGCGCGGATGCCCACCTCGATGTCACCGGTGGCGGTCAGCAGGTTGGAGCGGCCCCGCACCAGTTCGCCGATGTGGATGGCGCCGTGGGCCGTCTTGGCCTCGACGCCGCCGTGTGCGACGCCCACGGAGAGCCTGCCGTTGGACGAATTGGCCGTCAGATCGCCGGTGACCTCGCCGATCGTGGTCGCGCCGTTGCCGTTCTTGACCGTCGCCGCGCCCGCGACCTCTCCCACCTCGATCCGGCCGGCCGCGATGACCTCGGCGTCCCCGGTCACCCGGCTCACATGGATGTCGCCCAGGTCGGTCCGCAGGAAAGCGGTGTGGGCCTCGTCGACGTGGACGTCACCGTAGGAGGTCTTGATCCGGCACTCCCCGAGGCGACCGGTGCAGTGGAAGTCCCCCATGGGGGAGGTGCCGTGGACGTCCGACCCCGCGGGCAGCTCGATGCGCACGTCGAGCGAACCGCTCCGGCCGAACAGGGAGCGCTTGCGCGGGCCCTTGACCTGGAGGGTGCCGCCCGCGCAGGTGACCTTGGTCTGCTCCGCGGCCCGTACGTCGACGGCCTCGGCCGCGTTGGCGGGCAGCACCTCGATGACGGTGTCGGTGCGCTTGCCGGCGATGATCCGGACGGTCCCGATGTCGAACTCGACCGTGGCGGAGACCGGTTCGGGTGTCTCGAAGTCGAAATGAGGCATGGCTGTTCCGTCCTCTTGGTGTGGGCGGGGTGGGTGTGGAGGTTGTGGGTGTGGGTGTGGGCGGCGTCCCGCCGACGGGCGGGGCGGGGCACGGCGACGTGCGGTGAGTTGCGGGCAAGCGGTTCAGCGACGTCCGCACGACGTGGTGCCACGGTGGCGCCAGCGTGGCGCCCGCCAGTGCCGACGCGGGAGGGGCACGGCCCGCGGCACCCGCCAAGGACAGCGGGCCGCGAGGACCGCCAGGGGCCGCAAGGGGCCGCCGAACGGCCGGCTAGCGGACCCAGCCGGTGTAGCCCTGGGCGCCCGAATGACGGCGACGGGCGGCGGGACGGCCGCGGTCGCCCGGCTCCAGCGCCGTGGCCGCGGCCCGCACCAGCCAGGCGTTGACCGAGAGCCCCTCTTGGCCGGCGGCGTCCTCGATCCGGGCCTTGAGGTGGGCGGGCAGCCGGAAGTTGATCCGGGCCGTGCCACCCTCCTCCGCCTCCGCGGGGGCCGTCGGCACCTGGGCCGGCGCCGCCGGGACCCCGCCCGGCCCGCCTCCCTGCTCCTCGGCGTCCGCGTACGATTCCTGCCCCGGCGGCGGGGTCACGACGAACTCGGGGTCGAGCCCGCGCAGCCGTACGTCGACCGAACCCGGCGCCAGATCGCGGGTGACCTCGCCCATCGCCGCGGACAGCGCGTTCAGCAGCGTGAGCCGGGCGGCCGACTCCAACGGGGCGGTGAGCCGCTCGGCCAGGGCCCGGGCTTCGTCGCCTCCGGCGTCCGCGGCGACCGCGAGCTCGTGCCGGAGATTGTCCACGTACGGCGTGAGATCCATGACGCCATCATGGCACCACCATGGCGCCATCGCAACCTCCATGGCGCAACAGTGGCGCCACCCCGGCACCGGCCAGCGCCAACCAGTGGCACGCCGATGCCCCCTCCCCCGCTGTCAGCGCTCCGCGTGTGCCGCCTGTGCGGCATGTGCGGTGCGTGCGTCCCGTGCGGTGTGTGCGGCGTCCCAGGCCGCCTGGGAGGCGGCGATGGCCGGGCGGTGGGCGATCGACCAGTCCGCGAGGGCCTTCACGAGGTGGGTGAGGCTGCGGCCCAGCTCCGTCAGCTCGTACTCGACCTGGGGCGGGACGGTGGGGTACACGGTCCGCTTGACCAGCCCGTCCCGCTCCAGGCGCCGGACGGTGAGGGTCAGCATGCGCTGCGAGATGTTGCCCGGGATGGCGCGCTGCAGCTCCTTGAACCGCTTGGTGCCGGGGGTGAGTTCCACCACCACGTAGACGGACCACTTGTCCCCGAGCCGGTCCAGTACGTCCCGGACACCGCACTCGTCCTGGGGTGTCTCACGCACGATCACGGGCCCGGCCGACCCCGATTCCGCCGAGGTGGTTACCCCCGTGTGCCCTACTGACATCAAAGTGCCTCCTTACGCGCTTGAGTTGCCCTCTCGATGATGGGATCACACAGCTCAGGAGGGGGATCCCATGATTCTGATCACCGGCGCCAACGGCGCCCTCGGCCGGCTCGTCGCCGCGGAACTGGCCGACCGGGACGACGTCGTCCTCGGCACCCGCACCCCCGGCCCCGCGACCCCCGGTTCCGCCGCCACCAGCACCGACGCCGCTCAGGCCACCCACCCCACCCAGCGCCGCATCGACTTCGACGACCCGTCCTCCCTCGACTTCACCGGCGTGGACACCCTGGTGCTCATCTCCGCCGGATACGGCGAGGACGACGTCGTGATCGCCCGTCACGACGCCGCGATCACGGCGGCCGAGAAGGCGGGCGTCCGACACCTCGTCTACACCAGCCTCAGCGGCGACGGCGACCACCTGGCGTACGCGCTGGCCCACCGCTGGACCGAACGCCGCCTCGCGCGCAGCCCGTTGGCGTGGACGGTGCTGCGCAACGGGCTCTACGCCGAGTTCCTCGCCGCCATCGCCGCGCCGGGGCCCGACGGCACGATCGCGGCGCCGCTGGGCGCGGGCCGGCTGGCCGCGGTGGCCCGCGCCGACCTCGCGGCGGTGGCGGCACGGGTGGCGACCGAGCCGGCCCGGCACGCCGGGCGGGTCTACGAGCTGGTGGGCGAACGGGCGCTGGGCGGCGCCGCGTTGGCGGAGGCGGTGGGCGGCTCGTACGAACCCGGTTCGCTCGGCGCGGCCCGGGAGGCGATCGCCGCATCCGGCGGGGCTCTGCCCTACCAGGTGCCGATGCTGGTGGGCACGTACTCGGCGATCGCCGGCGGCTTCCTGGACGGCTCCGGCATCGAGGCGAACGCGCTGCGCACGCTCCTGGGCCGCGAGCCCCGCCCCGCCCTGGACGCCTACCGGACCGCGGTCGCCGCGCTGTCCGCGTCCTAGCCCGGCAGCACGTCCAGTCCGGCACCACGTCCCAGCCCGGTCAGACGTCCAGCCCAGCACCACGCCCCAGCCCGGCCAGCACGTCCCGCCCAGCACCGCCTCCTGGTCCGGTACCGCCCCTAGTCGGGCACCGCCTCGCCGGTGGCTTCGGCCTCGATGACGGAGGACATGGCGCGGGTCGGCAGGATGCGGCGGAGGCGGAAGCCGGAGCGGGTGAGGAGGCCCTCGAACTCGGCGGCGGTGCGTTCGCGGCCCCGTACGACCATGAGCATGACGATGTCGAGCGCGAGGGCCGGGTGCGGGGAGCCGTCGGCGGGCAGGACCGCGTCGATGACGAGCAGCCGCGTACCGGGCGTCACGGACCGGCGGATGGTGCGCAGGATGCGCAGGCAGTCCTCGTCGGGCCAGTCGTGCAGGATGTTCTTGAGCAGGTAGAGGTCCCCGCCCTTCGGTACGGCGGTGAAGAAGTCGCCGCCCTCCGTGCGCCAGCGGTCGTTGAGTTCTTCGGTGTCGAGCAGGTGGTCGGCGACGGTCTCGGGGCGGTCGAAGAGGACGCCCCGCAGGCCCGGGGAGCGGGTGAGGGCCTCGCGGAGCAGGCCGCCCCGGCCGCCGCCGACGTCCACGACCGTGCCGCTGTCGGGGAACGGGTAGGCGCCGGCGATGTCCTCGTTCGCCTGGCCGGTGCGCGACGTCATCGCGGCGTCGAAGAGCCGGCTCTTCTCGGGCGTGGCGGACAGGTGCGCGAAGAAGGGGACGCCGTAGGCGGTCTCGAAGCCGGGCTCGCCGGTTCTCAGGGTGTCGGGGAGGTTCTCGGCGGATCTGCGGAACATCTCGTCGGTGAACAGCAGGGCGGTGGCGCGCTGGGAGCCGGGCACATCGGCGCGCAGGCCCGTCCCGCTCTCCGTCAGGGCGAACGCCCCGTCCTCCTCGCGGAACAGCCCGCGGGTGGCGAGCATCCGCAGGATCCGGCGCAGCGGCACGGCCTGCGTGCCCGACCGCTCGGCCAGGTCCTCGGCGGTCCGCGGGCCGTCGGCCAGGAGGTCCGCGATGCCGTGCACGATGACGGCGCGCACGGCGTCGGCGTATATGTGGCCGTACATCAGGTCCTGCAGCGGCGAGAAACGGGCGCCGGCGGCGGGGGCGTCCGGGCGGGTCTCCGGGGTGATGTCAGCGGTGGTGTCAGGGGTGGTGGCCAAGGGTTCACTCCTGTGGTCGCGATGTGTCGGCAGGTCTCCATTATCGAGCATTTGCCCAGGTCACGGGCGGTTTTGGAGACTTCGGCCCGCCGCGTACGACCAGCGGAGGGCCGCAGACGGACCCCGCTGCCCCGCCCTCCCGCCCCGGGTCGCGACCCCACCGGGGCCCCCTCCGCACTCCCTCACGGGCCGGTTTCCGGGCGCGCCACCAGGACTTTTCGGGCGCGCCGCGGGGCCTTTTCGGGCGCGCCGCGGGGCCTTTTCGGCCGCGCCACGGCGACGCCCCCGGCCACCCGACCCGGCCACCCGTCCCGACCGCCGCCCCGGCCGTCGACCCAGCGGCCGCTCCGGCCGCCGCCCCGGCCCCCGCCCCGGCCGCCGCCCCGGCCCGCCGTCAGCTCCCGACGTAGTCCGCGAGGTGTTCGCCGGTGAGGGTGGCGCGGCCCGCGACCAGTTCGGCCGGGGTGCCCTCGAAGACGACGCGGCCGCCGTCGTGGCCGGCGCCGGGGCCGATGTCGATGATCCAGTCCGCGTGCGCCATGACCGCCTGGTGGTGCTCGATGACGATGACCGACTTGCCGGAGTCGACGAGCCGGTCCAGCAGACCGAGGAGCTGCTCGACATCGGCGAGATGGAGGCCGGCGGTCGGCTCGTCGAGGACGTAGACGCCGCCCTTCTCCGCCATGTGCGTGGCCAGTTTGAGCCGCTGCCGTTCGCCGCCGGAGAGCGTGGTGAGCGGCTGGCCGAGAGTGAGGTAGCCGAGGCCGACGTCGGACAGCCGGCGCAGGATCCGGTGGGCGGCGGGCGTGCGGGCCTCGCCGTCGGCGAAGAACTCCTCGGCCTCGGTCACCGGCATCGCGAGCACCTCGCTGATGTCCCGGCCGCCGAGGTGGTGGTCGAGGACCGCCGCGTCGAACCGCTTGCCCTCGCAGTCCTCGCAGGGGGTGGCGACGCCGGCCATCATCGCCAGATCGGTGTAGAGGACGCCGGTGCCGTTGCACGTCGGGCAGGCACCCTCCGAATTGGCACTGAACAGCGCCGGCTTGACGCCGTTGGCCTTGGCGAACGCCTTGCGGATCGGGTCGAGCAGTCCGGTGTAGGTGGCCGGGTTGCTACGCCGGGAGCCGCGGATCGGTGCCTGGTCCACCGCCACCACCCCCTCCTCGGCCGGGATCGAGCCGTGCACCAGGGAGCTCTTGCCGGAGCCCGCGACGCCGGTGATCACGCAGAGCACACCGAGCGGGAGGTCCACGTCGACGTCCCGCAGGTTGTTCGCCGTGGCGCCGCGGATCTCCAGGGTGCCGGTGGGCTTGCGCACCGCGTCCTTGAGCCCGGCGCGGTCGTCGAGGTGGCGTCCGGTGACGGTGTCGCTGCCGCGCAGCCCGTCGAGGGTGCCCTCGAAGCAGACGGTGCCGCCCGCCGCGCCGGCGCCGGGACCGAGGTCCACGACGTGGTCGGCGATCGCGATCACCTCCGGCTTGTGCTCCACGACGAGCACCGTGTTGCCCTTGTCCCGCAGCCGCAGCAGCAGGCCGTTCATCCGCTGGATGTCGTGCGGGTGCAGGCCCGCGGTCGGCTCGTCGAAGACGTAGGTGACGTCGGTGAGCGAGGACCCGAGGTGGCGGATCATCTTGACGCGCTGCGCCTCGCCGCCGGAGAGGGTGCCCGCGGGGCGGTCGAGCGAGAGGTAGCCGAGGCCGATCTCGACGAACGAGTCGAGGGTCTGCTGCAGCGCGGTGAGCAGCGGCGCCACCGACGGCTGCGCGATCCCGCGCACCCAGTCGGCCAGGTCCCGGATCTCCATCCGGCAGGCGTCCGCGATGGAGAGCTTCTCGATCTTCGCGGACCTGGCGTGCTCGGCGAGCCGGGTGCCGTCGCACTCGGGGCAGGTGGCGAAGGTGACCGCCCGCTCCACGAACGCCCGGATGTGCGGCTGCATCGCCTCCTTGTCCTTGGACAGCATCGACTTCTGGAGGCGCGGGATCAGACCCTCGTAGGTCATGTTGATGCCCGCGATCTTCATCCGGGTCGGCTCGCGGTGCAGCAGGTCGTGCAGTTCCCGCTTGGTGAACGTGCGGATCGGCTTGTCCGGGTCGAAGAAGCCGGACTCCGCGTACAGCCGGGAGTTCCAGCCGCCGCCGGTGTAGCCGGGGACGGTGAACGCGCCCTCGTTGATCGACTTACTGTCGTCGTAGAGCTGGGTGAGGTCGAGGTCGGAGACCGATCCGCGGCCCTCGCAGCGCGGGCACATACCGCCGACCCGGTTGAACGTGACCTTCTCCGCCTTCTTGGCGCCGCGCTCCACCTTGATCGCACCGGACGCGCTGACCGAGGGCACGTTGAAGGCGAACGCCCCGGGCGGGCCGACGTAGGGCCGGCCGAGCCGGCTGAAGAGGATCCGCAGCATCGCGTTGGCGTCGGTGGCGGTGCCGACGGTGGAGCGGGGGTCGCCGCCCATCCGCTGCTGGTCGACGGCGATCGCGGTGGTCAGCCCGTCGAGGACATCGACCTCGGGCCGGGCCAGGTTCGGCATGAAGCCCTGCACGAAGGCGCTGTACGTCTCGTTGATCAGCCGCTGCGACTCGGCGGCGATGGTGTCGAACACCAGCGAGCTCTTGCCCGAGCCGGAGACGCCGGTGAACACCGTCAGCCGGCGCTTCGGTATCTCGATGCTGACGTCCTTGAGGTTGTTCACGCGTGCGCCGTGCACGCGGATCCACTCGTGGCGGTCGGCAACGTGCGGCGCCGGCGACTGCGCGTCCGCTCTCGGGGCCATGCTCATCGGTGTCTCCATCTGCCGGAACTGCAACCTGCCGCTCACGCTACGGGCGGGCAGCCGGCCGTGCTTCTTCTTTCCTGACCGGTGGGGGTGCCGGAGCGGTTGTGACGCTGTGGTTCCGCACCTACGAAGACGAGAGCGATATCTGGTCGTAATTCGAGCTCAACGACGAGGAGCGGGGCTGCGGCACGTCGGCCTGCGAGGACTCCAGCGCCAGCCCGTGACCGAAGCCTCGCTGGCGGAGGTCATCGAGATCCATGACCGCGGCGACCTCACAGCCGTCACCTCCTACGAGGGGCAGTACGGCGTTCTCGCGGGAGGCACCCTGTACGGCTGGCAAGAAGCGGACGGTGCTGCCGCGATCACGCGGCGACAATCCGAGTCGACTTGGGCCGCTGCGCACCCTCGACGTAGCTCGCACCGACGGGGACCGCAGGACGCCCGTCGAGGGTCTGCCCGCCATCGAGTTCGCTGTTCGGGGATGTGCACCTCCACTACCATGAGCGCGTCCAAGTGCGGCGGGTCGGAGGGGGCAACGTGGCAACGACCAAAAAATTGGTGTGCTTAGCCAATTCCCGCAAACACGGTGGACGGTGCGTTGCGGGTATCGAAATTAAGTCGAACAGTTGGATTCGCCCCGTCAGCAGCCGTCCAGGTCATGAGGTCTCCGCGGCTGAGCGACAATATCCGAGCGGGGCCGAACCGGGCCTGCTTGACATCGTCTCCATGCGACTCATCAAGCCTAAGCCCATCGGCTTCCATCGGGAAAACTGGCTCGTTGATTCCAGCGTCCGCTGGCAAAAGAAGGGGCAGATCGGGTGGGATGAACTGTGCCTCCTGGAAGAACCCTCTACACGATTATGGAGGAACGGCTACCACACTAACGCCGGCAACAATGACCGAGTGCCAGCCGACCAGGAGGGAACAGTGATGGAATCACTCAAGCTCATCCGGGTCGATGAAGCGACGATACAGGTGGATCACCCTTGGTCCAATGACGCGAGGCCGACTGTGCGCGCTCAGTTTCAACACGCCGGTTCCGTTTATTCCCTGAGAGTGACCGACCCGGTGTGCGAAGAGAGGTTCCGGGGCCGGGGTATCGGACGTTATCCGTTGGGTAACTCCTTTCTGACGATAAGCCTCAGTGAAAAGTTCGATGGCTACCTCTACAAGTTGGTGGCGGCTGTCATTGAGCGCGCCAAAGTGGAACCAAGCGGTAGGCGATGACGTTCGGTATGATATTGACCATCGGTCACTCCACCCACGAATTCCCGACATTGGTCGGGCTGCTTCGGCAGAACGAGGTAACGGCAGTTGCCGATGTTCGCTCGATTCCTGTCAGTCGGTTCACGCCCCAGTTCAATCGGGTACCACTGGAGCACGGCTTGTGCGAGGCCGGCATGAAGTACGTTTTCCTGGGCAAGGAACTCGGAGCGCGCACCAAGGACACTACCTGCTACGTTGACGGGCAGGTGCAGTATGGCCGCCTTGCGCAGACGCCTGGATTCATTAGCGGCATTGAACGCTTGACAAAAGGCGCACGAACCGAGCGGATCGCCATTATGTGTGCCGAAGGTGAGCCCTTGGACTGCCATCGCACGGTACTCGTCGCGCAGGTGCTCACCGAGCACGGCGTTGCGATCAGCCACATCCATGGCAACGGGCGAATGGAGAGCCACACCGCAGCGATGGAGCGCCTCATGGCCAAGTTCGGGCTGGCGGAGGACGAACTATTCCGGACCCCGGCTGAGCGTCTCAAAGAGGCGCTGAGTCGCCAGGAAAGCCGGATCGCGTACGTCAAGGATGAGTTTCGCGCCGACAAGGCAACAGAGGCATGAAAATCTACACTATCGGGTTCACCAAGAAATCCGCCGAGAAGTTCTTCGGCCTGTTGCGCACATCAGGCGCGACGACCCTGGTCGACGTCCGACTCAATAACGTTTCACAACTGGCAGGCTTCGCCAAACGGGACGACCTGAAGTTCTTCCTCGGTGAGCTCTGCGGCATGAGGTACGCGCACAGACCTGACCTGGCGCCGACGCAGGCCATCCTCGATGACTACAAAAAGCAGGGAACCGGCTGGGAGACATACGAAAAGCGATTCCTGAAACTGATGGAGCAACGGGCCATCGAGGATGCCGTCCCACGGGACCTGATCGACAACGCAGTTCTGCTGTGCAGCGAAGACAAACCGCACCACTGCCACCGCAGGTTGGTCGCGGAGTATCTCGCCGATCGATGGGGCAGCGTCGCAGTCGAGCACCTGGTGTGAAGTCTTGATCTACCGGCCAGGCCTCGAATTGTTTGCCGGACTGATGCCGTCAACCCCGATTGACGCCGCGCCCGCGCCCCCCTCTCCGCCGACGGCGGGTCCTATAAAGGACCGGCGGGAGGGACGGGGGCACCCCTTTCACTCCGAGTACTCGGAACTCCGCGCGGCCGGTTCTCTCGCCCCGGCCCTGGCCCTCGCTGTCGCCACCAACAGCGACCTCACGCTCTGGGCCCGGACCGAACTCCACTTCGACGACTGAGCGGCCAGCGGGACACCAGGCGAGAGGAAGACAGATGGACAGGGCGGAACTCGCCGGGATGCTGGGCGACCGGACCACGGCCTGCGAACCCGCCAGGGAGGCACTTCTCACCGGAGGCGACTTCGTCGTATGGGACGGCCGCGTTCCCAGTCAGCAGCTTGCCGGCGTCTACGCGGCTCGCCTCCGACGTGCGAGGAAGCGAGGGGCTGAGACTCTCGCCTTGCCATCCACCATCGACATCCTCACCCGGCTCGAAGCCGCTCAGGTCAGGATCGGCTGCATTTTCTCACCGGACCGGACATGGGCCTTCATGCTCTTCCTCGCCGACGACGCCAGCGCGGTCCTCGCCTGCACGGGAGTCCGCCGAGCTGAGCAGTGACAGTGGCCCTGCTCAAGTGACAACCATCGTGCTCGGGCTCAACCGGTGCGCGTGCTGGTGCGTACCACTTTTGCTAGCGCTTGCTTGCAATAGTTAGCACGGCGAGGCACCATCGACGTATGGCATCACTCAACGTCGGCAATCTCGGCGAGTTCCTGCGGGAGCAGCGGCGCACCGCGCAGCTGAGCCTGCGGCAGCTCGCGGATGCCGCCGGGGTGTCCAATCCGTACCTCAGCCAGATCGAGCGCGGCCTGCGCAAGCCCAGTGCGGAGATCCTCCAGCAGCTGGCCAAGGCGCTGCGGATATCCGCGGAGACGCTGTACGTCCAGGCCGGAATTCTGGATGAGCGACGCGGTCTGGACGGGGTCGAGGTGCAGACCGCGATACTCACCGACCCGGCGCTGAACGAGAGACAGAAGCAGGTCCTGCTGCAGATCTACGAGTCCTTCCGCAAGGAGAACGGACTGGTCAGCCGCGAGGACCGGGCAGCGGGCAGCCATGCGGACGGACGCGAGGCGGACGCCCATGAGACCGAGGCCGACGACGGCCCGCACGCCACCTGAGCAACCGATTCGTTCCAGGAGGAACCACGTCATGGCCATCAACACCGATGAGCTCCGCAAGGTCCTGACCGACGCCACCCCGCTCTACGCCGTGGCCGGCACCATCGATCTGGCCGCCGAGAAGCTCGGCGAGGTGCCGCAGCTGGTGGAGCGGCTCAAGGCCGAGGCGCCCAAGCGCTTCGATTCCGTCCGCAGCACCGATCCCAAGGAGGTCCAGGCGCTGGTCACCAAGCAGGCCAAGGACGCGCAGGAGAAGCTCGCCGAACTGCTGGAGTCGCTCGACGGCGACTTCAAGAAGTTCCGCGACCAGGCGCAGGAGCTGGCGCTGCAGGGCGTCGGCCGGGTCGCCGAGACCGCGGTGAAGGCCCGCGAGGGCTACGAGGAGCTGGCCGAGCGCGGCCGGGGCGCGGTGGCGACCTGGCGCGGCGAGGTGGCCAACCGCACCGAGGACGTCGCGGTGGCGATCGAGCCGGAGCCGGCCCCCAAGCCCGCCGCCAAGAGCAGCACCGCGAAGACCGGCACGGCCAACGGCTCCAGGAGCGCGAGCAAGGCCACCCCGTCGGCCAGGACCACCTCGGCCCAGAGCAAGCCGGCCGCGCCGAAGAAGCCGGTCGCGCAGCGCAAGCCGGCGCCGGCTCCGGTGAAGAAGAGCACCCCGCCGTCCGCGAAGTGAGCGCACGGCCGCGCACCGCGCGCTGAGGCGCGGATCACGGCCGGGCCGGGCACACCTGGCGTGCCCGGCCCGTTGTGCGGGTACGGTGGGGCGGCACGGGCGGCAGCCAGCGGCCCCCCGGCCCCGAGGGCCGGGCAGCGAGGACCAACACTGCACCAGACCACACGGCAGGCGAACGGGCGGAGGACGGCGTGCTGATCTACGGGTTCCAGTCGATTCTGAGCTGGGCGCAGCTCGCCCTGGGCATCTATGCCGCCGTGATGCTGATCGACGCCGCGGTGCGCCGCGAGGACGCCTACCGCGCGGCGAGCAAGCAGACCAAGGGCATGTGGCTGATCTTCCTGGCGATCGCCACGGCCCTGCTGTTCATCCTGCCGGTGATGTCGTTCCTGCCGATCATCGGCGTGATCGCGGTGATCGTCTACACCGTCGACGTCCGGCCGGCGCTGCGTGCGGTCTCCGGCGGCGGTGGCCGCGGGCCGCGGCGCGGCGGTTCCAGCTCGGACGGGCCGTACGGGCCGTTCAACGGCGGGCGCTGAGCGACCCCGCGGGCGGCCGCGGCCGCCCGGCCGCGTGGCGCGCCCCCTGATTCCGTGCCGCACCCCCTGATTCAGTGCCGCACCCCCTGATTCAGTGCCGCACCCCCTGATTCAGTGCCGCGCACCCACTGATTCCGCTGCTCAGCGGCGGTCCAGCAGCAGCACGGCCACGTCGTCCGTCAGCTCGCCGCCGTTGAGGTCGCGTACCTCCCGGACGGCCGCGTCCAGCAGGGCGTCGCCCTGGAGGCCGGACTCCATCTGCCGGCCGACGAGCTCCGCCATGCCCTCCTGGCCAAGCCGCTGGTTGCCCTCGCCGATCCGGCCCTCGATCAGGCCGTCGGTGTACATCATCAGGCTCCAGGAGCCGCCCAGCTCCACCTGGCGGCGCGGCCAGCGGGCCTCCGGCAGCAGACCGAGCGCCGGGCCACCGCATTCGTACGGCAGCAGCTGCGGGCGCTCGCCGGCCCGGGCCAGCAGCGGCGCGGGGTGGCCGGCCAGGCACAGCCCGGCGCGGCGGCCGTCCGCGGAGATGTCGACGGTGCACAGCGTCGCGAAGATCTCGTCGTCCGCCCGCTCGTGCTCCAGCACCTTCTGGAGGGTGGCGAGCAGCTCGTCGCCGCACAGCCCGGCGAAGGTCAGCGCGCGCCAGGCGATCCGCAGCTCGACGCCGAGGGCGGCCTCGTCCGGGCCGTGGCCGCAGACGTCGCCGATCATGGCGTGCACGGTGCCGTCGGCGGTGCGCACGGTGTCGTAGAAGTCGCCGCCGAGCAGCGCGCGGCTGCGGCCGGGGCGGTAGCAGGCGGCGAACCGCAGGTCGGAGCCGTCCAGCAGCGGAGTGGGCAGCAGGCCGCGCTCCAGCCGGGCGTTCTCCTGGGCGAGCATCCGCGACTCGGTGAGCTGGCGCTGGGCGAGGTCGGCGCGTTTGCGTTCGACGGCGTAGCGCACGGCGCGGCTGAGGACCGCACCGTCCAGTTCGTCGCGGAAGAGGTAGTCCTGGGCACCGACGCGTACGGCGTCGGCGGCGCGCTCGGCGTCCGTCTCGTAGGTGAGGACGAGGACGGCGTGCGAGGGAGCCATCCGCAGGACGTCGCGCAGCATGCCCAGGGCATCACCGGGGGCGGTGCCGCGCTCGCCCGCGGTGCGGTCGGCGGGTTCGGCCGGCGGCAGGTCGAGCAGGATGCAGTGCACGTCGTCGGTGAGCAGCCGCTCGGCCTCGGTGAGGTTGCGGGCGGTGCGCAGCCGTACCTTGCGGCCGGCCCAGTCCCACATCTCGGGGACGTGGCTGTTGGGGTCCTCGCCGATGAGGAGCAGGGTCAGGCCCTGGTGGAGCGGGCCGTGATCGGCCGAAAGTCGCTGTTCGATTTCCGGGGCGTCCGGGCCCCGGTCCGTCGCGTCCCCCGCGCCCGGCGCGCCGGCGACCCGCGCGGTCCGCGCGCAGGCGTCGTCCACCGGTCCTGCCTGGTGCGGCAGCACGACCGTCCGCTGGTGCGGTACGGGTACGGGCATCGGTCTGCTTCCTTCCCTCCCCCCGAGGGGCGCATGGGCGCCGACCGGCGCACCACGGTGCCGGCTGAAGCTCCGCTCGTCGGTCGATCGAACGGGCACGCACCGGGCACTGACAGGCGACCATAGCGCCAGAACGGAGCCATATGGAATGGCCGTCGGCAATCGGCCATCGTCATATGCCGCGGCCGATAAGGCATTTGACCTGGGCCGGGGGGAATGCGGAATGACGAATATCACCCCGCTTGAGTGCAATCGGCGACAAGCCGACAACTCTCGGAGAGGAAACAATCCGGTCATTTATCGCGGACGTGATCCGCGTCATGCCGGTCACCGTCCGGCCGGACCACCCCGAGGATCGGCATCGAGCCTGCCCCGGTGATCGTCACCTGCCGGCCGGGGCGCGGGGCGTGCACGATCGCGCCGTCACCGAGATACATCCCGACATGGCTGGCATCGGAGAAATAAATGATCAGATCGCCCGGCCGCATGTCCCGGACGGCGACGTGCGGCAGCTGCCGCCACTGCTCCTGCGAGGTCCGCGGAATCGTCCGCCCGGCGTGCTGCCAGGACCGCAGGGTGAGCCCGGAGCAGTCGAAGGTGTTCGGGCCCACGGCGCCCCACACATAATCCTTGCCGAGTTGTGCGGTGGCGTAGGAAATCGCCTTGCGGCCGGCCGCCGACGCTTTGTTGCTGATCTCGTCCAGTACGCCCGAGTCGAGCCACTTCTGCTGCTCCCGGAAGGCCGCTTCGTCCTCCAGCTTCTGCAGCCGGGCCTTTTCCTTCGCGGCCAGCCGGGATTCCAGCTCCTTTGCCGCGTCGATCTTTTTCTCGATGTCCTTGCGGGCGCTTTCCTTCTTCTTGCGGTTCGCCTCCAGCCGTTCCCAGCGGTCGGTCGCGGCATGGGAATAGTCCTGCAAATCGCCCTGGAGACGGCCGAGTTGAGTGATCACGCGTTTGGCGGCCAGCTGGCCCTTGCGGGCCAGGGTGGCGTTGTCGAGGAACGCTTCCGGATCGGCGTTGAGCAGCAGCTTCGCCTCGGCCGGCAGCCCGCCGCCGCGGTACTGCGCGCTGGCCAGGGCCCCCGCCTGCCGCTTGAGGGCGGCCAGGTCGTGCTGGGTGCGGTCGATGGTGCGGGCCAGCTTGACGATCTCCTTCTGCTGGCGTTCGACCTGCTCCTTGGCGGCGTTGTAGGCGTCGGTGGCCTGCTCGGCCTTGCGGTAGAGGGCGTCGATCTTCTTGCGCACGTCGTCGAGGTGGCGGGCGCCGGCCTCCGCGTCCTCCGGGGCCCCTGAGGCCCGCCCGGAGCCCGCCGGCGGGTCCTTCGGGTCGTCGGCGTACGCGGTGGACGCCGTGGCGCCCAGCAGGCCGGTGACGCACAGGACGGCGGCGGTGCACACCGCCAGCCGGCGGCCCGTGACGACCGGCCCGCCCGCTTCACTCGTTACGCCCTGTTCGCGCGATTCACCCCGTACATACCGAACGCCCTGCCGTGCCCCCTGGCTCCCCACCAGCCACCTCCGGTCGTTCCGCACCGATTCGCGTCAAGTCTCCGGCGCGGATGCTGCCATACCGGCCGGTAATTCAACAGGGCGACGGGCCCTTTAGTACGGGTGGGCGAGCACTTCTTTCCACGCACCCAGCCGATGGCCGAGGTTCACCGTGCGTTCACTCTCCTCCATCGGCCGCTTCACTTGATCTGCCTAATTTCGGCCGTACCGAGTGCGCGTCATGCCCGGAAGGCAAGCGCGACACGGCGCAGAACAAGCCTCAGCCGCACCCCCACGGCGGTCACCACACAGCTCACCACCTCGCACGCCGACGATGCGGCGCGCCCCAGGAAGGAATTCCCGACAGTGAAGCTTCAGCGCAAGAACCGGGTTCGCGCCCTCGCCGTTGGCGCTCTCGCCGTCTCCGGTGCCCTGGCCCTGACGGCGTGCGGTTCCGACGACACCACCGGCGGCAGCGGTGGCGGCGGTTCCGCCAAGTCCGCGAACATCAAGTGCGAGGGCAAGGGCAAGCTGCTCGCGTCCGGCTCCTCCGCGCAGAAGAACGCCATGGACGTCTGGGTGCAGAACTACTCGGGCGCCTGCAAGGACACCGAGATCAACTACCAGCCGACCGGCTCCGGCGCCGGCGTGACCACCTTCCTGCAGGGCCAGACCGCCTTCGCGGGCTCCGACTCGGCCCTCAAGCCCGAAGAGGTCACCAAGTCCAAGCAGGTCTGCAAGGGCGGCCAGGCCGTCGACCTGCCCATGGTCGGCGGCCCGATCGCGGTCGGCTACAACGTCCCCGGCGTGGACAACCTGGTCCTGGACGCCCCGACCCTGGCGAAGATCTTCGACTCGAAGATCACCAAGTGGAACGACGCCGCGATCAAGAAGCTGAACCCGGGCGCCAAGCTGCCGGACCTGAAGATCCAGGCCTTCCACCGCTCCGACGACTCGGGCACCACCGACAACTTCACCAAGTACCTCAAGGGCGCCGCGCCCGGCGACTGGAAGCACGAGCCGGCGAAGAAGTGGGAGGGCACCGGCGGCCAGGCGGCGTCCGGCTCGGCCGGCGTCTCCTCGCAGGTCAAGCAGACCAGCGGCGCGATCTCCTACTTCGAGCTGTCCTACGCGACCTCCGGCAAGATCCCCACGGTCAAGCTGAACACCGGCGCGAAGGCCCCGGTCGAGGCCACGGTCGACAACGCCTCCAAGGCCGTCTCCGAGGCCAAGCAGGTCGGCAAGGGCAACGACCTGGCCCTGCAGCTCAACTACACCACCAAGGCCGAGGGCGCCTACCCGATCACCCTGGTGACGTACGAGATCGCCTGCGACAAGGGCAACAAGGCCGAGACCCTGCCGGCCACCAAGTCCTTCCTGACCTACGTCTCCAGCAAGGACGGCCAGAACGCGCTGAAGGCCCTCGGCTACGCCCCGCTGCCCACCGAGATCGCCGACAAGGTCCGCTCGACCGTCAAGACGCTCTCCTGACCAACCCCGGGTGGCGGCCCGACCGTCGCCACACGACCCGAGGGGCCCTTTGACGAGGGCCCCTTCCGGGCCGCCGCCCGTCCGGTGCACCGCCGCACCTGGAGTCCCCCGCGGACTCCGCAGACCGGAGAATCCATGACTGCTTCTTCCATAGCCGACAACCCGCCACCACCCCAAGACGTGCGTTCCCCCGTCTCGGGCAAGGCGGTCCGCCCCGGCGACCGGATCTTCCTCGGGCTCTCCCGGGGCTCCGGCATCGCCCTGTTGGTGATCATGGCCGCCATCGCGGTCTTCCTCACCTACCGGTCCGTGCTCGCCATCTCCGGCGACAAGGCCGACTTCCTCACCACGTTCGACTGGAACGCCACCGGCACCGAGCCCAAGTTCGGCATCGCGGTGCTCGCCTTCGGCACGGTCGTCAGCTCGGTGATCGCCATGCTGATCGCGGTCCCGGTCGCCGTCGGCATCGCGCTGTTCATCTCGCACTACGCCCCGCGCCGGCTGGCCTCGCCGCTCGGCTACGTCATCGACCTGCTCGCTGCGGTGCCCAGCATCGTCTACGGCCTGTGGGGCGCGCTGTTCCTCGTCCCGCACCTGTCCGGCCTCTACAGCTGGCTGGACGACTACCTCGGCTGGACCGGGATCTTCAGCTACTCCCAGGGCGCCGCCCGCTCGCTGTTCACCGTCGGCATCCTGCTCGCGATCATGATCCTGCCGATCGTCACCAGCGTCAGCCGCGAGGTGTTCCTCCAGGTCCCGCGGATGCACGAGGAGGCCGCGCTGGCCCTCGGCGCCACCCGCTGGGAAGTCATCCGGATGTCCGTGCTCCCGTTCGGCCGCTCCGGCGTCATCAGCGCCTCCATGCTCGGCCTCGGCCGTGCGCTCGGCGAGACCATGGCCGTCGCCACGGTCCTCTCGCCCAGCTTCCTGATCAGCGCCAGCCTGCTCGACCCGGGCGGCGGCACGTTCGCGCAGAACATCGCCAGCAAGTTCAGCGAGGCCGACCAGTTCGGCCAGGACGCCCTGATCGCCTCCGGTCTCGTCCTCTTCGTGATCACGCTGCTCGTCAACGGCGCGGCCCGCCTGATCATCGCCCGCCGCAAGGAGTACTCGGGAGCCGCCGCATGAGTGTCGTGACGGACCGCCGTACGGTCGCCAACGGGCGCAATCCGCTCCCGGTCTCCCTCAAGCAGGCCCGGCTGCCCCGCTGGACCCCGCCGGTGCTCGCGCTGGTCGCGGTCGGCGCGGGCTGCGGCATCGGGCTGGCCGCCGGGCTGGACAGCACCATCCAGTGGGGCCTGATCGCCGCCCTGCTGTTCATCGCCGGCAGCTTCGTGCTGTCCGCGGCCGTCGAGGGCGCCCGGCAGGCCAAGGACCGGCTGGCCACCAGCCTGGTCTGGGTCGCCTTCCTGCTCGCCGTCGTCCCGCTGGCCTCCCTGCTGTGGGAGACCGTGGCCCGCGGCAGCAAGGTCCTGGACGGCTACTTCCTGTCGCACTCGATGGGCACCCTGCCGGACGCCATGCCCGGCGGCGGCATCTACCACGCGATCATCGGCACCCTGGAGCAGGTCGGCCTGGCCACCCTGATCGCCGCGCCGGTCGGTCTGCTCACCGCGATCTACCTCGTCGAGTACGGCCGCGGCCGGCTCGCCCGGGCCGTCACCTTCTTCGTCGACGTGATGACCGGCATCCCCTCGATCGTCGCCGGCCTGTTCGTCCTGTCCGTGTGGATCCTGATCCTCGGCTTCGGCCCGTCCGGTTTCGCCGGGTCGATGGCGCTGGCCATCCTGATGATGCCGGTCGTGGTCCGCTCCACCGAGGAGATGCTCAAGCTCGTCCCCAACGAGCTGCGCGAGGCCTCGCTGGCCCTGGGCGTCCCGAAGTGGCGCACCATCCTCAAGGTCGTCCTGCCGACGTCGATCGGCGGCATCACCACCGGCGTGATGCTCGCCATCGCCCGCATCACCGGTGAGACCGCCCCGGTCCTGCTCCTGGTGTGGGGCGCGAAGACGATCAACAACAACCCCTTCGAAGACGCCCAGCAGTCGCTCCCGCTGTACGTGTTCCAGCAGTGGCAGCAGGGTTCCGAGGCCTCCTACGACCGCGCCTGGGCCGCGGCCCTGGTCCTCATCGCCTTCGTCATGATCCTCAACCTGGTGGCCCGCGGCATCGCCCGCTGGAAGGCCCCCCAGCACGCCGGTCGCTGACGCGGCCAAGACAGCGACCAGACGTACCCCCGCGAAAGAAGCAGTGATTTCCATGGCCAAACGAATCGACGTCAGCGGCCTCTCCGCGTACTACGGCGGCCACAAGGCCATCGACGACATCTCCATGACGATCGAGCCGCGCACGGTGACCGCCTTCATCGGCCCGTCCGGCTGCGGCAAGTCGACGTTCCTGCGCACCCTGAACCGGATGCACGAGGTCACCCCCGGCGGCCGCGTCGAGGGCAAGGTGATGCTGGACGACGAGAACCTCTACGGCAGCGGTGTGGACCCGGTGGCGGTCCGCCGCACCGTCGGCATGGTCTTCCAGCGCCCCAACCCGTTCCCCACGATGTCGATCTTCGACAACGTCGCGGCCGGGCTCCGGCTGAACGGCTCGTACAAGAAGAGCGAGCTCAAGGACATCGTCGAGAAGTCCCTCAAGGGCGCCAACCTCTGGAACGAGGTCAAGGACCGGCTGAACAAGCCCGGCTCGGGCCTCTCCGGCGGCCAGCAGCAGCGGCTGTGCATCGCCCGCGCGATAGCCGTCGAACCGCAGGTGCTGCTGATGGACGAGCCCTGCTCCGCCCTCGACCCGATCTCCACCCTCGCCATCGAGGACCTGATCGGTGAGCTGAAGGAGCGCTTCACGATCGTCATCGTGACGCACAACATGCAGCAGGCGGCGCGGGTCTCGGACCGTACGGCGTTCTTCAACCTCGCGGCGGTCGGCCAGCCCGGCAAGCTGATCGAGATCGACGAGACCGAGCGGATCTTCTCCAACCCGTCGGTGCAGGCCACGGAGGACTACATCTCCGGCCGCTTCGGCTAGGCCCCTCCGGCCGGCCGCCCCCGAGCGTCCTGCGGTGCTGCATGGCGGTGCCACCGCAAGGCGAAGGGCCCGCCCCTCCTTCCCGGGGGGCGGGCCCACTGCTGTGTGGTGGCCGGTGCGTGCTCCGGCCGGTGCGTCAGCCGAAGACCAGCTGGATCAGCCAGTACGAGAGCGCCGCGACCAGCGCCGCCGCGGGCATCGTGATGAACCAGCCCATCACGATGTTCTTGGCCACGCCCCAGCGGACCGCGCGCGAGCCCTTGGTCGAGCCGACGCCCATGATCCCGGCCGTGATGACGTGGGTCGTGGAGATCGGCGCGTGGAACATGAACGACGCGGTGTACATGACCGACGCGGCGGTGGTCTCCGCGGCGAAGCCCTGCGGCGGGTCCAGCTCGATGATGCGGCGGCCCAGGGTGCGCATGATGCGCCAGCCGCCCGCGTACGTACCGAGCGACAGGGTGATCGCACAGGCCAGCTTGACCCAGATCGGGATAGCCGCGTTCTTGTCCTCGACGTCGGCGATGACCAGGGCCATGACGACCACACCCATGGTCTTCTGCGCGTCCTGCAGGCCGTGCCCGAGCGCCATGCCGGCGGCCGAGACGGTCTGCGCTATGCGGAAGCCCCGCTTGGCCTTGTGCGGGTTGGACCGCCGGAACAGCCACAGGATGACGACCATCACCAGATAGCCGAGCACCAGCCCGATCACCGGCGAGATGAACATCGGCAGGACGACCTTCTCGATCACCCCGGACCAGATCACCGTGGTGCCGCCGGCCAGCGCGGCGCCGACCATGCCACCGAACAGCGCGTGCGAGGACGACGAGGGCAGGCCGAAGTACCAGGTGACGAGGTTCCAGGCGACCGCGCCGAGCAGCGCGGCGAACAGGATGCCCATGCCCTGGTCACCGTGCGGGGTGGCGATCAGCCCTTCGCTGACCGTCTTGGCGACGCCGCTGCCCAGGAAGGCACCGGCGAGGTTCATCACCGCGGCCATCGCCAGGGCGGCCCGCGGGGTCAGCGCCCGGGTCGAGACCGAGGTCGCGATCGCGTTCGCCGAATCGTGGAAGCCGTTGGTGTAGGTGAAACCGAGCGCGACCGCAATGGTCACGATGAGCGCGAAGGTGTCCATGGCCGGGGCTCAGGACTCCTTGACCGCGATGGTCTCGACGGTGTTGGCGACGTGCTCGAACGCGTCCGCCGCCTCTTCCAGGATGTCCACGATCTGCTTGAGCTTGAGGACCTCGATGGCGTCGTACTTGCCGTTGAAGAGGTGCGCGAGCAGCTTGCGGTGGATCTGGTCGGCCTGGTTCTCGAGGCGGTTGACCTCGATCCAGTACTCGGTGAGGTGGGACATCGTCCGCAGATTCGGCATCGCCTCGGCGGTCAGCTCCGCCGCCCGCGCCAGCACCTCGATCTGCTGCTCGATGCCCTTGGGCAGCTCCTCGACCTTGTAGAGGACGACCAGGTCGACGGCCTCCTCCATGAAGTCCATGATGTCGTCGAGCGACGAGGCGAGGTTGTAGATGTCCTCGCGGTCGAACGGCGTGATGAACGAGGAGTTCAGCTGGTGGAAGATCGCGTGGGTCGCGTCATCCCCCGCGTGCTCCGCCGCTCGCATCCGCTCGGAGATCTCGGTCCGCGCGGAGGCGTCCGCCCCGAGCAGTTCCATCAGGAGCTTCGAGCCCGTGACGATGTTGTCCGCGGAGGCGGCGAACATGTCGTAGAAGCTCGTCTCCCTGGGGGTCAGACGAAAACGCACGTGAAATCCTCGGGGTGCATCGGATTCGGTCGAGTTGATGCTAGGCGCATCATCCAGCCACTGCTAACCGGCATTCCTTCAGTGTCGCCCATCGGGCAGCATGCTCTGCACGGGGTACCACGAGTGCCCGCAAAGTTCGGTACCATATACCCACCAGGGGTATATAGATCGCCTAAATACCACGGGAGACGGCCATGACGACCACGGACGCCGACACCACCGGCCGCACCGCAGCCGCCGCGGCCGGCCACCCCGCACAGCCGGAAACCGCCCCCCGGACCGTGACGGATACCGCAGAGACCGCCCCGGCGCACGGCGTCCACGGCTACGCACAGCAGAAGGACGCACACCTCAAGCGACTGCGCCGCATCGAGGGCCAGATCCGCGGACTCCAGCGGATGCTGGAGGAGGACGTCTACTGCATCGACATACTCACCCAGGTCTCGGCGAGCACGAAGGGCCTGCAGTCCTTCGGGCTCCAGCTCCTGGAGGAGCACCTGCGGCACTGCGTCGCCGACGCGGCGGTCAAGGGGCCCGAGGCCATCGACGCCAAGGTCCAGGAGGCCACCAAGGCCATCGAGCGGATGCTGCGGAGCTGACGCCGGGCTAGCCACGGCCCACGGCACCGGACGGCTCACCACCGCCCCCGCCCCCGTCCGCCTCCACGTCCAGCACCTCGTCGATCCGATCCGGACTGAGCCGGTCCTCGCTCGCGGTCGCCGCCGCGATCATCAACTCACCGGTCAGGTCGATCTCCACGAGGGCCACGTGGTCCCAGGCCGTCGGATGGCGGTGGCCGGCCACGGACAACACCTCCTCCTCCGAACGCCTCGCACGCATGCGGTGGTACCGCCAGCGTAAGGACGGGCCGACACCGCGCGCATGGCACGGAAGGACCATTTCCGCTCCCGGCGGCCGGGACGGAAGGGTGGGCTCCTACGGAGCGGCCGAAGCGATCTTTCCCGCGTAGATGTCGCGGCGGTCCGGCAGGCGGACCAGCACAGGTGTCCCGAATCCGGACAGTTCGGTGGTCGATGTCACCGACGCCCCCTGGGGTGCGCCATTGGCGAAATGGAAGCGTTGGCGCACCTTGCGCAGCCGGCCCGCCTCGTCCAGATACGCGTCGAACGGCACCGCACGGGTGGTAAACCCTTTCTCCGCGGCGACCAGCGCCGGCTTCGTCCGCGCCGAGGCGGCCCGCGCGGCCACGGCGATGTCCGTGGTCCCGCTGTAGTGGCGCACCGGCACACCGCCCAGCCGCTCCTCGCCCTGGTACGTCACCTGCCGTGCGCCGCGCAGCAGTTCCGCCGCGGCGAGCGGATCGGTGGCGCCGCCGGTGACGAGGTTGCCGTCGGTCAGCGAGGCGGTCTCCACCCGCACCCACTTGTCGGCGGGCACCCCGGCGCCCCGGTTCTTCATGTACAGCGCGCCGGGCGCGAGGATCTCGGTGATCGGCTGGCGGCCCTCGCCGGGCCGGTCCGCCGGGTCCGGGAGGATGACGACGAGCCGTCCGGTGCCGGTGGTGAAGTCGTAGCCGCCGGTGCCGCGGATGGCGACGCGGGTGCCGCCGCTGTCCGTCTCCATGGCCGTGACGACCAGGGCCGAGCGGGCCCGGAGCAGGGCGTCGGCGCTGCCGCGGACCCGGGCGGCGACCGCGGCGGCGGACTCGCCGGGTGGCTCGTGGTCGTCGGCCGCGGCGCCTTCGGAGGAACAGCCCGCCGTCAGCAGCCCGACCGCCAGACCCGTCCCGCACGCCAGGGCCACGGCGGCCGTCCGGCCGCCCCGCCTGTCCTGCACCACCATCGCGTACGAGCCCCCTCGGCCGCTGTCTTCGGGACCGGCCTGGCCGGCCGGTCCGCTCGGGAGGGTCCGACGTCCCGCCCGTGCGCGCCTGACGTTCCGTCGACCGATCCGTTCAACGACCGTTGAGGGGGCTCGTCACGCTGGCGACATCCAAGGCGCGTAGCGTGACGCGGGTGCCCGACCGAGCGCTGCATACGACCTCCACCACCGAACGCGGTTCCTTCTGCACGGCCCGCTGCGACTGCGGCTGGCGCGGGCCGGCCCGGCGCGCCCGCTCGCAGGCGCGGACGGACGCGGAGCGGCACCTGTCGGAGGCCGGCGACGGGCCCCGCCCCGGACACCCCGTGGAATGAGGGAATCCGTTCCTGGAACCCCCAACGCCCCTGACGCATCTGCCTAGTCAGGGAAGCAACAGCGGTCCCGTGACCGCCCCGCGACGACCAGCCGGACCACCGGCGGACGGGGCAGGACCGTTCGACATCGAGGGGGATCCATCCCAGTGAAGCGGCGCACACTCCTGCAGACCGGCGGCGGACTCGCGGCGACCTCGGTCGTCTGGGCCACCGGTTGCGACGACAAGAGCGGCAGGACGGGCGCGGCCTCCTCCTCCGCCACGGCCGGCTCCGACGCCGTGCAGACCAACGCGGCCTCCGTGCCCGCGCGGATCGCCGCCGGCCGGGCCACCCCGGCCTCCTGGACGGCGCTCGGCAAGAGCCTGGACGGCAAGCTCGTCCGCGCCTCGGACGCCGCCTACGCGGCCGCCCGGCGGCTCTACAACACCCGCTACGACAACCTGAAGCCGTCGGCGATCGCGTACGTCAAGCACCCGGCCGACGTCGCCGAATGCCTGGCGTTCGCCCGGAAGTACGGCACCCAGGTGGCGATCCGCAGCGGCGGCCACTCCTACGCGGGCTGGTCCAGCGGCAACGGCAAGCTCATCATCGACGTCTCCGCGCTCGGGAAGGTGGGCGCGCCGTCCGGCGGCGTGACCCGCATCGGCGCCGGCGCCAAGCTCATCGACGTCTACCAGGGCCTCGCGGCGCACGGCGTGACGATACCCGGGGGCTCCTGCCCCACCGTCGGGATATCCGGGCTCACGCTCGGCGGCGGCCACGGCGTGGTCTCCCGGGCGTACGGGCTGACCTGCGACAGCCTGGTCGGCGCGACCGTCGTGACGGCGGACGGGAAGACCGTCGACTGCGACGCCAAGCAGCACGCCGACCTGTTCTGGGCGCTGCGCGGCGCCGGCAACGGCAACTTCGGCGTGGTCACCGAACTGCGCTTCCGTACGCATCCGGCGCCGCGCGCGGTGATGGCGTACCTGACGTGGCCGTGGGCCAAGGCGGCGAAGGTGGTCGCGTCCTGGCAGAAGTGGGGGCCGGTGCAGGCGGACGAGATATGGTCCGCCTGCCATCTCGACGCCCGCCCCGGCGGTACCCCGGCGGTGTCGGTGGCGGCGTTCTCCCTGGGCACGTACGGCGACCTGAAGAACGCCGTGGACCGGCTCGCCGACCAGGCGGGCGGCCCCGGCCCGGCGTCCACCGTGCATCTGACCCCGATCGGCTATCTGGACGCCATGGAGACCTACGCGGGCTGCTCGTCGAAGACGTCCGCGCAGTGCCACATGCCGGGTTCGCTGCCCGGGCACACCGGCAGCGGCCAGTTGGGCCGCGAGACCTACGCCGCCCGCTCGCACTTCTACGACCGTTCGCTGTCGGCGACCGGCATCCGGACCCTGATGGACCAGATCGAACGCGGCGGCCGCAAGGGCGTCGCCGGGAACGTGGCGCTGACCGCGCTGGGCGGGGCGATCAACCGCGTGGGCCGCACCGACACCGCGTTCGTGCACCGCGGATCGCGGTTCCTGGCCCAGTACTTGACGTCCTGGCCGGCGAGCGGCTCGCCCGGCACCCGGACCGCGTGGCTGGATTCCTTCCACGCCGCGATGCACCGGTACTCCTCGGGCGCCGCGTACCAGAACTACACCGACCCGAACCTGACCGACTGGAAGACCGCCTACTACGGGGCGGCCGCCGGACGGCTCGCCCAGGTCAAGAAGACCTACGACCCGCAGCGGCTGTTCAGCACCTTCCCGCAGGCGCTCTGAGCCCGCCGGCGGACATGAGGACGGCCCGGTCCCCGCGCGGGGTCCGGGCCGTCCTCATCCGCCAGGTCTTCGTTCCCCGAGGGGAGCCGGGCCGGTGGGCCGTCCGTCAGGCGGCCAGGTCCTTGTCCCGCTCCTTGGGGCCGCGCGGCAGCGCCGGTCCGGTGGCGACCACCCGGCTGCCCTCGCCGTCCTGGCCCGGCCGGCCGTCCACCGGCACCCCGGGCGCCCGGACCAGCCGGTACACCTTCGAGCGGCCGATGGCGGTGGTCAGCGGCACCAGCAGCGCCTGGGCGAGCGGCGCGAGCAGCAGGGCGACGGCGGTGCCCAGCGCGAAGCCGCCGATCACGTCGGTCGGATAGTGCACGCCCATGTAGACGCGGCAGAAGCCCTCCGCGAGCGCCAGGGCGATGCCGATCAGGCCGTAGGTGCGGTGCGCGATGAACAGTCCGACGCCGACCGCCATGGTCAGCGTGGCGTGGTCGCTGACGAACGAGAAGTCGCTCTTGCCGGGGATCAGCACCGCCAGTCCGGCGTGGTCCTTGAACGGCCGGGGCCGCTCGACGAACTCGCGGATCGGAATGTTGGCCAGCAGCGCGATGCCGGCCGCCAACGGGGCCCACACCAGGCCGGCGACGGCGCCGGCGGCGCCCGGCCGGCGGCGCGCGGACCACCAGGCGATGAGGCACAGCACCGCGAGGGCGGCGATGATGCCGTACTCGCCGATGTACTCCATGGCCTTGTTGACCCAGTGGGGCGCGTCCTTCGCGAGGCCGTTGATGCCGTCGAGCACGTCGACGTCGGGGTTCGGCCCCTCGAATGCGAGTCCAGCCATCTACCGCGGCCCCTTATCTTTCGCGCGCGCGTGCGCCGTCCGTGTGCTGCCAACCCCCGTGGTCGTCGAGCGTGTGCTGCTGCGAGCTGCTACGTCCCCACGTCCAGGAAACGTGATGACTGCCCCGGTCGTTCCACTCTCCACCGGATGATCACCAGGACGTTATCGAAGCTTGACTCATCACTGCAGTTCAGGGCCCTATGTTCACGCAGCGTTCGCAGCGGGGAGCGCTTTTGCGCCATCCGAGGTGACGCGGGTCGCCCCGATGTAGTCCGGTGTGTCGATCTTGTCGAACCGGATCACCGCCCCGGTGTACGGCGCGTTGATCATGTACCCGCCACCGACATAGAGCCCCACGTGGTGGATCGAGCGCGGGTCGTTCAGGTCGTACGCGAAGAACACCAGGTCCCCCGGGAGCAGCTCGCTGCGCTGGGGATGGGGCCCGGCGTTCCACTGGTCGTTCGCCACCCGGGGCAGCTCGATGCCCACCGAGTGGTACGCGGCCTGGGTCAGCCCGGAGCAGTCGAACCGCCCGCCCTGCGCGGCCGTGCCCGTCCCGCCCCACAGATACGGCGTGCCGAGCTTGTCCTGGGCGTAGTAGATGGCCCCGGCGGCCTGCCGCGACGGCGCCACCGGCCCGCGCGGCGCCTCGAAGCTCTTGGCCAGGGTCGTGATGGTCTTCACGTAGTTCTGGGTCTCGCGGTACGGCGGGACGCCGTTGTACTGGATGACGCGGTACGCGCCGGCGTTGTAGGCGGCGAGCATGTTGTGCGTGGCGTCGCCCGGGGCCTTCTTCACGTAACTGGCCAGCTCACAGTCGTACGACGCGGCCGACGGGATCGCGTCCTCCGGATCCCAGACGTCCTTCTTCCCGTCACCGTTCCCGTCGATCCCGTGCGTCTGCCAGGTGCCCGGGATGAACTGCGCCATGCCCTGCGCGGCCGCCGGGCTCTGCGCCTTCGGGTTCCACCCGCTCTCCTGGTAGAGCTGCGCCGCCAGCAGCGCGGGACTTATGGCCGGGCAGAGCGTGCCCCACTTCTGCACCAGGTCCTGGTACGCGGCCGGCACCGCGCCCTTGGCCAGCCCGAGCGCCCGCCCGCCGACCCCGGCCAGCCCGGCCGCCGCCACGTACGTACCGATCACGAGCAGCCCGAGCAGGAGCACCAGCCCCGTCCCGAGCCCACCGGCCACCCAGAATTTCCGCACCCCCCAACCCTCCCCCATTCAGGCGCGGTTCACTGCCTTTTTCCGGCCGGGCGGTGCGCGTCGCGCGTCACACCGGCGGCGCAGGGGGCGCGCCGCCCGGGACGCGATCCCGTTCACATCCGCCCCTCGCGGCGCCCGGTGCACCGCCGGATGAGCGACACTGCACAGGACACCCGAACCAGGACGAGAGCCATGGACCCGAACAATCAGCGGCAGATGAACCGTCACCTGTGGTGGCGGGTGGCGTACTTCCTGTTCGCGATCCACCTGGTGGCCCTCGTGATGGTCTTCGCCATGACGCACGCGCCGAAGTGACCGCAGCAGCCGTCCGCGGCACCCTCTCCGCCGCACCGATGATCATTGCTCGCGGTTATCACCCGTGATACACACAGTGAGAACCGTCGGCTCAATGGGTGGCCCGCACCCGCACGCACACGCCACCCCCATGGGATCCGTCGAAGAAAGGCGTCAAGTCGACTTCTGACGGCGTCTTTGTCAGCGAAGATAGAGGGCGAAGAGAGCGGCCGACCTGCGCCGGCCGGCGCAGCGGCACCATCAACGACCCATAAGGGGCGGTGAGTTCACACATGGCGCAGATGTCACACATGGTCCTTGCAGCCGAAAAGGGCGACATCACCACCATCATCGGCGGAATCGCCCCGGACTGGGGCCCGTTCGGCAGCCTGGGCAACGAGGCCCGTGTGATGGTCGAAGTGGTCATGGCGGTGGCGATCCTGCTGTGCCTCGGCATCGCGATCTGGGGCGCCGCCAAACAGCGCATCGGCGCCACCGCGCTGCGCGACACCTTCAGCGCCGAACAGGGCAAGGGCCTGATCGTGGCCGGCCTGACCGGCGTCTTCATCATCGGCTCCCTGGGGACGCTGTTCACCATCGTGTACGGGATGGCGGTGTAGGGCGCCGGGGGCGAGGGCCGGGGGCAGGGCGAGGCCCGGGGCCGGAGCGGTTCGGACCGCCACGCCCGGGCGCAGCCGGGCAGGCGTCCGTCCCCGCGCCGCCCCCTGCGCCCCCGCCCGTCCTCTCTCCGCCGCCCCGTGCCCCCGCCCGCTTCCACCCGGCCGTACCTCCCCTGCGAAGGCCACCTGTGAAGTCCCCATGCTGACGCCCCCTCACCCCGGCCCGCCGGGCCCGCCGCGTGCCCTTCGCACCCCCGCCACCAGCGGGCCGATTGGGCTGCCCGCCGGACGGGGACAGGTGGATCCGGGGGAAGGAAGGCCCGAAAAGGCGCAAGAGGGCGACGGCCGACGCGGAGCGAGGCGATGAGCACAAATAACCCACAGTCCCCCATTCGCCTCCGCGGCACCGCATCTGAGGAATCGTCACCGTGAGATGTACTCGTATCCCCACGCCCGAGCTGCCGCCCGCGCGGCTACGGTCATATGAGGGCGGCACAACTACGGCACGGACGGCGACCGCGGCAGAGGCAGAGGGGGCACAGGGGCGATGAGTCTCAGCGACGACGGAGGCTACGGCGACGACGGCCACCGCGGCCCCGAGACGGGCCAGACCCGCACCAGACTTCCCGACAGCGGCGGCGACCCGTACGGCCCGGGACGCCGGCCCCGCGGCGGGCTGTCCAGCCGCAACCTCATCACGGTCGTCGGCGTGATCGTCCTGCTCCTCGCGGCCATCGCCTTCGCCAACCGCGGCGGCAGCGGCAGCACCGGCTCCGACACCTCCGGCGACTCCCCCAAGAACGCCCCCGGTCCCGCCCGCCCCACCAGCCCCACCGGCACCAAGCCCGTCACCACGAAGAACGGCGGCATCGCCGCGGGCTTCCCGAAGACGGAACAGGGGGCGCAGTCGGCGGCGGCGAATGTCGCGGTGACGCTCGTTTCCGCCGACATGCTCAAGCCCGGTCCCCGCCACGCGATCGTCAAGCAGGCCTTCGTCCCCGCGAAGGTCGATGAGATGCAGAGCAAGCTCGACGCCGCCTATTCGACCTCGTTCCTCAAGAAGCTCGGTCTCGATGCGAACGGCAACGCGGCCGGGGGCATGACGTACATCTCCCGCACGGTTCCCGTCGGCACCAAACTGGTGAAGCTCGGCGGTGACACCGCCAACCTCGAGGTGTGGTGCACGGGGCTCTACGGAACGGCAGGCGTGAAGTCGACCACCCCGGTGACGAGTGACTGGTTCACCCTGCGGCTGCAGCTGAAGTGGACGAGCGGGGACTGGAAGGTCGAGGGCTTCTCCCAGCAGGACGGCCCCGCGCCGGTCAACGGAGACGACAAGACGTCCAGCGCCGACCAGATCGCCAAGGCGGTTGAGCAGTACGGAGGGTTCACATATGCGCGGTAACCAGAGGCGTACCCTCACCATCGCCGCCGCGCTGGCGTCCGTACAGACCATGGTCTTCCTGCTGGCCACCCGAGCCCTGGCCGCCCCGAAGCCCAGTCCGTCCCCGTCCGGCGTCTGTGACCTGGTGCCCGGTCGCGCCAAGGATTTCTGCCAGTCGGGTGAGTCCGGCACGGCTCCCAAGGCTCCCACCAACCCCCTCGACAACAACCCCCTCGACCCCCTCGAATCCCTGGCCAAAGGCTGTGCCAAAGCCGCCGCCTGGATCGTGAACAAGCTGTCCGACGCCGTGACCGCCACCTCGCAGGTGGACTTCACGAACGCGGCGTTCCTGCGGCAGTACGCCGTGGTGTTCGCCGCGTCCACCGTGCTCACGCTCGTGCTGTGGCTGCTCGCCGTGGCCAAGCGGGCGGTGCGGGGGGTGCGGCTGACGGAGGCGATCAGTGAGGCGGTCGGGTTCCTGTGGCTGACCGTGCTGGCGTCGGCGTTCACGCCGCTGATCCTGTACACCGTCGTGTCGGCGACGGACGGGGTCACCGCGATCATCGCGAAGGGGACGGGCGCGCAGACCGACACCTTCTTCGGGTCGTTCTCGCAGGCGCTCACCAAGGGCACCGACATCGGCGGCGGGCCGATCATGCTGATCGTGGTCAGCCTGGTCTCCGTGCTGGCCGCCGGTGTGCTCTGGCTGGAGCTGGTGATCCGGGCCGCGCTGCTGTACGTCGGCGCGCTGCTCGGGACGGTGGTGTACGCCGGGCTGGTCGACAAGAACATGTGGGGGCACGTGCGCCGCTGGGCGGGCATCATGATCGCGGTGATCATGGTGAAGCCGGTGATCGTGATCGTGCTGGGCATCGCCGGGGCGCTCTCCGGCGACAAGGGCCCGAACGCCATCTCGGCGGTGGTGTCCGGCCTCGCCATCATCCTGCTGGCGATCTTCGCGAGCGCGGTGATCTACCGGTTCGTCCCGGGGTTCGGCGACGAGATCGCCGCCTCGCGGAACAACCGGATGAGCCGGGGCGCGGAGAACGCCGCCGCCGCGGTGCTCAGCTCCCCCGCCGCGCTGGTCTCGCAGGGCATCAAGACGCACAGCACCCGCCGCTCCGGCGGGGACGGCGGTGGCCAGCAGGGCGCGCAGGGCGGCCAGTCCCGGCCGGCCGACGCGGTCTCCGGCGGCGTCGCCGCGCACAGCTCCCGCACCGGCGGCGGCCGCGGCCCGTCCCCCGCCGCCCCCGCTCCCCGTACGAACCCCGGCCCCGGCCCGAGCAGCAGCGCCCGCACCGGCAAGACAGCAGGAGGTGAGGGGCGTTGAGCACGCAGTCCCATCCGATCGCGCCACGTCGCACCTATCTCATCGGCCGGGCCCGGCCGAACGCGATCGTCGGCAAGAACCGCGAGACCGGCGAGATCGCGCTGATCATCGCGGGCGCGTTCCTCGGCATGATGTGCGGGCTGCTGGTCCCGATGCTGCCGCTGCGGATCGTCAGCCTCACCGGCTTTCCGATGCTGGGCCTGGCCGCCGTCTACGTCCCGTACAAGGGCCGCACGTTCTACCGGTGGTTCGAGATCCGGCGCAGTTTCCGGCGCACCGTCCGCAAGGGCGGCGCGGTCTACCGCTCCGGCGCGGCGGAGGCCGGCACCCGGCTGGACGGCCGCGAGGTGGAGATCGGCCCGCCGCCCGGCATCGGCCGGATCAACTGGCTCAGCGCACCGTTCGGCCCGGACGAGATCGCGGTGCTGCTGCACGCCGACCGGCGGACGGTGACCGCCGCCATCGAGATCGAGGGCCCGGGCGTCGGGCTGCGGGACAGCGAGGACCAGGAGGCGCTGGTCGACCGGTTCGGGACGCTGCTGAAGCACGTGGCCAACGGCGACGGCTTCGTGACGCGGCTGCAGATGCTGGCGCGCACCCTCCCGGCCGACCCGGACGCGCACGCCAAGGACGTCGCCCAGCGCGGCGACCGGACCTCCCCGCAGTGGCTGCGGGACTCCTACGACCAGCTGCAGTCGATGGTGTCCACGAGCAGTGAGCAGCACCGCGCCTACCTCGTCGCCTGTATGCACTACACCCGCGAGCTGGCCTCCGAGGCGCACACCATGGCGCGGGCCGCCCGGATGCACCAGGGCGGGCTGCTGCGCAAGAAGCTCGACCGGGACGCCGGGCTCGCGGTGGTGATGGCCCGTGAGCTGACCGACATCTGCGCCCGGCTCGCCGAGGCCGACATCCGGGTCCGCCAGCCGCTCGGCCAGGCCCGGCTGGCATCGCTGGTGCACTCGATGTACGACCCGGACCACCCCATCGACCACATCCAGGCGATGAGCAAGCGCAACGCCTGGCCGGCCGAGCTCGACGCGATGGAACCGACCTACCTGCAGGCGAAGACCCGGGAGTCGTCGACCCGGGCGCCCTGGTGCCACGCCACCGCCTGGATCAAGGAGTGGCCGCTGACCCCGGTGGGCGTCAACTTCCTCGCGCCGCTGCTGGTCCACACCCCGGACGTGATCCGTACGGTCGCGGTCTGCATGGACCTGGAGCCCACCGAGGTCGCCATCGAGCGGATGCTGACGGAGAAGACCAACGACGATGCGGAGGCGAGCCGCGCGGCGAAGATGAACCGGGTGGTCGACCCGCGGGACGTCGCCCACCACGGCCGCGTCGACCAGCGCGGCGAGGACCTGGCGTCCGGCGCGGCCGGCGTCAACCTCGTCGGCTACCTCACCGTCTCGTCCCGGTCACCGGAGGCGCTGGCCCGGGACAAGCGGACCATCCGGGCCTCGGCTGGCAAGTCGTACCTGAAGCTGGAGTGGTGCGACCGGGAGCACCACCGGGCGTTCGTCAACACCCTGCCGTTCGCGACCGGGATCCGCCGCTAAAGCCGCTGGGAGGCGCGTACGTCATGGCCATGCTCGATCCGCTCGGAGCGCTCACCGAGGCGTTCACCAGCTTCCTGTTCGGGAAGGTGGAGACGACACGGCTGCCGGTACGCACCTCCACCGGCCAGGCCCAGGCGGTCTATCTGCCCACCGCCGCGCCCGGTCTCGGCGACTCCGGCGTGATCATCGGCCGTGAGGTCTACAGCGGCAAGGGCTACATCTACGACCCGTTCCAGCTGTACGGCCAGCAGCTGCCGGCCCCGCACTGGCTCGTGCTCGGCGAGTCCGGCAACGGCAAGTCCGCGCTGGAGAAGACGTACGTACTGCGGCAGCTGAGGTTCCGGGACCGGCAGGTCGTGGTGCTCGACGCGCAGGGCGAGGACGGCGTCGGCGAGTGGAACCTGATCGCCCAGGAGCTGGGGATAACTCCCATCCGGCTGGACCCGACCGCCGCGCTCAACGGCGGCATCCGGCTCAACCCGCTCGATCCCTCCATCACCACGACCGGCCAGCTGGCCCTGCTGCGGACCATCATCGAGGTGGCGATGGGCCACGGCCTCGACGAGCGGGCCGGCTTCGCCCTCAAGGTCGCCCACGCGTACGTCAACGAGACGATCACCGACCGGCAGCCGGTGCTGACCGACATCGTCGAGCAGCTGCGGCACCCGGAGGCCGAGTCGGCCGAGGCGATGAACGTCGACATAGACGACGTACGGGCCTGGGGTCTGGACGTGGCGCTGGTGCTGGACCGGCTGGTCGACGGTGACCTGCGCGGCATGTTCGACGGGCCGACGTCGGCGGGCATCGACCTGGACGCCCCGCTGATCGTCTTCGACCTCTCGCACATCGACCGCAACTCCATCGCGATGCCGATCCTGATGGCGATCGTCGGGGTCTGGCTGGAACACACCTGGATCCGCCCCGACCGGAAGAAACGCATCTTCCTGGTCGAGGAGGCCTGGCACATCATCAACTCCCCGTTCGTGGCACAGCTCTTCCAGCGGCTGCTGAAGTTCGGCCGCCGGCTGGGCCTGTCGTTCGTGGCGGTCGTCCACCACCTGTCGGACGTGGTGGACGGCGCGGCGGCGCGGGAGGCCGCGGCGATCCTGAAGATGGCCTCGACCCGGACCATCTACGCGCAGAAGGCCGACGAGGCGCGGGCCACCGGGCGGGTGCTGGGCCTGCCGCGCTGGGCCGTGGAGATCATCCCGACGCTGACGCCCGGTATCGCGGTCTGGGACGTCAACGGCAACGTCCAGGTCGTCAAGCACCTCATCACGGAGGCCGAACGCCCGCTGGTCTACACCGACCGGGCGATGACCGAGTCGTCCCCGATGCCGGCGGACGACACCCGGGCCGCCCTCAACGCGGCGGCGGACGCGGAGGCCGAGGCACGCGCCGAGGCGATGGCGATGGAGCGCCGGTGGAGAGACGAGTCGAGCGAGACGGTGGCGTGACGCGCGGATACGACGACGGGCCCTACGACGGACGGAACGGCGAACGGTACGACGGACGCCACGACGGACGGCACGGTGAACGGTACGGCGGCGGGCGGGGGCGGGGCATCCCGGACTCCCTGCTGGTCGGGCTGCTCGCCTTCCTGCTGGGCCTGACCCTGCTGGTGTGGACGGCGACCGGGCTGGCCGGGCTGTTCGCGCACGGCGCCTGGCCGAAGGGCGTGGACTACTCCGGTACGCCGCTGGCCCTGCGCCATCTGGTGTCCGCGCCGCACGACATGGCCGCCGCCTGGCCGGACACCCCCAAGGGCCAGCTCTCCGGGTACGGCCTGTTCTGGGGCATCCTCATCGGCGAGCTGATGGTCCTGCTCGTCCTGACGATCTTCACGATGGGCACGGTCACCCGCTACCGCTCCGTACGGGCCGCCCGCCGGGCGAAGGCCCGGGCGGCGGCAAGGGCGGCGCGGGCGGGGCTCGTCGAGGACGCACCGGCCCCGCCGGTCACGGCGGCCGCCCCGGCCGCCCCCTCCGCGCCGGCTGCCCCCGCCCCACAAACCCCTGTCGTACCGGCCGTACCGGCCGCGGCCGCCCCCGAGACACCCGCCGTTCCCAGCGCACCGGCCGATGCGGCGGTCCCCGTCCCACCCGGTCCGTTGCCCGAGCAGCGCACCGCGTCCACGGGGGCGCCCGGTGCGGTCGCCGTGCCCGGGGAACCGGCGCTGCCCCGCGTCGAGTTCACCGCCGACCGGGCCGCCGCGCGGGCCGCCGCCGCCACCGTCGCGGCCGCCGCCCCCGGCGCACTGATCGTGGCCACCACGGACCCCGCCCTGTGGGCCGCGACCAAGGACGCCCGGGCCAAGCTCGGCCCGCTGCTGACCTACGACCCCACGCACCGCCTCGACACCCCGGCCCGGATGCGCTGGTCGCCCACCGCCGGCTGCGAGGACCTCGCCACCGCGACCGCCCGCGCCGCCGCCCTGCTGGCCCCCGTACGCCCCGCCGGCTCCCTGGACTCGGCGCTCGCGGACGCCGCGCAGACGCTGCTGCGCTGCTGGCTGCACGCCGCGGCGGTGGACGGCCGGCCGTTCAGGCAGCTGCACCGCTGGGCGCACGCCGCGGGCGGCGCGCAGGAGCCGGTCCGGATCCTGCGCACCAGCGCCCAGGCGTCCGCCGGGCAGGCCGGTGAGCTGGAGTCGGTGCTCACCGCGCACGCCGAACGCCGGGAGGCCGCCAAGGAGTTGGTCGGGCGGGCGCTGGGCGCGCTGTCGTCGATCCACATCCGGGACGCCTGCAATCCGCTGCGCGCGGATTCGCTCCTTCTCGAATCATTCATCGACGAAGGGGGAACGCTCTACGTGGTAGGCGAGCCCGTCGAGGATCCGCGTACCGACCCGGGTGCGATGCCGCTGCTCACCGCACTCCTCACGTACGTGGTCGAGCACGGCCGCCGCATGGCCGAACGGTCATCCGCCGGTCGGCTCGACCCACCACTCACCCTCGTCCTGGACGACATCGCGGCCCTCGCGCCGCTGCCCGCGCTACCGGACCTGCTGGAGGCGGGCCGGACCCGCGGCCTGCTGACGCTGGCGACCCTGCGCTCCGTGGAGCAGGCCCGGGCCCGCTGGCCGCACCGCTCCCTGCCGGTCTGAGGCCACCCGGTCCGGTGCCGCGACGACGGCCCGCGCCAGGTCCGGCCAGTGCCGGGTGAGGTAGAAGTGGTCGCCGCCCGGGAAGATCCGCATCCCGAAGTCCCCGGCGGTGTGCGCCCGCCAGGCCGCCGCGTCGTCGACCGACACCAGCGGGTCGGCGTCCCCGACCAGGGCGGTGACGGGGGTGTGAAGCGGCGGGCCGGGGCGGTGCCGGTAGGTCTCGACGGCCTTGTAGTCGCTGCGTACCACGGGCAGCGCCATGGCCAGCAGCTCCCGGTCGTCCAGCACCCGGGGGTCGGTGCCCTGGGTGCGCCGGATCTCCTCGATCAGCCCGTCGTCGTCGCGCAGGTGGACGGTGCCGCCGCGGACCCGGGAGGGCGCCCAGGCGCCGGAGACGACGAGCCGCACCGGCCGGCCGGCGCCCGCCGCCTCCAGCAGCCGGGTCACCTCGTAGGCGATCAGCGCGCCCATGCTGTGCCCGAGCAGGACCAGGGGCTGCCGCCCGGTGAGCGGCAGCAGCCCCCGGCAGGCCCGGGCCGCCAGTTCGCGCAGGTCCTCCAGGCGTTCCTCCCGGATACGGTCGTGACGGCCCGGGTAGCGCACCGCCAGCACCTCGTACGGGCCGGCCGCGGCCTCCGCGGTGGCGGCCGCCACCGCTTTGGCCAGCGGCCGGAACGCGGCCGCGCCCCCGCCGGCGTGCGGGAAGCACACCACCCGGGCGGCCGGCCCGGCCCCGTCCGCGGTGGGCGCCGGGCCCAGGCGGCGCAGCCACCGGCTACATTCCACGGGTGTAGCCCCCGTCGACGGTCAGGCTCTGCGCGGTGATCGCCGATGCCCGGCCGGAGGCCAGGAAGCCGATCAGCTCCGCGGCCTCCCGCGCCTCGACGAGCCGGCGCAGCGGGATGCCCTTGCGGGCCTGGCGCAGCATCCGGGCCGGGTCGGCGCCGATCTCCTCGGCCTGTGCGGTGAGTTCGCGGCGCAGCATGGGCGTGTCGATCCAGCCGGGCAGCACGGCGTTGACGGTGATGCCGCGGGCCGCGAGGTCCAGGGCGAGGCCCTTGGTGTAGCCGATCAGGCCGTGCTTGGACGCGCAGTAGGCGGTGTTCCGCATCTTGCCGGCCTTGCCGAGGATCGATGAGACGTTGACGATCCGGCCGTGGTCGACGAGGTATTCCAGGCAGGCCGCGGTGACCGCGAAGGTGCCGTGCAGGTTGATGTCCAGCACCCGCAGCCAGGTGGTCTCGTCGTCGGGCCCGTTCTCGTCGGCCACGCCGGCGTTGTTGACGAGGATGTCGAGGGTGCCGGCGGCCCGGAGTTCGGCGCGCAGCCGGGTGCGGACCAGTTCCCGGTCGCGCAGGTCCGCGGCGACGGCCACGGCGGTCGCGCCCAGCTCGGCGGCCTCCTTGACGACCGTCTCCAGTTGCCCGGCGTCCCGGTCCAGGAGGATCAGCCGGGCGGCGCCGGCCTCGGCCAGCAGCAGGGCCGTCTCCCGGCCGATGCCCTGGGCCGCGCCGGTCACCACGGCCGTCTTCCCGGCCAGTTCGCCGGGCACCGGCCCGCCGCCCGGCAGGCCGGCAACCCCGGCCGTCGTCATGTCGTCGGTCATGATCGTCCCCCCCTCACGCCATCTTCAGGCCGCCGTCGATGTGGAGCACCTCGCCCGTCGCGTACGTGTTGCGCGGGCTGGCCAGGTACGCCACGGCGTCGGCGATGGTCTCGGGTTCGGCGTAGGACTTCACCAGCAGCCGGCGCATGATCTCGTCCTCGCCGTGGCTGCGGATGGCGTCGGTCATCTCGGTGTTGATGACGCCGGGGGCGACCGCGTTGACCAGGATGCCGCGGGACGCCAGCTCGACCGCCATCGCCTTGGTGAACGCCTCCAGACCGCCCTTGGCCGCCGCGTAGTTGGACTGCCCGCGGCCCGGCTTGGAGGCGGCGGACGAGGAGATGTTGACGATCCGGCCGTAGCGCTGCCGCATCATCAGCGGCGCCACGGCCTGGACGGTGAGCATCGGCGCGACCAGGTTGGTGGCCAGCACCTGCTCGATGTCCTTCAGGCTCTGGTTGACCAGCAGTTCGTCGCGGGTGATGCCGGCGTTGTTGACCAGGACGTCGATCCGCCCGAAGGCGGCCCGTACGCCCGCGACCAGTTGCCGCGGCACGTCGGGGTCGGAGACGTCCCCCTGGAGGAGTTCGACGCGGCGGCCGAGTGCGGTGATCTGCTCGGCGGCCTGTTCCGCCTCGCGGGTCGCGCTGCGGTAGTTGAGCGCGATGTCCGCGCCGCCCTCCGCCAGTTTCAGGGCGATGGCCCGGCCGATGCCCCGGCTGCCGCCGGTCACCAGCGCCACCTGGCCTGCGAATTCCATGATGTCCTCTCGCACGCTTCGTGAAGTAGGGGTCTCAGACCGAGTGGGCGCTCTTGTAGTCGGCCAGCCGCAGCCCGTGCGCATCGGCCAGCGCCGCGATGTCGATGACCTGTTGGCGGCTGATGTTCCCGTACGAGTAGTGGTGGTCCAGCCCGGCCAGGCCCATCAGCGCGGTCTCCGCCATGCAGGCGAACAGCTGGCCGGCCTCCAGGAAGGCCCGCGCCGACGGGTGCAGACTCTCGCCGTTCGGGGTGGCGACGATCCCGCCGAGCATGTACGCCAGATCGGGCCGCTGCTCGGGCACGCCCGGCACCACGTTGTTGGGCACCGCGATGTCGCAGATCACCGCGCCGTCGGCGAAGTGCTCGCCGGTCAGGAACGGCTCGGGGCTGTTGGAGGCGGCAAGCACCAGCTGCGCCTCGCGCAGCGCCGCGCTGTCCTGGGTGACGGTCAGGAACGGGTCGCTGCCGTACCGCTCCGTCAGGTACTCGGCGATGGCCCGGCCGCGCCCGGCGTCGTCGCCGCCCGGCCCCTCGGCCAGCCACTTGGTGATCAGCGGCTCCTCCGCGAGCCGCGCCGGGATGCCGGCCAGTTCGCCGCCGGCCGCGATCCGCGACCAGCACTCCTGGTAGATGCCGTGCACCGTGTTGCCCAGCCGCCGGGCGGAGCCGTCGCGGCGGCTGCCGACCAGCACGATCTTGCCGAGCCGCTCGGCGAACAGCTGGCTGTAGACCGACGCGATGTTGCCGGCCGCGCCGACCACGGCCAGCGTGGCGTCCTCGACCTTCCAGCCCCGGTCCTGCGCGCCCCGCTCCATCGCCTGCACACCCATCGCCACGGTCAGCGCGTTACCGCTGGTCAGTGCGATGCCGGGGACCTTGAGCGAGGTGCAGTTGTTCGTGACGATCGAGGTGTACATGCCCAGGCCGGCCACCGTGCAGCCGTCCTCGCGGGCCGCCTGCACCCGCTCCTCGATGTCCGCGCGGATCCCCGCCACGTCACCGGACGCCAGATAGCCGCCCATCTGCTCGGACGACACCATCAGCGGGTACAGCGCGAACTCCACGGCGCTGCCCAGCGGAGAATCGATCCGTACGCCCGGATAGGGCGCGGCCTTCTTGACCGGGTCCATGCCCAGCACGAACGCGCGCAGCGCGGCGTCGCTCAGCTCGGCCAGCGCCGGGTCGACCTGCCGCAGGTGCGCCGGTTCGATCAGGTGGTTGAGGAACGCGACCTTGCGCACCGGCCCGGTCACCGGCCGCGGCGCGCCCTGCTCGTAACCGGGCAGCGCGCCCCGGAAGTCCCGGATCTCCGCGCGCGGCTTGGGGATCCGGCGGTCACTGGCCGGGTGGACCAGGTGCAGCGTGTCCTCGTACCGCAGGATCCGGCAGAGCCGGTCCAGCGCCCCGCGCAGCTGCTCGATGTCCTCGTCGGTGAGGTACGCGGACGGCTGGATGCGCAGCACGTTGCCGGCGCTGCCGGTCGGGGCGATCCGGATGCGTTCCTGCCGCAGCAGGTAGCCGGAGAGCAGATAGCCCAGCGACCCGGTGTACGCGCTGCCGCGCAGCACCATCGAGCGGGCACCGCCCTGGTCGCGCAGCTGCACGCCGAGGAACAGGCCCTTGCCGCGGACGTCCTCGATGACGTCGGGGTAGGCGGCCTTCAGGTCGTTCAGTACCGCGGTGAGCTTCTCGCCGCGCTCGGTGACCTGCCGGTAGAGCTGCCCGTCACCGGCCTCCAGCAGCTCGACGACCTTGCGGGCGACGGCCGAGGAGAAGTCGTCCATGGCGAACGTCGAACTGTGGATGATGTCGAACTCGCCCTGGTAGAGCGACTTCCGGACCAGCATCGCGGAGATCTTGGCGAGCCCGCCGCCGAGCGACTTGGACAGCGTGTAGTAGTCGCCGCGCAGCCCGATCAGCGAGCTGGCGAGGAACGCCCCGCAGCGGCCCAGACCGCTCTGCACCTCGTCGATGATCAGCGCGGTGCCGACCTTGTTGCAGAACAGCCGGATGGCCCGGCCCTGCTCGACGGTCAGCGCGTGGATGCCGCCCTCGCCCTGCACCGGCTCCACCAGGAAGGCGGTGATCACCGGCAGCTCCCGCTCCACGACCCGGACCGTCCCGCCGTCGGTCTCGACGTCGAGCAGCGTCACCCGCTCCTCGTCGGCGATCTCGTCCAGCAGCTCCGGCCGGTCCATCGGCACGAACCGCACCCGCGTCCCGAGGTTCGCAAAAGGCGTCCGGAAGCCACTGTTGTACGTCAGCTGGACGCTGCCGACGAGCTTGCCGTGGAAGGACCGCTCCAGCGCCAGGAACAGCGGCCGGGTGGTCAGCGCCGCCGCGTTGTGCGCCCCGACCGCCGCCAGCAGCGCCTCGATCCCCCCGCCCTCCGGCGCCCGCTCCCGCACCTCAGCGGTCCGGAAGGCGTCCTCGTCGACGACGGCCTCGCCCCGGCCGACCGCCTCCCGCGCCCGCTCCACGTGGGCGGCGACGGTCTCGGCGAGCTCCATGACGGCACGCACCCGGACCAGCTCGGCGTGTTTGACGGCCGCCTCGACGGCCTCGGCGCCGCTGTTGCCGAACGTCGCGACGTACGGCTCCTTGACGGAGGTCTCCCGCCGGACGACGTCGCTGAGCGCGGCGCCGAGCCGGCCGGCCTCCTCCCGCAGCGAGAACTGGGCGTGCACGGCCCGCCGCTGGTCGAGCAGCTCGTGCGCGTGGGCGACGATCTCGGGGTGGTTGTGGCCCAGGATCAGCGAGCCGTACCCGCCCATCAGGTCCAGGACGGGCACCTCGGCGCCCTGCTCGTCACGGTGGTGGAGGGTGTTGCCCTCCGCCCGGACGTACTCCACGTCCAGCCCCAGGGCGGTGAAGATCCGGCCCATCTGAGGCTGCACGAACTCGGTGAACTGCGACATGTGTTGGTGTCCCCTCGTGCGTCAGTCCGTGTGCGGCCGCTGGGCCAGCAGGGCTCCGGCGAACCCGTTGAAAGTGCTGTGCAGACTCAGGACGGAGTCGATCCGCCGCTTCCTGGGCGCGCCCATGACGAAGTCGGTGCCGTCGTCCGGCGGGGTCCGCAGATGCGCGATCTGCGGCAGCTCCCCCGTCGCGAACAGGTGCGGCGCCAGGGCCAGTTCGGCCAGCGGACCGGCCGCACCGAGGGTGCCGGTGACCGGCCGCAGCGAGCCGACCGGCACCCCGCTGTCCTTCAGCAGCGCCCGCAGCAGCTCCGCCTCCGCGGCGTCGTGCCGGACGGTGCCCTTGCCGTCGGCGAGGACGGCACCCAGCGTGTCGGGCGTCAGACCGTGCTCGGCCAGCAGCCCGCGCGGGCCCTCGGCGAGCGCGGACGGGCCGATGCCGCTGTCCACCGCCGGCCGCAGCGCCGCCCCCAGGAACGTCACCAGCGGCCGCGCCCCGCGCGCCACCGCGTCCCCGGCCCGCTCCAGCATCAGCGCCACCGCGCCCTCGGCCAGCACGGTGCCGTCCCGCTCCGCGTCGAAGCTGCGCAGCGCCGCCCCGTCGGGCCCGCCGGGCGTCAGATGGCCGGCGCGGTACTGCGCGGCCAGCTTCAGCGGCTCGTTGTAGCTGCCGGCGCCGACCACCAGCGCGGTGTCGCAGGTCCCCTCGCGCAGCGTGAAGGCCGCCCGCTGCAACGCGCCCAGCGCCGCCCCGGCGTCCTGGACGAACGCCGCGCAGTCGCCCCGGAACCGCTGCGCGATGCTGATCAGCGCGAGGGTGTTGTTGTTCAGCGCCCGGATGACGGTGAACGGGTTGAAGGTGGCCGCGTTGCCGAACGCCTCCGCCACCAGCCGCGTCATGCTCACCCCCGCCTCCGGCGAGTGGTCCGTACGGGCGTTGTCCAGCGCCTTGTGGAACGCCGCCGCGCTCAGGTCGGTGGAGTCGTCCTGCGCGACGTACAGCCCGCGCCGCTCCTCCGGCACCTGCTGCCAGCTCTCCCCGGCCGCCGCCATCGCGTCCTGCGCGGCGAGCACCGCGTTGAACGTGAACGGCGTCCCGAACTTGCGCAGCTTGTGCGGGACGCTGTCCCGGCTCTCCTCCTGGAGCGCATCGGGCACATGCCCGAAGTGGCTGATCTTCCGGGTCCGCACGTACGGGTCCCGGTACGGCGACAGCGCCGGCTGCGCCTGCCGCCAGGCCGACCACAGCGCCTCGGGGCCGCGCCCGGTGGGCAGCACCGCGCCGATGCCGGTCACGACGACCGCGTCCGGGTCGAAGCCCGTACGGGAGGCGTCGGAGGTGTGGGGGGTGTGGGGGGTGGGGTTGTCGTGGAGCTCGTCCGAGGGGTTCGTACTCGGGAGGTCAGTCGTCATAACCGCGTACCACCAGACTGGCGTTGAGGCCGCCGAAGCCGAAGGAATTGCTCACTGCCACCGACACCTCCTGGTGCCGGGCCTTGTCCGGGACGTAATCGAGATCGCAGGCCGGGTCCGGGTTCGTGAGGTTGAGCGTGGGGGGCACGATGCCGTCGCGCACCGACAGCACCGTCGCGATCAGCTCGGGCGCGCCGGCCGCCGCGATCAGATGCCCGAGCATCGTCTTGTTGGCGGTCACCGCCAGCTTCCGGTAGTGCTCACCGCCGGCGAAGACGTCCTTGATCGCCCGGGTCTCGATCGGATCGTTCAACGGCGTGGACGTGCCGTGCGCATTGACCGAGTCCACCGCTTCCGGGGCCACCCCGCCGTCCGCCAGCGCCCGGCGCATCGCCAGCGCCGCGCCCACACCGTCCGGATGCGGAGCGGTGACCTGATAGGCGTCCAGGGAGCTACCGAAACCCGCCAGCTCGGCGTAGACGGTCGCGCCGCGCCGCCGGGCGCTCTCCTCGCTCTCCAGCACCAGCATCGCGGCGCCCTCCGCGGCGACCAGACCGCTGCGGTCCCGGTCGAAGGCCCGGCACAGCCGGTCCCCGAACAGCTCGGACGTGGACGGCGCCCCCAGCAGGTGCAGCCCGGTCATGGTGGGCAGGTTCAGCACCGAGTCGGCGCCGCCCACCACCATCGCGTCCACCTCGCCGCGCCGGATCATCCGGAACCCGTGCCCGATGGCGTGCGTGGCACCCGCGCAGGCCGTGCTGAAGTTCAGCGCCGGGCCGCGCAGCCGGTGCCGGGCCGCGATCCCGGCGGTCAGCGCGTCATTGGTGCAGAACAGCCCGCTGGCCCGGTCCAGTTGGTCGCGCCGCGCGTACAGCGCCTGCCAGCTGGGCTGCCCGTCCTCGCCGAGGGCCGGCAGCAGCTCCAGCGGGTCACGTTCCGGTACGCCCGAGCCGACCGCGGTGCCGATCCGGCCCACCGGCGGCGCCCCGTCCCCGCCGGCCGCCAGACCGGCGTCGGCGAGCGCCTGGCCGGCCGCCGCCAGGCCGAACCGCACCCGCCGTTCCACCGGCTCCGCCGGGTCCGCGTCGGCCCCGTACCGCGCCGCGAACGCCGCGTCGTCGACCGGCGCCGCATAGCGCACCGGGAAGTCGTCCACGCCCGGCGGCTGCCAGCCGCGGATCGCCGAGCGGCCCTCGCACAGGCCCTCCCACATGGTCTGCCAGTCGAGCCCCAGTCCGCAGACGGCACCCAGCCCGGTCACCACGACGCGGCGGCTCATGATCCGGCTCCTTCCAGTACGACGGCACACACCTGACCGCGTGCGCCGCAGGCCAGCACCAGCGCCCGGGAGACCGGCAGCGGCTCCTCGCGGACGGTTTCCCCGTCGTCCGCGAGGAGCCGCCCGGTGGCCAGCCCGTGCAGCGCCAGCACCCCGTGGGCCAGCGGATGGGCGGGCCCGAGCACACCGGTGGCGCGCTCGGCCCCGGCCACCGCGGGCCATCCGCCGGCCGGCCCGAAGACCTGGCCGAGCGCGGCGCGCTGGGCCTGTTCGCCGGCCGCCGTCCACCCGGCGTCCGGCAGCACCCAGCCGATCCCCGCGGCGTCGGTGCCGGCCATCGCCAGCGCCGCCCGCACCGCCTCGGTGAGCGCCGAGGTCAGCTCCGCACCGTCCGCACCGAACCCGCGCCCGTAACCGGCCAGCCGCACCGCCGGCCCGTCCGGCGCCGCCGGTACGTCCTCGGCGCGCCGGGCGACGAGGAACGCGGCCCCCTCCCCGGGGGCGGCACCGGTCCAGCCCAGCTCCTCGTACTGCGGGAACAGCAGCGGATGCACCTTCGGGCTGACCGCACCGATGACGGCCGCCTCGTTCTCGCCCTCGGCGACCGAGAGCACCCCGTCGATCAGAGCCGTGAGGCCCGCGTCGGAGAACGGGGAGTACGCGGCCATCGCACCGGTCAGCCCGAACGCCGCCGAAATGTGCGCGGCGGCCGTGCTGTTGAGGTGCGACAGCCCGCTGAACGGCGGGACCTCCCGGCCGTAGAGCGCCGCGACCGCGCCGGGCGACTCGTCCGCCGCCCGCCGCAGCCCGTCGAGGGCGGAGAACCGCAGCAACTGCTCGTCGACGGTGGGCAGTCCGAGGTACAGCCCCCAGCCCTCCCCGCCCACCGGACCGGTCACCGAGGGCCCGCTCAGCGCCAGCCGCGCCCCGTAGAGCGCCATCCGGGCCTGCTTCTCGGAGGTGCGCAGCACCCGCCGGTGCACCCCGAGCGTCGCCGCGTCCGGGTCGTCGACGAGGAACGCGGTGCCCGCGCCGGGCCAGGCGTCCGCGAGCAGTTCGTCGGGCCGGCCGGTGTCCTTGCCGGCCACCAGGGCCTCCCACAGCGACGCGGGGTCCGCGCCCGCCGCGGTGTATAAGCCGGGTGCGGTCAACCGCACCCCATCGAGTTTCGTCATCGCGTCACTCACCCCGCCTGCGCCAGGATCAGCGAGCAGTTCTGCCCGCCGAAGCCGAAGGAGTTGGACAGCACCGTCGTCACCGGCGTGTGCCGCTGCTCGGTGACGATGTCCAGGCCGCGGGTCACCTCGTCCGGCTCGTGGAAGTTGAGGGTCGGCAGCAGGGCCTGCCGCTGCAGACTGAGCACCGACAGCACCGCCTCGGCCGCCCCGCTGTTCGCCAGCGAGTGGCCCATGGCGGACTTGTTGCCGGTGACCGGGATCCGGCCCACCCGCTCCCCGAACACCGTGTGCAGCGCGGCCGCCTCACAGGTGTCGTTGGCCTCGGTCGAGGTGCCGTGCGCATTGACATGGTCGATGTCGTCCGGGCTCAGCCCGCCGTCCGCGAGCGCCGCCCGGATACAGGTGGCGTAGTCGGAGCCGTCGCGGGAGCTGGACGTCATCTTCACCGCCTCGGTCACCCCGGCGTAGCCGGCGACCCGGGCCAGCACCCGCGCGCCCCGGGCCTCGGCGTGCGCCCGCGACTCCAGCACCAGGAACGCGGCGCCGTCACCGATGACGAACCCGGAACGGTCCTTGTCGAACGGGCGGCTGAGCTCCGCCGCGTCCCGCTCCCCGGCGGGCGCCAGCGCACCGATCCCGTAGAACGCGGCGACCGAGGACAGCGTCGTCAGGCTCTCCGCGCCGCCGGCCAGCGCCACGTCGAGCGTGCCGCTGCGGATGTAGCGGTACGCACTGCCGATGGCCATCCCGCCCGCGGCACAGGCGTCCGCGTGCGTCTCCAGTACCCCGGCCGCACCGAACCAGTCGGCCAGTCGCGCGGTGGCGGTGTCCGGCTGGACCCGCTCGTGCCGCCGCGGGTCCGGCCCGCCCGCGTCGAGGTAACCGTCGAGGTCCAACGCGCCGGCTTCGAAGTCCACATGACCGGCCAGACCGACGAGTTCGGCCGGCTCCATCACCATGCGGTTGCAGGCCAGGAAGACGCCGCCGCGCTCGGATTCGAGGCGCCGCGGCAGCCCGCTGCGCTCCCAGGCCTGGGCGGCGGCGTGCCAGGCGAGCGCCCCGGCCGGCCCCAGCGGGCGGGCCTCCGGCGGCACCGCCTCCTCCAGGGACCTCCGCACCTCGGGGTCGATATGGGCCGAGACGGCGCAGGGCACGCCCCACTCCTTGTGGAGCGGGTGCTCGGCGATGAGGGTGTTCCCCTGCGCGAGATGGTCGAACAGCGCCTCGGGGTCGGTCAGTCGACCGGCCACCAGGCCGATACCGGTCACCACGACCTCATGACCGGCCCCGGTGGGTATGTGGGGGTTCACTTGCTTTCCTTTCGCACGTCGAACGGCTTCGGCGGCGGCCGGCCCTGGTCAGCCGACGGGCTGGGCGTGCCCCAGGGCGGCCAGCGCCGCGCGCACGCCCTCGGCCATCACCTCGTCACCGGCGGCCGCCTCCAGCGCGGCACCGCAGCCGGCGCACTGGACCTTGCCGGACGGCGCGATCTGCGCCTTGTCGGCGGCGCACTCGGTGCAGGCCTCGGGCAGGTGGTCGAAGATCCGGTGGGTGAACGCGGCCCAGTGCGCACTGGTGGCCGCCGCGGCGACCTCGTACGGGCGCATCCCGGCGTGCACCTGCTCCTCGCTGTAGCCGAACGCGCTGCGCCGCAACACCTCGGCGGCCAGCTCGGAGATCCCGCCACGCTCGTCGTAGAGCTGCTCCGACCCGCCGAGCGCCGACGCGAGCTGGTCGAGCACATTGGACTTGGGCAGCGCCACGCCGAGCTTCGTCTCCATCTCGAAGCGGAATTCGACCAGGTCGAGGGATTCGGCCCCGAGGTCGGAGACGAGGGTGGCGTCCGCGGTGATCTCATCGACGCTGCTGCCCAGCACCTGCGCCAGTCCCTCGCGGACGATGTCGTGGATCCGGTCTGCCTCGTAAGGGTTCTGCATGGTTCTCTCCTCGTTTCGTAAGCACTCTGCACGCCACCTTTTACCGGCCATGGAAAATGCTGGAAAACGGCAGCGGAAATTACCTGGCGGCACGTTTCGTCGACCGGCCGGAAACCGGAAGGAAAGTGCAATGAGAGGACATCACTGAGCGCCGCAACGACGCGGGCAAGAAACGGCTTCGCAAAGCCGGAATGAATTACCGAGAAACCGTCGGAAAATTCAGCTCAGTACGCCCGGCAAGAGGCGGCGGCCGCCAGCGCGGCACACTCGGACCTGGGCCGCTGAACGCCGGGGCACTCTCCCGGGAAGCGGGCAGCCCGGCCACCTGACGTCGTTACGGACAGTGCTTCAGACATCGCTTCAGACATCGCTGAACGCGTGACACATGCCATCCCCCGTAGCAAATGATCCCCCCGATACCTGCTTACACAGGAACAGGCCGCAATACGTCGGCGACCACCTCGTCGTGGCCCACCGAAAGGACCTGCACCGCCTCTCCCGGAGGCGCGATAAAAACGTTACCAGAGCTCCCCAGAAGCGTCACGGAAATGTGCGATAGGTCACGTGACCCAATCTCTTCCCGGCGGGGTCAACTCAAAAGGTTCCGTGGTAATGAAAAACTTAACGTGGGATTCACATACCCGCGGGCCTGTTTTTCCGCCCGACCCCGGCCGAAAACCTACCCGGCCGTCTAATTCAACCGCCGCGCATACCCCGGCAGCAGCTTCCCCTGATTCACACTCACCGCACCCACCAGCCGCTCCCCCAGGTAGTGCGCCACCAGCACCGCCCCCTCCGCCACGGACCCGGCCTCCACCACCTCCCGGTCACCCGTGCCCGGCAGCCCCACCGACCGGATCCGCAACCCGAACGCCGCCGTCCAGAACGACGGCACATGCACATACGGCTCGGCCGCCGCCGGCCCCACCAGCAGATTGCGCCCCGCCAACTCCCCCTGCGCGGCCGCATTGCTCCAGTGCTCCAGCGGAACCGTCCCCTTCGCCGTCCGCACCGCCTCGCACCACGCCGCATCCCCGGCCACCACCACCGCCGGATCCACCGCACCCCCACCCGCCGAACCACCCACACCACCCACGGCCCGCGCGAACAACCGCTCGTCACAGTGGATCCGCCCGGACGGCAACGCCAACCCCGACCCCGCCAGCCACCCCGTGGCCGGCACCATCCCGATCGCCACCACCACCAGCGACCCGGACACCTCCGCCCCGTCCGCCAGCGCCACCGCCCGCACCCGGCCGTCCCCGGCCGCCGCGAAACCCCGCACGCCCACACCCAGCCGCAACGCCACCCCCGCCCGGCCCGCCGCCTCCGCAACCACCCGCGAAACCGTGCCGCCCAACGCCCGCAACGGCGCACCGAACGGCTCCACCAGCGTGACCTTCACCCCCAGCCCGCTCAGCGACGACGCCAGCTCCACCCCCACGAACCCGGCACCGACGATCACCACCTCATCGGCCCCGCCGTCCACCTCGGCCCGTAACCGCCGGACGTCCGCCAACCCCCGCACCGTCAGCACCCCACCAGGCACCCCGGCACCGGGCCACTCCCGCGCCTTCGCACCCGGCGCCAACACCACCCCGTCGTACGGCAACTCCACACCATCGGCCAGCCGCACCCGCCGCCGCTCCCGGTCCAGCCCCACGGCCGCGGTCCCCCGGATCCAGCGGGCGCCGAACTCACCGTCGCCCGCCAGCCGGATGTCGTCCCCGGTCATCGTCCCGGCCACCACCTGCTTCGTCAGCGGCGGCCGGTCGTAGGGCAGTTCCCGCTCGTCCGACACCACCGTCAGCCGGCCGTCGAACCCCGCATCCCGCAGCGACCCGGCGGCACGCACCCCCGCCAGGCCCGCCCCCACCACGACGACCTCGCGCAACGCTCAGGCCCCCTCGACCACGAGCGCCCGCACCGGACACGCCCGCACCGCGGCGGCCACCTTGCCCGCCAGCCCCTCCGGCACCTCCGGCGCCACCACCAGCCGCTCGTCGTCATCCAGCGTGAACACCTCGGGCGCCACCAGCGCACACTGCCCGAGCCCGTCACACACGTCCCGGTCGACCCGGATCTCCACCATCCCGCTACCCCCCACCGTTCCCACTCCCGACCTCCACCGACCCGTCAGCGCGCATACCGCAGCGGCAGCTCCACCAGCCCCCGGATCGCATCCGACGGCAACCACCGCACCTCCTCCGCCGGCACCGCCAACTCCAGCGTGCCGAACCGCCGCAGGATCTCGGTGAGCGCGATCGTCGCCTCCTGGCGGGCCAGCCGCTGCCCCAGGCAGAAATGCGGCCCCACCCCGAACGACAGATGCTGCGCGGTCGCCCGCCCCAGGTCGAACGCATGCGGATCGTCCCGCACCTCGGGGTCCCGGTTCGCCGCGTTCAGCAGGAACCGCACCAGCTCCCCCTTACGGATCACCACCCCGCCCGCCTCGACGTCCTCCAGCGCCACCCGGTTCACGGTCGTCATCGCCGACCCCCGGAACCGCAACGCCTCCTCCACCGCCGCACCCACCAGCGACGGATCCGCCCGCAGCGCCGCCAGCTGCTCCGGATGCGTCAGCAGATCGTGCAGCGCATTGGCCAGCAGATTCGTGACCGTGTCATGCCCCGCGATCAGCAACACCGCCGCGAACGACGACAGTTCCTCATCACTGAGCGCACCCCCGTCCTCGAACCGCGCCGCGATCAGCTCACTGAGCAGATCCTCGGTCGGCCGCTCCCGCTTCGCCCCGATCAGCCCGATGCAGTACCCGAACAGCTCCGCGGCCGCCGACTGCATCGCCTCCAGCGACGGCGCCGCCGAGATGTCCATCGCCCACTGCCGGAACGGATCCCGGTCCTCCGCCGGCACCCCCAGCAGCTCGCAGATCACCTCCAGCGGCATCGGATACGTGAACTCCTCGATGAAGTCCGCCGTACCGCGGTCCCCCAGCTTGTCCAGCAACTGGTCGGTGATCTCCGCGATCCGCGGCTCCAACTGCCGCACCGCCCGCGACGCGAACGCCGCGGTCACCAGCCGACGATGCCGCGCATGATCCGGATCGTCCTGCTCCAGCAGCATCACCGCCAACCCCGGCACCAGCGCCCCGTGCGGAGCATGCCGGTGCACGTCGTTGGACAGCCGCGGATCACTCAACAACTCCCGCGTCAGCGCCGCCCCCAGCACCGTCCAGGTCTCCAGCCCGTTCAACTGCCGGGTACGGATGATCCCGTGGCTCTTCGCCAGCCGGTCCAGCTCCTGCTCCAGCCCCGCCGTCGACGCCAGCTCGGCCAGATCCACCACTACGGTCATGACGAACTTCCCCCTGATTCCCCGTTGATCCCGGAACGCTCAGTCCCGGAGCAATTGCACGGCAAACTGCGCCAGTTGCGCATCCATCGCGGGCGACCGGCTGCCGGCGATCCCCGACCGCATCAGAGCCGCCCCCTCGACCAGCGCCACGAACGTCTCCGCCCGGGCCCGGCAGAACTCACCCGGCCAGTCCGGCCGCCCCTGCTGGACGTACGCCTCCACATGGGCCACGTACTTCCGGTAGAACTCCCGCACCACGGTGGCGATCTCGTCGTCCCGCGCCGCCAGCGCCCACACCTCGACATACAGCCGGACCAGCTGCGGGTCCTCCTGCTCGGCCAGGACCACCCCGACCACCTCGTCGGGGTTCGTATGCCCCTCCGGCAGCTCGATGGCCGACGGGTCGTCCCGCACCATCCGCAGCCCCGTCGTCTCCGCCAGCCGCTCCAGCGAACGCTCCAACGCCCGCTCCAGCACGGCCTTGATCAGATCGGCCCGGGTCGGGAAGTAGTGCTGCAGATGCCCGACCCGCACCCCGGCCTCACCGGCGATCGCCCGCAACGAGGCATCCGACCCCTTGGCCACCAGCACGGCCTCGGCCGCGTCCAGCAGACTCGTCCGCCGGATGCTCCCCTGCCGCGTCAGCGTCGAGCCCTTCCCGGCCCCGCCGTCCTTCTCCTCGCTCATGACACCTCGACCCCGACGCCGGCCTTCTCCAGCGCCGCCACGACGTCCTGCGGCACCGGCGTCATCTCCGGGAACACCACCCCGCGCGGCGCGGCCGCCCCGTCCTCACCCAGCACCCGCCGCAGCCCCAACAGCCCGCCCAGCGCCGTCAGATGAGCCTGCCCGGCCGGATCCGTCAGCACCGCCGTACGCCGCTGCCCGCCCCGCCCGCGCACATCGATCCGCAGGCACGCACTGCCGCCCTCGCCCGGCGAGTACAGCATCGAACGCCGCGTCGACCGGAACTTCTCGCCACGTCCCCACCGGAAGAACCCGGTCTTCTTCAACGCCAGCAGCGTCGACGTCGAGGAGTTGGCACTGAACCCGATCCGCGTGAGGGCGGTGTCCACCCCCAGCACCAGCGGCAACGTGAACTGCTCGGGCGTGTCGATCCGCGCGACCTTCGTCCGGTGCTCCCCGATCGACACATAACCGGCCCCGGACAACGGCATGATCATCCGCCGCTGCCCGCCCTCGGTCACCTCGTAGTCCAGCCCCAGCCGGTCCATGAACTCCACCGAGTCCGTGCCCGCCCGGTCCTTCAGGTCGTACCGGATCGCGATCTCCACCGCCGACGCCCCGCCGACCTCGGCCGCGAGCGCGGCCGCGACCAGCGCCGTCACCCCGCCCATCCAGCTCGACGACAACAGCACCGGCGCCGTCGGCGGGTGCACCGCCGCCACCGCCACCGCCCGCTGCAACCGCGCCGTCCACCGCGTGATGTCCACATATGGCACACCACCGCGGAGCGCCGCCAACAGCACCCGGTCCTCGGGGTCGTTGACCGTACTGATCACGGCCCGCACCTTCGCCGAGAACGGCTCCGGATCACTCAGATCCCACCGCCGCACCGACGCGCCGACCTCCTCGGCCAGCGCCTGCCCACGCTCCGGCGTACGCCCCGTCAGGAGCAACGGCCACGAACCCGCCGCCAACCGCGCCAAATCCCCGCCAACGGTCCCGTAGCCGCCCACCACAAGAACCGGGCCCGTCACATCAAGCTGGATGTCATCGTCCACAACCCCGAGACTAGGTCACGCGACCTAGAAACACAATGACGATCTACGTCACATGCGGCGGCACACCGGGTTGCTGGGGTGCCGGGTTCCCCGCCGGCCGACCGCACCGCACCGCACCGCACCCAGCCAGCCAGCCAGCCAGCCAGCCAGCCAGCCAGCCAGCCCCAGAACGCAAAAAAGCCTCGTCCCGAGCTGAATTACTTCAACTCGGGACGAGGCTTTTTCAAAATTTGTTCGGCGGTGTCCTACTCTCCCACAGGGTCCCCCCTGCAGTACCATCGGCGCTGAAAGGCTTAGCTTCCGGGTTCGAAATGTAACCGGGCGT
>NZ_JBEZMM010000030.1:0-95790 GCF_040652715.1 Streptomyces sp. NPDC048196 | reverse complement strand
GTTGTGGGGCTGGGGTTTTGCGGTGTGGGTGGGCGGGTTTGGGGTTGGCGGTGTGCCCTTCCTCTCGGCCGGGGCGGGGGGCGGGCGGCCGGCGGCCGACCGGGCACGACCACGGACCGGAACACCGTGGACGGCGCGTGCCCCGCCGAGCACAGTGGGGGCATGCAGCGACATGAGCCACTCGGCGGGGCCGAATTCGCGCCCGGGACGACCTATCTGAACTCCGCCTCCAGCGGACTGCTCCCCCGGCGCAGCGCCGACGCCCTGCGCGCGGCCGTCGAGGAGGCCACCTCCTACGGCACGATGGGCCGCGACTACTTCGCCGCGCCCGCCGCCGCCCGGGCCGCCTTCGCCCGACTGCTGGACATCCCCGCCGAGCGGGTCGCCATCGGCAGCTCGGTCGCGGTGCAGTCCGCGGTCGTCGCCGCCTCGCTCCCGCCCGGCAGCGAAGTCCTCGCCCCCGAGGGCGACTTCAGTTCCCTGGTCAACCCGCTCGGCACCCACCCCAACCTCACCCTGCGCACCGTGCCGCTGGAGGCCCTGGCCGACGAGGTGCGCCCCGGCACCGCCCTGGTCGCCTTCAGCGCCGTGCAGTCGCTCGACGGCCGGATCGCCGACCTCGCGGCGGTCCGCGAGGCCGCGGCGGCGCACGGCGCGCTCACCTACCTCGACGCCACCCAGGCCGCCGGCTGGCTGCCGCTGCGCGCCACCGACTACGACTTCCTGGTCTGCGGCGCGTTCAAATGGCTGCTCTGCCCGCGCGGTACGACGTTCATGGCCTTCGGCGGCGACCGCGGCGGACCCGGCACCGGCCCCGGCTGGCCGGCGCCGCACGCCGGCTGGGTGGCCGGGGAGGACATCGGCGAGTCCAACTACGGCCTGATCCGGCCGGCCGCCACCGCCCGCCGCTACGACGAACCGCACGCCCACTTCGCGTACGTCGGCGCCGCGGCGTCCCTCGGCCTCATCGAGGAGCTGGGCGTGGCCGCCGTCCACGCGCACAACACCGCGCTCGCCGACCAGTACCGCGCCGGACTGGCCGACCGCGGCCTGACTCCGCGCGGCGCGCCCGGCTCGGCGATCGTCTCCGCCCCCGGGCCGGCCGACGCCCAGGAGCGGCTGGCCGAGGCCGGCGTACGGATCTCGGTGCGCGGCGGCCTGCTGCGCGCGGCCTTCCACCTCTACAACGGAACGGCCGACGTGGAACGGCTGCTGGAACTGCTGAAGTAGCCGGCCGGTGACGGGAATGCCGGGCGGGCCCGGGACGTTGGAAGGTGTCGAACCGTCATGGGCAATGCCCCTGCTTTCGCACCGTAGTTGAGAGGCCCTCAGTGACCACCGCATTCGAGCCCTTCGAGCTCGCCGGCATCCCGCTCGCCAACCGCATCGTGATGGCGCCCATGACGCGGAACCGCGCCACCGAGGAGGGCGTCCCCACCCCGTCGATGGTCCGCTACTACACCCAGCGGGCCTCGGCCGGCCTCATCATCACCGAGGCCGCCCAGACCGAACCGGTCGGCCGCGGCTACCCGTTGACCCCGGGCCTGCACACCCCCGAGCAGGTCGCCGGATGGCGTGCGGTCACCGACTCCGTGCACGCCGCCGGCGGCAGGATCTTCGCCCAGCTGTGGCACGGCGGCCGCGTCGGCCACCCGGTGCTGCTGCCGGACGGCCTGGTGCCGGTGGGGCCCTCCGCGGTCGCCGCGGCCGGCCAGGGCTTCACCCAGGAGGGCCCGACGGACTTCGTCACCCCGCGCGAGCTGACCGGCGAGGAGATCGAGGCGACGATCGCCGGTTTCGCCGCGGCGGCCCGCAACGCCGTCGAGGCCGGCTTCGACGGCGTGGAGATCCACGGCGCCAACGGCTATCTGATCCACCAGTTCCTGGCGCCCAACGCCAACCTCCGCACCGACGGGTGGGGCGGCTCCGACGAGGCCCGGGCCCGCTTCGCCATCGAGGTCGTCCGGGCCGTCGCAGGCGCCATAGGCGCACACCGCACCGGACTGCGGATCTCGCCCGGCAACCCCTTCAACGACATCGCCGAGCCCGCCCCCGAGACCACCTACACCACGCTGATCGAGGCGATCGCCCCGCTGGGCCTGGCCTATCTGCACACCTGCGACGTCCGTGACCTGGACCTGCTGGCCCGGCTGCGCAAGCGCTTCGGCGGCACGTTCCTGCTCAACCCGGCCACCGACGGCCGGCCCACCGGCCCCGAGGAGCTCGGCCTGATCGAGGAGGGCGGGGCCGATCTGCTCGCCTACGGCGCGCTGTTCCTCGCCAACCCCGACCTGCCCCGCCGGCTCGCCCTCGGAGGCCCCTTCAACACCCCCGACCGGGCGAGCTTCTACGGCGGCGACGACACCGGCTACCTCGACTACCCGGCCCTTGCGGACTGAGGGAGGACCGGACACAGCGCGGCCGCCGCACAGACCCTGCTGTGCGGCGGCCGCGCCACCGGGACTTCCGCCCGTCTGCCTCGTACGGCTACTTCACCGGGGTGAAGTCCCGCGCCCCGATGTAGTCCGGGCGCCGGACCGGGGCCGCGAAGGGCTCCACGGCCGTGTTCTCCACGCTGTTGAAGACGATGAAGACGTTGCTGCGCGGGTACGGCGTGATGTTGTCGCCGGAGCCGTGCATGGCATTGCAGTCGAACCACGTCGCCGAGCCGGCCTTGCCGGTGAAGAGGCGGATGCTGTGCTGGTCCGCCATCTTGGTCAGGACCTCGTCCGAAGGGATACCCGCGTCCTGCATCTGCAGGGACCGCTTGTAGTTGTCCTTCGGCGTCTCGCCCTCGCACCCCACGAAGTACTGGTGCGAACCGGGCATGATCATCAGGCCGCCGTTGGTGTCGTAGTTCTCCGTCAGCGCGATCGAGACCGACACGGTGCGCATGTTCGGCAGCCCGTCCTCGGCGTGCCAGGTCTCGAAGTCCGAGTGCCAGTAGAAGCCGGAGGCACCGAAGCCGGGCTTCACGTTGATCCGCGACTGGTGGACGTAGACGTCCGAGCCGAGGATCTGACGGGCACGGCCGACCACACGCGGGTCGGCGACCAGCTTGGCGAACACCTCGCTGATCTTGTGCACCTCGAACACCGACCGGACGCTCTGCGACTTCGGCTCGACGATGGAGCGCGGGTCGGCGCGCATCGCCGGGTCGAGCACCAGCCGGTCCAGTTCGGCGCGGTACACCGCGACTTCCTCCGCGGTGAGCAGTTCCCCGATGGCGAAGAAGCCGTCGCGTTCGAAGTCGCTCAGCTCGGACGGCGCGAACGGGCCGGCCGCTCCGGGCTGCGACCACACCACCGGGTCCTTCCGCGGAGTGATCACCTCAAAGGTGCCGCGGGTCGGGTACAGGTCGGCGGTGCGCTCGGGTGCGGTGGTCATGGTGTTGCCTTCCTCTCCTCTCGTACGGAATCTGGCATACGGGCGCGCGTTGCGTACCTTCCTGGCTCTGCCGGACGGGGCAGGCGTCAGGTCGCCTCAGACCGTCTCGGGCTCCGGGTCCGGTTCGGTGAGAAGCGGGTAGACCCCGTTCTCGTCGTGGTCCTCGCGGCCGGTGACCGGCGGGTTGAAGACGCACAGGCAGCGGAAGTCCTGCTTGATCCGCATGGTGTGCTTCTCATGCCCGTCGAGCAGGTACATCACGCCGGGCGTGATGAGGTGCTTCTCGCCGGTCTCGTCGTTGGTCAGCTCGGCCTCGCCCTCGACGCAGACGACGGCCTCGATGTGGTTGGCGTACCACATCGACGTCTCGGTGCCGGCGTACAGGACGGTCTCGTGCAGCGAGAACCCGACCCGCTCCTTGGCGAGCACGATGCGCTTGCTCTCCCAGGTGCCGGACTTGGATTTGACGTGGCGGTCGGTGCCTTCGATGTCCTTGAAGGAGCGGACGATCACGGTGCGGGCTGCCTTTCTGTCGTGACGGTGGTGCGGTGCGGTCCGGTACGGCGCGGTCAGGCGCAGTCGCGGACCGCGCGGCCGAGGATGCGCAGACCCTCGTCCAGTTCCTCGGGGGTGGTGGTCAGGGCCGGCAGCAGCTTGACGACCTCGCTCTCCGGGCCGGAGGTCTCGATCAGCAGGCCCAGCTCGAAGGCGCGCTTGGCGATCTTTCCGGCGAGCGGCTTGTCGGTGCACTCCAGGCCCCACACCAGACCGCGGCCGCGGTACTCGGCGAAGGCGCCCGGGTTCTCCTCGACGATCGCCTTCAGGTGCGCTTCGACGATCTCACCGCGGGCCAGGGTCTGCTTCTCCATCTGACCGTCGGCCCAGTAGGTGTCGAGCGCCGCGGCGGCCGTGACGAAGGCCGGGTTGTTGCCGCGGAAGGTGCCGTTGTGCTCGCCCGGCTCCCAGATGTCCAGCTCCGGCTTGAACAGGGTGAGCGCGAGCGGCAGGCCGTAGCCGCTGATGGACTTCGAGACGGTGACGATGTCCGGCACGATGCCCGCCTCCTCGAAGGAGAAGAAGGCACCCGTGCGGCCGCAGCCCATCTGGATGTCGTCGACGATCAGCAGCATGTCCTGGCGCTCGCACAGGGCGGCCAGGGCGCGCAGCCACTCGGTGCGGGCGACGTTGATGCCGCCCTCGCCCTGCACGGTCTCCACGATCACGGCGGCGGGCTTGTTCAGGCCGGAGCCCTGGTCCTCCAGCAGCCGCTCGAACCACAGGAAGTCCGGGGTCTGGCCGTCGAGGTAGTTGTCGAACGGCATCGGGGTGCCGTGCACCAGCGGGATGCCGGCGCCGGCCCGCTTCATGGAGTTGCCGGTCACCGCGAGGGCGCCCAGCGACATGCCGTGGAAGGCGTTGGTGAAGGACACGATCGACTCGCGGCCCTTGACCTTACGGGCCAGCTTCAGCGCGGCCTCGACCGAGTTGGCGCCCGTCGGGCCCGGGAACATGACCTTGTAGGGCAGGTCGCGCGGCCGCAGGATGATGTTCTGGAACGACTCCAGGAACGCCCGCTTGGCCGTGGTGGACATGTCCAGGCCGTGGGTGATGCCGTCCCGGTCGATGTAGTCGATCAGGGCGCGTTTGAGGACCGGGTTGTTGTGCCCGTAGTTGAGCGAACCGGCGCCGGCGAAGAAGTCGAGGTAGGTGTGGCCGTCCTCGTCGGTGATGCGGCTGCCCTGCGCGCGGTCGAAGACGGTGGGCCAGCCACGGCAGTAGCTGCGCACCTCCGACTCCACGGTCTCGAAGACGCTCAGATCGGGCTGGGTGATGGTCACAGCATGCTCCTGGGAGATGAGTGCGAGAGGCGGAAGAAGTCTTTGGGGGGCGGGGCGGCGCCGGCGGGTCGAGGGGGTGCCGGTGCCGCACGGCCGTCGCGGCGACGGTGCCGCGCGGCCCTGGGACTAGGGCGCGGGCCTGGCCGGGGGCCCGAACGGGCCGATGAGGTGCAGCACCTCCGGCTCGTGGCCCTGCTCGGGGAACAGCCCTGCGTCGAAGAGCACCTCGCGCTGGACCGGCACGGAGTGCCGCTCGCCGAAGGACGCGAACAGCCGGTTGGAGGCCGCGTTGTCGGGGGTGATGGTGGTCTCGACGAAACGGATGCCCAGCTCTTCCCGGGCACGGGTGGTCACCCCGTCCAGGAGGGCGGCCGCCAGCCCCCGGCCCCGGTGCGCCGCGTCGACGGCGACCTGCCAGACGACGAGGGTCTCGGGACGCTCGGGACGGATGTAGCCGGTCAGGAAGGCGGCCGGCTCGCCCTCCGCGTCGCGGGCGACGACGGAGGTGGCGGCGAAGTCCCGACACCACAGGAGGTAGCTGTACGAGGAGTTCAGGTCCAGCGCCTTGGAGTCGCGGGCGATGCGCCAGATCGCGGCTCCGTCCTCCACTCGGGGGGTGTCGAGCTTGAAGCCCTCCGGAAATTCTCCGATATCGCTACGGGCACCTGCATGGTCTGCTTGTGCGGCGGTCATGGAAATTAAATTTACCCAGGGAAAAAGGAAATTGCATCGCGGGGAGGGGTTACGTCGGGCCGCCTGATGTGTTATCGCGCGGGGGCGCCCGGGCGCGCGACCTCGCGTCGGGTTGCCCCGATTTGACCGGGAAGTACGGGACGAAACGGGCGAGCTGTGTGGTCGGTCACAGGTCCGTAACGCCCGCGAGATCCGTCCGAATTACGGGCTTCGAGGCTAGCGGAATCTTGGCGTTTGAGCTGCGGAAAAGCGGGCAGAAGAAGACGGGAAGCTGTACTCGGAGGAATTGGGAATTCGCCACCGGAGACCCTGGCGCAAGGCCCGGAAAAAGCTGTGGGACACATCCATGAGAAGCACCGCAAGAACATACGGCGAGAACGCCCGCGGGGCTTTTCCGGAAACATTGTGGCAATAAGCGCCTACGCAGCGTCGGTGCCCCGCGGGCAGCCGTTCCGCCGAGCCCTCCCCACCGCCGTCACCCGCCCGTCGGCCTTCCGTCCCCGGCCGCCCGGCAGCCGCTGTGACCGCCGTCTCCGGCAGGCCCGTCGGCGCCGCCTAGAGTGCGGGTATGACGTCCATGAGTGAAGGTGCGGTGCTGCACCTCAAGGGGAGGGTCCTCGTCGGACCGGACGACGTGCGCGACGAGCTGTGGGTGGTCGGCGGGCGGGTGACCTACGACCGGCCGGCCCTGGCACGCGATGCCACCACCGTGCAGGGCTGGGCGCTGCCCGGCCTGGTCGACGCGCACTGCCACGTGGGCCTGGACGCGCACGGCCCGGTGGACGCCCCCACCAGCGAGAAGCAGGCGCTCACCGACCGTGACGCCGGCACCCTGCTGATCCGGGACGCCGGATCACCCTCCGACACCCGCTGGGTCGACGATCGTGCGGACCTGCCGAAGATCATCCGGGCCGGCCGGCACATCGCCCGCACCAAGCGGTACATCCGCAACTACGCCCATGAGATCGAACCCGAGGACCTGGTCGCCTACGTCGCCCAGGAGGCCCGCCGCGGCGACGGCTGGGTCAAGCTCGTCGGCGACTGGATCGACCGCTCCACGGGCGACCTGGGGGCCTGCTGGCCCAAGGGTGCGGTCGAGGCGGCCATCGCGGAGGCGCACCGCCTGGGCGCCCGGGTGACCGCGCACTGCTTCGCCGAGGAGACCCTCGCCCCGCTCGTCGAGGCCGGCATCGACTGCATCGAGCACGCCACCGGGCTCACCGAGGAGACCATCCCGCTGTTCGCCGAGCGCGGGGTCGCCATCGTGCCCACCCTCGTCAACATCGCCACCTTCCCGCGCCTGGCGGACGCCGGCGCCGGGAAGTTCCCGCGCTGGGCGGACCACATGCGCCGGCTGCACGACCGCCGCTACGACACCGTCCGGGCCGCCTACGACGCCGGGGTGCCCGTCTTCGCCGGCACCGACGCGGGCGGCTCGCTGGCGCACGGCCTGGTCGCCGACGAGGTCGTCGAGCTGACCCGGGCCGGGCTGCCCGCCCGGGCCGCGCTCTCGGCCACCACCTGGGGCGCCCGCGAGTGGCTCGGCCGCCCGGGCCTCACCGAGGGCGCCCCGGCGGACCTGGTGGTCTACGAGAGCGATCCGCGCGAGGACGTCCGGGTGCTGGCGGCGCCGCGCCGGGTCGTGCTGCGCGGCGAGATCGTGGGCTGAGACACCCCTCGGGGCGGGACTACCTCCGGCGGGCCATCCAGGCCGCCACCACCGCGCCCGAGACGTTGTGCCACACCGAGAAGACCGCGGCGGGCAGCGCCGCGGCCGGGCTGAAGTGGGCGGTGGCCAGCGAGGCGGCCAGTCCGGAGTTCTGCATGCCGACCTCGAAGGCCATCGCCCGGCTCGCCGGCCCGCCCAGCCGGGCCAGGCGGCCCGCGGCGTGCCCCAGCGCCAGCCCGAGGCCGTTGTGCAGCACCACGGCCAGCAGCACCGGCACCGCCGCCTGCTTGATCGCCGGCGCGCTGCCGGAGACCACGACCAGGACGATCACCGCCACGGTCGCCGCGGACAGCCAGGGCAGGGCCCGCAGCAGCCGGTCCACGAACCGGCCGGCGACCAGCCGGACCAGCAGGCCCGCCACGACCGGCAGCAGCACCGTCTTCAGGATGTCGGTCACCATGCCCCCGGCGTCCACGGCCAGGAACTGCCCGGCGAGCAGCAGCGTCAGCGCCGGCGTGATCAGCGGCGCGAGCACCGTCGAGACCGTCGCCACCGACACGGACAGCGCGACATCGCCGCGCGCCAGGAACGTCACGACGTTGGATGCGGTCCCGCTGGGCGCGCAGCCGACCAGGACCACCCCGGCCGCGAGCTGCGGCGGCAGGTCCAGTACGGTCGCGATCAGCCAGCCGAGCCCCGGCATGATCACGTAGTGGGCGACCAGGCCCAGCCCCACCGCCCAGGGCCGCCGGGCGACCGCCGTGAAGTCCGGTGGGGTCAGCGTCAGCCCCATCGTGAACATCACCACCCCGAGCAGCCACGGCACCGCGGGCGCCCAGCCGGTGAAGTGCGCCGGCCACAGCAGCCCGACCGCGCCCGCGGCGACCACCAGCAGCGGGAAGATCGTGACCGCACGGCGGGCCGCCCGGTCGGAGGCGGGCAGCTCGCCCGGAGGGGAGGCGGCCGGCTGTTCCCGCTGTGCGTGCGGCTGTTGGCTGTTCTGCTCGATCGACACGGCGGCACCCTATCCAGGGTCTTCGTGTACAGGACAACGAATTCCGGATCCTGGACGCCGGCCCGGATCCGGGCCCGGGACCGGACCGGTCGGTCAACGGGGATCGCCCGCGAGGTGGGGCGGCTGTGACGGGGGAGATGCGGGATGCCGCAGGAATCGAACCCGCGCACGGAAACCACCCTTTGGGATGAACTGACCTCACGTGGCTGCCCGTTCACCCTCGGTGCGGACACGATGTGCGGGTCGATGTCGCCGGCCCGCGTGATGTCCCCCATTGGCGCGGCCGGCGACTCCATTCCTCTCGTGGGGGTTCCACACACGTGTCCACCAGTCCCACCCACTCTTCCGGTGCGCCCCGGCGCCTCGCCGCGGCCGTCGTCGCCACCGCGCTCACGGCCGGTCCCGCCGTGCTGCTCGGCGCCGCACCGGCGCACGCCACCGGAGGGCACGGCCCGGCCCGGGGCAAGGCCGACGCGGTCGTCCTGCGCACCGGCCTGAACGTCGGCCTGCTCGACAAGACGGTCGACGTCCCGCTGAACGCCGTGCTGAACGAGGTGCACGCACCCGCCTCGGCCGGCAGGACCGCGCTCACCGTGCGGCTCGACGGCATCGACCGGGGCCGCCCGTTCACCGTGCTGCGCGCCGAGGCCGCCACCGCCCGCGCCACCACCGCCCACCGGAAGGCCGAGGGTTACGCCAACCTGCTGCACGCCAAGGTGCAGCTGCCCGGTCTGCCGCTGCTGTCCCTGATCGAGGTCCAGCAGGTCACCGCCAAGGCGGTGTGCGAGGCGGGCCACCGGCCCCGGGCCGAGGCCAATGTCCTCGGCCCCGTCCGCGTCCTCGGCAAGAAGGTCACGCTCACCGCGGGCGGCACCACGGACGTCAAGGTGCCGGGCGTGGGCGACGTACGGCTCGACCTGTCGCGGAAGAGCGTCGCCGGGAAGACCGCCGCGGCCACCGCCCTCCAGCTGAACGTCTCGGTCAACCCGCTCAAGCTCAACGTCGCCGAGGTGCACGGCCGGGTCACCCTCGTCCACGCCGGCTGCACCGCCCCGGACGCCACCACCCCGCCCGCACACGGCGGTTCCGGCGGCACGACCGGAGGCAGCACGACCGGAGGCAGCACGAGCGGCGGCGGCACCAACGGCGGCGGGGGCGACAAGCCGGCCGGCGGCGGCACCGAGGTCAGCCGGTCCGGTGCCGGGAAGACCGGCCCCGACCTCGCCGAGACCGGCGGGAGTTCGGCCACGCCGTACCTCGCCGGCGGTGCCGGGCTGCTGGTCGCGGCCGGCGCCGGGGCCCTGGTCCTCACCCGCCGGCGCCGCACCGCCGCCCCGCAGGGCGGCTGACGGCTCCGTACCCCGTGCCGGTGCTGTGGGGGCATCGGCCGCGGGGTACGGCCCGGGGTGTGCCGGACGGACCGGAGGCGGCCCGTACGGCACACCCCACCCCCGCCGGGGCCCGCCGGAAGCGAAGCGTGGTGCGACGGGACCCGGCGGGCCCGCACCCCGGCCCGCCGGCCCGGCTAGCCCAGCACCCCGGCCAGCGCCGTCACGAACCGGTCGGTGGTGGCCCGGTCCCGTACCGCCAGCCGCAGCCAGTCGGGCCCCAGGCCCGGGAAGGTGTCCCCGCGGCGCACCGCGAAACCCCGCGCCCGCAGGCCCTCCCGCACCACGGCCGCGCCCGGCAGCCGCAGCAGGACGAACGGACCCGCCGCCGGCCCGGCCACCCGGATCTCCCCGAACTCGCCCAGCCGGGCCAGCAGATGGGCCCGGTCCCGGGCGATCTCCTCGGCCGCCGCGGCCGCCTCCGCCAGCGCCGCCGGCGCACTGCACGCCTCCGCGGCCGCCAGCGCCGGACTCGACACCGGCCACAGCGGCTGGGCCCGCGCCAGGTCCGCCACCGTTCCGGGACCGGCCAGGACGTAGCCGATCCGCAGCCCCGCCAGCCCCCACGTCTTGGTCAGCGAGCGCAGCACCACCAGCCCCGGCAGATCCGTGCGCCCGGCCAGCGACTCCCGTTCACCGGGCACCGCGTCCATGAACGCCTCGTCCACCACCAGCGTCCGCCCGGGCCGTGCCAGGTGGGCCAGCGCGGCCGCCGGGTGCAGCACCGACGTGGGATTGGTGGGGTTGCCGACCACCACCAGATCGGCGTCCTGCGGCACCGCGTCCGGATCCAGCCGGAACCCGTCCCGTTCGGAGAGGACCACCCTCTCCACGGTGTGCCCGGCGTCCCGCAGCGCCGCCTCCGGTTCGGTGAACTGCGGGTGCACCACCACCGGTCGGCGGGCCCGCACGGTCCGCGCCAGCAGCACGAACGCCTCCGCCGCGCCGGACGTCAGCAGCACCCGCTCCACGGGCAGCCCGTGCCGCCCGGCCACCGCCCGGCGCGCCGCCCGGCCGTCCGGATAGGCGGCCAGCGAGTCCAGTGACGCGGCGAGGTGTGCCTTGAGCCACGCCGGGGGAGTGCCGGCCCGGACGTTGACCGCCAGATCCGTCAACGCGCCGGCGTCACCCCGCACTTCGGCATCGCCGTGGTGCCGCAGATCGGGTTCGTCCGCCACGGCGGGGGAGGGGCCGTCCGGGGCGGGAGCGGGCGCGGCGGGGCCGGAGCCGCGCAGCCGGACCGCGTCGGTGGGCGCCGGCATGCTCACCGCTCCCCGGCGCCCGCCGCCACCCGCTGCGGGCCGTACGGGTCCCCGTCGTCCGCCGCCCGGTCGCCGGCCACCGCCGCGCGGTAGCGCTCCATGACCACCTCGGCCACCTCGGGCCCGGTGCCGAGCACCTGGGCACCGAACACCTCGATGTCCGGGTGCGCCGCGGCCCAGCCCTCGGTCTGCATCCACAGCCGCTCCACCGGACCGTCGGCGAAGAAGGCGTACGGCAGGACCACGACCCGGGCCGGCCCGGCCGCGCCCGGGACCGGCCCGGCCAGCGCCCGGCAGCGGTCCAGCCCGGCCGGTACGTCCGGCGCGGTCTGCCCGACGAACGCGGTCTCCACGCCCGCGAATCCGCGGCCCTCCCAGAGCAGCCGGGCAGCCCGCGCCACCTCGGCGTTGGCATGCGGATCGCTCGCCCCGCGCCCCACCAGCAGCACCGTGGTCCGGGCCCGGTCCTGCGGGGTACGGGCGCCGGCGCCCAGCGCCTCCTCCAGCCGCCGCTCCAGCACGTCCAGCAGCCGCGGGTGCGGGCCGGGTGCGGCGGCGCAGACAGGGCGCAGGCCCGGGTGTCCGGCGGCCGCGCGCTCCAGCGCCGCGGGCAGGGTCTCGGGCCCCGCACCGGTCGGCGCCAGCAGCAGCGGTACCGCGACGAGTTCGGTCACCCCCCGCCCGGCCAGCGCGTCCACGGCATCGGCCAGCGGCACCGGCGAACCCGGGGCGCCGAAGAACCCGCCGGCGACCGGGACCTCGGGGTGCCGCTCGCCGACCGCGCGCACCAGCGCGCGCAGGGCCTCGGCCGCGCCGTCGTCACGGGCGCCGTGACCGGCGATGAGCAGTGCGGGAGGGGTGGTCACGGGGTCTCCTTGCTACCGGTGTCTTCGCCGTCGGGCGCCTTGTCGTCGATGACCGGCCGCCGCCGCTCGGTGCCACGGTGGGGTGGGTCGGGGGAGGTCATGACGATATCGGCACCGGGCGAGGGGGCGGCGGCCGCTCCCTCCCTACCAGCGGTAAGGGCACCGTGCGGCGTTACTGCCGCCCGCGCGAGCGCACAGGTCGCCCGGCCCGCCGGCGACTTCCGCTTGCCGGCGAGCAGTTCGGCACCCGGCCCGGCGGCCAGCAGCGCGGCCGCCTCGGCCACGCTCGCCGTCTCCGCGGCGGCCGCCACCACCGCGGACGGATCCGGCACCGGCACGGCCGCCAGCGCCGCCGCCGGGAACGACCGCAACGGCACCCCCAGCCGCCGCGCCGCCTCCGTCAGCCCGGGCTCGTCCGCCCTCGCCGCCACCGTCGCCAGCGCCAGCACCCGATCCCCGGCACACCCCGCCGCGGTGCGGGCCGCCCCGATCAGCTCCAGGACCTCGGACGCCGGCACCCCGCGGCGCGCCCCCACGCCCACCACCAGAGCCGCCGGCCCGCCCCGGACACCGGCCGTCCGGCGGCTCATACCGCGCCGACTCCCGGCCCGAACTCCACCCGGCCGTACCGCCCTTCCACGACCGCGGTCAGCCGCACGTCCGGCCCGGCGGAGAGTTCCCCCGGCCAACGGACGCCGAGCGCCGCCCACTCGGCCCGGGCCGCCGCCGGGTCGGGATGCACCGCCCGCAGCGCGACCAGCGGCACCACCGGGAGCCCGGCGGACGGATGCGGGGTGCTGCCCCGGTCCAGCAGGAACGGGGCCGGGCCGTCGCCGGCCCCCGGCGGCGTCAACTGCCAGGCGAGCCGGCCGCCGTCCGGTGTCCGCCGGGACATCGCCACCGCCTCGCCCGGGTCGTGGCCGCGTGCCCGTGCCGCGGCCACCCGGGCCGCGATCCCGGTGACCCGGATCGCCCAGGTGACCAGCCGCGGCCCGGTCAGCGCGTCGATGCCGAACCACCGCGGCCCGTCGGGCGCGGGCTGCTCCGGATCGGGCCCGATGATCTCCAGGTACGCCCCGCCGCCCAGCCCCAGCAGATGGTTCCGGGCCCCGCGGCCCGGATGGCTGCCGCCCGGCACCGGCCGTACGCCGGTCAGCGCGGCCACCTCGGCGACGGTCGCCGCCAGATCGGGGGTGGCGAGCACGAGGTGGTCGAGGACGGCCGGCGGCCCGTCCGTACCCGACCCGCCGGTCACGGTGCGGCCACCGGTGCCCACCGCGCCGCGCCCGCCACCAGCCGGGCCGCCAGCGACGGTTCCGCCGCCCAGTGCACATGCAGGTACGAGGCGTGCACCCCGCCCGTCACGAAGCCCTCCACCCGCCGCTCCGGATGCGTCAGCCCCCAGGCCGGCCGGGTGCCCGCACCCGGCTCCAGCACCGTGCGGTGGAACTCGTGACCGCGCACCCGGGTCCCGGCCGCGGCCAGCGCGTTGTCCGCCAGCGCCACCGCCTCCCGGTAGCCCAGCGTGAGGCGTTCGGTCATCCGGGCCTCGGCGGGCAGCACCCCGCACATCGGCTTCCCGTCGATCGCCCGGGACAGGTACAGCAGCCCGGCGCACTCGGCGGACACCGGCGCCCCCGAGGCGGCCAGGTGGGCCACCGCGGCGCGCAGCGGTGCGTTCGCCGACAGGTCCGGCGCGTACACCTCCGGGAAGCCGCCGCCGATCACCAACCCGCGCGTACCGGGCGGCAGTTGCTCGTCCCGCAGCGGATCGAACGGCACCACCTCGGCGCCCGCCGCGGTCAGCAGCTCGGCGTGCTCGGCGTACGAGAACGTGAACGCGGCGCCGCCCGCGACGGCGATCACCGGCCGCTCCCCGGACGCATCCGCCCGGACCTCCGCCGCCGGGTCCCAGGGCGCGTCCGGCAGCTCCGGCACCGTCCGCGCCAGCGCCAGCAGCGCCGTCAGGTCGCAGCCCTCGCGCACCCGCGCGGCCAGCTCCCGCACCGACGCAAGGGCCTCGGCCCGGCGTTCGGCCACCGGCACCAGCCCCAGGTGCCGGGACGGCGTACCGGCCCGGCCGTCCCGCCGCAGCGCACCCAGCACCGGCACGCCGGAGGACTCCATCGCCTCCCGCAGCAGCGCCTCGTGCCGGTCCGAACCGACCTTGTTCAGGATCACCCCGGCCAGCCGCACCTCCGGGTCCCACGACGCGAAGCCGTGCACCAGCGCGGCCACCGACCGGGACTGCGAGGAGGCGTCCACCACCAGCACCACCGGCGCCCGCAGCAGCTTCGCCACCTGGGCCGTCGACGACAGCTCGCCCATGCCGGACGCCCCGTCGAACAGCCCCATCACGCCCTCGACGACCGCCAGGTCCGCGCCCGCCGCACCGTGCAGGAACAGCGACGCGACCCGGTCCGGATCGCACAGGTACGCGTCCAGGTTGCGGCCCGGGCGGCCGGTCGCCAGGGAGTGGTAGCCCGGATCGATGTAGTCCGGGCCCACCTTGTGCGGCGAGACCGCGAGTCCCGCCTCGGCGAACGCCGCCATCAGACCGGTGGCCACGGTGGTCTTCCCGGCCCCGGACGACGGTGCGGCGATCACCAGCCGGGGAACGGCGCCCGCGCCGCTCATGCTGCACCCACCTTGCTCACCACTCGATGCCCCGCTGGCCCTTCTGGCCCGCGTCCATCGGGTGCTTGACCTTCGTCATGTCGGTGACCAGGTCGGCCACGTCGCACAGCGCCTGCGGGGCGTTCCGGCCGGTGATCACCACGTGCTGGGTGCCGGGCCGGTCGCGCAGCACCGAGACCACCTCGTCGGTGTCCACCCAGCCCCAGTGCAGCGGGTAGGCGAACTCGTCGAGGACGTAGAGCTTGTAGGTCTCCGCGGCGAGGTCCCGCTTGACCTGCTCCCAGCCCTCGCGGGCCGCCTCCTCGTTGCTGAACTGCGAGTCGCGCTGCACCCACGACCAGCCCTCGCCCATCTTGTGCCAGGCGACCGTGCCGCCCTCACCGGAGTCGCCGAGCACCCGCAGTGCCCGCTCCTCGCCGACCTTCCACTTCGCCGACTTCACGAACTGGAACACCCCGACCGGCCAGCCCTGGTTCCAGGCCCGCATCGCCAGCCCGAAGGCGGCGGTCGACTTGCCCTTGCCCAGACCCGTGTGGACCAGCACCAGCGGCCGGTTGCGGCGCTGGCGGGTGGTGAGTCCGTCGTTCGGTACGACGGACGGTTGTCCCTGCGGCATTACGCGGCCTTCCTGTTGCCGTGAACGGTCCTTGTGCCCTGAACGGTCCGTACGAGCGCGGAGACGCTGTCCGCGCGCAGTGCGTCGAGGGTGACGGCGGTGCCGGTGAGGTCCCGGGCCAGCTCACCGGCCAGGCCCAGCCGTACCGGCCCGGCCTCGCAGTCCACGACGACGGAGGCGGTGCCGTCGGCGGCCAGCAGCCGCGCCGCGCGGGCGGCCCGGATGCGCGGCTCGGGGCCGGCGGTGGCCCGCCCGTCGGTGACGACGACCAGCAGCGGGCGGCGCGCGGGGTCCCGCATCCGCTCCACCCGCAGCACGTCGTGCGCCGCGAGCAGCCCCTCGGCCAGCGGGGTTCGGCCCCCGGTGGGCAGCGACGCGAGCCGCGCCGCACCGGCCTCGACCGACGACGTCGGGGGCAGCGCGACCTCCGCGCCGGCGCCCCGGAACGTGATCATGCCGATCTTGTCGCGCCGCTGGTAGGCGTCGAGCAGCAGTGAGAGCACGGCGCCCTTGACCGCGCTCATCCGCTTGCGCGCCGCCATCGATCCCGAGGCGTCCACGACGAACAGGACCAGATTGCCCTCCCGCCCCTCGCGCACCGCCTCGCGCAGATCGTCCCGGCGCACCAGCAGCCCGGTGCCGTGCCGCCCGCGCGCCTTCTGGTGGGGCGCCGCGGCCTGCACCGTGGCCGCCAGATGCAGCTTGCCCAGAGTGCCCTGGGGGCGGCGGGCCCCGGTCGTCCGGCCGTGTGCGGTACGGGCCCGGGAGCGGCGGCCGTCGGCGCCCTCGCCCAGCCCCGGCACGTCCAGCCGCCGGGCCTTGAACGGCTCGTCGGCCGCCACCGCCGGCTTCTCCGCGGCCGCACCGCCCTGTGGCTGCGGCCGGGCCCCGGCCTCGTCCCCGGACGCCTCGGGCACGGGTTCGGGCGCCTGCGGGGCCTCCTGCTCACGCTGCTGCGGCAGTCCGTCCCCCGGCGGCACCGACGCCTCCTGGGGGCCGCCGTCCTGGGGGCCGCCCTCCTGCGGCGGCACCCCGCCGCCCGGACCGCCCCCCTCGGGCCCGCCGTCCGGACCGTCCGGCTCCGGATCGTCCCCGCCGTCCGCCGGGTCGTCCTGCCCGGCGAACTCCTCCAGCGTCCGGTCGAGCTTGTCCTCGTCGAGGCCGGGGGCGTCGAAGGGCGCCCGACGCCGGCGGTGCGGCAGCGCGAGCAACGCGGCCTGCCGCACGTCCTCCTCCCGGACCTCCGTCCGCCCGGCCCACGCGGCCAGCGCGGTGGCGGTCCGCGCCATCACGATGTCCGCGCGCATCCCGTCCACCTCGAACGCCGCACAGGTCGCCGCGATCTGCCGCAGCGCCGCGTCCCCCAGCACCACCTCGGGCAGCAACTCCCGGGCCGCGGCGATCCGTTGCCGCAGCGCGTCCTCCTCGGCCGCCCAGCGCGCCACGAACCCGGCCGGATCGGCGTCGTACGCCAGCCGCCGCCGGACCACCTCCACCCGCTGCGCCGGCTCCCGGGAGGCCGCGACCTCGACGGTCAGCCCGAACCGGTCCAGCAACTGCGGCCGCAGCTCGCCCTCTTCGGGGTTCATGGTCCCGACCAGCAGGAAACGGGAGGCGTGCCGCACGGAGACGCCCTCGCGCTCCACGTAGGAGGCGCCCATGGCGGCGGCGTCCAACAGCAGATCGACCAAGTGGTCATGGAGCAAATTGACTTCGTCCACGTACAGGATTCCGCGGTGGGCGTCCGCCAGCAGGCCCGGCTCGAAGGCCTTCACGCCCTCCGACAGGGCCCGTTCGATGTCCAGGGCGCCCACGAGGCGGTCCTCGGAGGCGCCGACCGGCAGCTCCACCATCCGCGTCGGACGGCTCTCGGCGGCACCGGAGCCGTGCGGCCCGTCGGGACAGCCGGGGTCGGGCGCGGCGGGGTCGCAGGCGAAGCGGCAGCCGGCCACCACGTCCACGGCCGGCATCAGCGCCGACAGGGCGCGCACCGCGGTGGACTTCGCGGTGCCCTTCTCGCCGCGGACCAGCACCCCGCCGACCGCCGGGCTCACCGCGTTCAGCAGCAGCGCCAGCCGCAGGTCGTCCATGCCGACGACCGCGGTGAAGGGGTACTGCCAGGTGGTGTTGTGCGCGCTCGTCATGCTGTGTCGTCCTCCACGTCGCCGGCCGGCCCGGATCCCGTCCCTTGCGTACCCCTCATGGCGCCCCCGGAGGCACGAACGGCAGCCCCTCCGGCACCCCCTTCTCGATCAGCCGCAGCAGTGCCCCGGTGTCCGCGTGCTCCTCGATCAGATCGCCCAGCCGGTCGAGCTGCTCCTCGCGCAGCGCGCCGAAGCGGGTGTCCGGGGCCGGGACGAACGCCCGGCCGGCGTCCGCCGCCACCCGCCGCAGGAAGGCCCGGCGGAAGGCGTCGCTCTCCAGCGAACCGTGCCAGTGCGTGCCCCATACGGAGCCGACCCGGCAGCCGTCGAGAGCGTTCCCCCCGCCATCGGTCATGAACGCCTCGTCCCCGCCCGTCACTTCGGCGACGCCGTGGTGGATCTCGTAGCCCTCCACCGGCTCGCCGAGCGCCTCGCCCACCGGCCGGGCGAGCGTCTTCTCCACCGCGAAGCGGACCCGTACGGGCAGCAGCCCCAGGCCCTCGACGGCGCCCGCCTTCGACTCGACCTCGTCGTCGATGTGCTCGCCGAGCATCTGGTAGCCGCCACAGATGCCCAGCACCGGGCGGCCCTCGGCGGCCCGCCGGGCGACCGCGTCCGCCAGCCCGCGCTCGCGCAGCCAGGCCAGCGCGCGGACCGTGCCGCGGGTACCCGGCAGCACCACCAGGTCCGCGTCGGCCAGTTCCTCCGGCCGGTCCACGAACCGCACCACCACGCCCGGTTCGGCGGCCAGCGCGTCCACGTCGGTGAAGTTCGACATCAGCGGAACGGCGCAGACCGCCACCCGCAGCACGTCCGCGCCGTGCGGCGGGGCCACCACGCTCTCCCGCACCGCGCCGCGCAGCGACACCCGGAGGCCGTCCTCCTCGTCGATGCCGAGCCCGTGCGCGTACGGCAGCACGCCCAGCGTCGGCCGCCCGGTCAGCTGCCGCAACATGTCCAGACCGGGCTCCAGCAGTGTCACATCGCCCCGGAACTTGTTGACCAAATACCCCGCGACCAGCGCCTGGTCCTCCTTCGACAGCAGCGCCGTGGTGCCGAAGAAGGACGCGAAGACGCCGCCGCGGTCGATGTCGCCGACCACCACGACCGGTATCCGGGCGGCCCGGGCGATGCCCATGTTCACGATGTCGGTGCGCCGCAGATTGATCTCGGCGGGGCTGCCCGCGCCCTCGCAGATGACCGCGTCGTGCGTACGGCGCAGTTCGGCGAGGCAGTCGGTGACCGTCCCCAGCAACTGCTCCCGCCCGCCCGCGTACGGCGTCTCCCCGGGGGACGACCCCCCGGGCCCCCCGAAGTACCCGCGCGCGCTCAGCTCACCCACCGGCTTGCCCAGCAGCACCACCTGGCTGCTGCGGTCGCCGCCCGGCTTGAGCAGGACCGGGTTCATCAGCGCGGTCGGTTCGACCCGGGCCGCGGCGGCCTGCATCGCCTGCGCCCGGCCGATCTCCGCGCCCTCCCGGGTGACGAACGAATTGAGCGACATGTTCTGCGCCTTGAAGGGCGCCACCTTCACGCCCTGCCGGACCAGCCAGCGGCAGATCCCCGCCGTCACCACGCTCTTGCCCGCGTCCGAGGTCGTACCGGCCACCAGCAGCCCGCCGCCGAGCCCCCCGGCCGTCCCGCCTTGCCCGTTCACCGGCGCTTCCTCCCGCTCGTGCTGCCCCTGCCCCTGCCGCCTGCGATCCCGTGCCGCACCGCGCCCGCCGTCAGCCGTCCCGCCACCGTCGCCACCAGCGCCAGCGCGCTCACCCGCCGCGACAGCCGCACCGCCCGCTCGATGTCCGCCACCGCGGGCGGCCGCGCCGCGCCGTTGAGCACCGGACGGTGCTCCACCCGTCCGCCGTACGCCAGCGTGCCGCCCAGCCGCACGCCCAGCGCACCCGCGAACGACGCCTCCACCGGGCCCGCGTTGGGGCTCGGGTGCGCCCCGCCGTCCGCCCGCCAGGCCGCGAGCGCACCACGCCGGTCGGGGCCCGCGAGCACGGTCAGCGCGGCGGTCAGCCGGGAGCCGGGCCAGCCGGCGACGTCGTCGAGCCGGGCCGCGGCCCAGCCGAACCGCCGGTAGCGCGCGGACTTGTGACCCACCATCGCGTCCAGGGTGTTCACCGCCCGGAACGCCACCAGACCGGGCACCCCGCCGAACGCGCCCCACACCAGGGCGCCCACCACCGCGTCCGAGGTGTTCTCGGCCACCGACTCCACCACCGCGCGGGCCATCTGCGGCCCGTCCAGCGCCTGGGGATCGCGGCCGCACAGATGCGGCAGCCGCTCCCGCGCCACGTCCAGATCGCCCGCTTCCAGCGCACCGCCGACGGCCCGCGCCTCCCGGCCCAGCGAAGTGCCGCCCAGCACCGCCCAGACGGTGGCCGCGGTCAGCGCCACCCGGGCGCCGCGGCGGTGCCGTACGGCCCGCTCCAGCAGCGCCGCGCCGGCCGCCGCACCGCCCGCGCACAGCACGGCGTGGGCCGCGCCGCGGCCCCGGTGGTCGCGCCACAGCCGGCGCTCGACGGCGGCGGCGGCCCGGCCGAACGCGGCCACCGGATGGCCGCGCCGCGGGTCCGCCGCGATCAGGTCGCCGAGGAAGCCGAGAGCCGCGCCGCACGCATATCCCGCGTGTTCGCCGCGCATCGGATCAGGCCGCCGTCGTTCCTCGAAGGGGCCCTGCGGCAGCGGGCAGTGGGGGGCGGGGCGGGCGGCCGGGCATGGCGGTATGTCCTCACTCAGGGTCCTCGCCCTGGCTCGACGTGACGGCGACCAGAGTCTCCTGGCTCCCGGATCGGCGTGTCCCCCGGCCTTCCCGCCCGTACGTCGGTACGGACCGTGGCCCTCGTCGGAGGAACGCTCCCCGGTGACAGTGGCGGGACCGCGCCGGATTCTCACCGGACTTCCTCATCTGTCGCCGATTGGCCCCGGCAGTCCACCACGGTCCGCGAGGCCCGTCAACTCGCCCTTGACCTGCGACGCTGTCCCGCGGCAGGCCCTGTGGCGCACGCCACAGGGTGGCGGTGGCGTCACGGACGGTTGCCCCCGTCCCTGATTCCACGTCACTATCTGGTGCACGGTGGCGAAGGGGCCGCCGGAAGGGGGCTGGGGGATGCCGGAGCACGTCGACCACCACGAGGACCGTCAGGAGATCCGCCTCAGGGTCACCGGGACGGACAATCCGCAGCAGGACCTCGACGACCTCCGGGCCTGGCTGGAGCGCGAACCCTGGCTGGGCCGGCGGGAGCACACCTGGGAACACCGGCCGCAGCCCCCGCACCTCACGGCCGACGGGGACGAACCGGGCCCCGCCGACATGGCCGTGGGCGTGGACGACCTGATCCTGGTCATCGTCGGCGCGATCGCCACCGAGGTCACCAAGGGAATGAGCATCGCCGTGCGGGAATGGCTGCGGCGCCGCAAGGAGGAGCGGGCCGCCGGCGAGGAACCCGCCGTCGAGGTCGTCGGCGACGGCGGTCCCGCGCGCCCCGATCCCGGCAGCCCGGCACACGAGAGTGGCAGCACCGGCGAGGACTGAGCCGGATGTCCGAATACGACGCGCGGGGAAAGATCAACCGGGCGCTGCTGATCGGTGTCCACGACTACGCGACGCTGACGCGCCTGCCCGCGGTGGCGGACAACATCGGCGAGCTGAGCCGCGCGCTGACCGCCACGGACCTGTTCACCGACGACGAGATCACGCCCTGCCGGCCGACCGCACCCGAGGAGCTGAGCCAGGCGCTCAAGACCGCCGCCGACGAGGCCCGCGGCCTGCTGCTGGTGTATTTCTCCGGCCACGGCTGGGTCGGCAGCGACGGCGGCGACCTGCAGCTGATGGTCGGCGGCTCGGTGCCCCGGCAGAGCCACACCACCGTCTCCTGGCAGGACGCGGTGCTCTCCTGCCTCGACAGCGCCCGCGCCGAACGCATCGTCATCGTCCTGGAGTGCTGCTACGCGGGCAACGCGGGCGGCGCCTTCCACTCCCACCGCAAGCCCATGTCGCTGCTGATGGCCGCCCAGCCCAACCGCCGGATCTTCAGCGGCGAGGAACCGGCCGGCGGCACCGTCTTCACCGGGGCCCTGGTGCAGATCCTCGAAAACGGCATCCCCGGCCGCCGGTTCGTCACCTTCGAGGACCTCGTACGGGAGCTGCGGGTCCGGCTCGCCGGGGAGCGGACGCCGATGGGCGACGTGTGGGAGCCCCGGTCGGCGAAGCAGAACACCGTCGACGACGTCGTGCTGTCCTTCGCCACCCCCGAGGCGCGGGTGCCGACGCCACCGCGGGTCCGCTTACGCCGCCGGTTCAACCAGCACGTCCGGCCCCGCCTGAAGCTGCTGCTCGCGCTCGTCACCGCCCTCGTGCTGATCGCCGCCGGACTCGTCGTACGGCAGCTGCTGCAGCCGCTGCCCGACTGCCCGCCCGCCCTCGAACTGCGGCTGCTGACCGCGCCGGAGGCCGAACCGACCCTGCGCCAGGCCGCGTTCGACTACGAGATGTCCGAGGCCAACACCCGCCCGCTGCAGGGCGAGGGCGACCTCCCGGCGGGGTGCCGGCGCGCTCAGATCACCGTCTACTCCGCCGCCAAGGACCAGATCGACCAGGGCTTCGCCGCCGCCGTCCGCTGGCAGGGCGAGGCCCTGGGCACCGGCCCGGGCGAGCCGGACGACAAGGGCACCGATCCGCTCTACCGGCCCGGCCCGCAACCCGACCTGTGGATCCCCGAATCCACCGCCGACTACGAGGAGGCCCGCCGCGGCATGCCCGCCACCGGCTCCCCGGCGACCCTGCACGACACCGGCCCGGTCGCCTACAGCCCGCTGGTCGTCGGCATCCCCGCCGGCAAGCGGCCGGCCGACGTCAAGCGGGTGGGCGCCTCCTGGCAGGACCTGCTCACCGGCACCGACAGCGGCCACCAGGACCTCAAACTGCTGCGCCCCAGCCCGGTGCTGTCCGGCACCGGCCTGCTGCACACCATCGGCCTCTACCTCGCCAACGACGGCTCGCACATCGGCTCCGCCGGCTCCCCGGACCCGGCCCTCGCCGAGGGCGCCGAGCAGCGGCTCTCCGCCCCGGGCAGCCAGTACGCGGACAGCACCGAGCTGCTGTGCTCACTGCGCCCGGCCACCGGCCCCGACACCGTCGCCACCGCCACCGGCCAGGCCCCCGCCGGCGCCGGCCGCGGCGACCGCTCGGCACCGCTGGTCTCCGAGAAGTCCCTGACCGACTACAACCTCGGCCGGGCGGTCGGCAGTTGCCCCGCCCTGGCCGGCCCGCTCGCCCCGGACGACCGCTACGTCGCGTACTACCCCAAGAACGTCCCGGCGCTCGACCACCCGCTGATCCGCGTCGACTGGCGCGGCACCACGGACGCCACCGCGCGGCAGGCCGCGGTCGACCGCTTCGCCGACTGGCTGCGCGCCCCGGACGGCGGCCGGCCGGTGCTCACCGCGCAGGGCTACCGCCCGGTCCCCGGCAAGGACGGCACGGCGCCCGCGCCGACGCCGGACTCCCCGCTGCGCAGCAGCCGCGCCAACGCCGACCTGGACGCCCCCGTCGTCCCCTTCGCGGCCGGCACCGACCAGGTCGCCCGGGTGCTCGACGGCTACGACAAGGCGCAGCGGCCCAGCCGGCTGCTCCTCCTCATGGACACCTCCACCTCGATGGCCGACGACGGCAAGCTCCCGGTCGCCCTCGGCGCCGCGGGCCGCGCCCTGGAGATGGTCGGCGCCCGTCACACCTACGGCCTGTGGACCTTCCCCGACCGCGCCCACCCCGGCGATCCGGACGCGGTGCGCCGGGTCGTCCGTCTGGGCACGGCCGAAGCGGCGCCCGGCAAGGCCGCCCTGGACAAGATCGCCAAGGGCGACCTCGTCGACCACGGCGCCGCGATGGAGGAGGCGCTGACCGCCGCCGTACGGGAGATGAAGAAGTCGTCCGGCGGCAACCAGGCCATCGTGCTGATCATGGACGAGGACGACGGCAGCCTGCGGCGCGCGGCGGGTGTCGAGCAGCGGCTGACCGCGCTGCTGAAGGAGAAGCCCGCGGTGCCGGTGCTGACGCTGGTGCTGGGCAAGGCCGGCTGCGACACCTTCGTCCTCCAGGGACTGGCCGGTGCTTCCCGGGGACAGTGCGTGCCCGGCGGCCCCCAGGCGCCCGATCTGCTCGCCGGCCTGATCGCGTCCATCGGCACCGCGGGCAAGGAGGACCGGTGAGGAACCCCCGTAGGGCCTGGCCGGCCGCCGCGCTCGCCCTGACGCTGACCGCGGCGGTCTCCGGCTGCACCGCCGGCCCCGGACCGGGCCCCGAGAAGGGCCCGATCGTCCTGGCCACCGGCAGCGACCTCAGCAGCACCGGCGTCCGCCAGGCCCTCATCCGGGCCTTCGAGCGGCGCACCGGCCGTTCGGTGCGGATCGTCAAGCTGCCGGACACCGCCGACGGCCAGCGCAGCCAGCTGCTGGCCGCCGGCCAGTCCGGCAGCGGCGCCTACGACGTGCTCAACCTCGACGTGGCCTGGACCGCGGAGTTCGCCGAGGCGGGCGTCATCCGCCCCTGGGGCACGAGCCTGGACGGCGACTTCCTCGACAGCGTGGTCAAGACCGTCGAGTACGACGACAAGATCTGGGCCGTCCCCTTCAACACCGACGCCGGCCTGCTCTACTACCGCAAGGACATCCTCACCAAGTACGGCCATCACCCTCAACCGCCCGACAACTGGGGCGCGTTGAAGGGGCTGGCCACCGCGGTCACCGCCGCGTACAACCGCGAGCTCGCCCGCACGGCCGAGGACGGCAAGGTCCCCGAGGACAAGAAGATGTACGGCATGGTCGCCCAGCTGCGGCCCTACGAGGGCCTGACCGTCAACACCCTGGAGTCCGCGTGGGCCACCGGCGGCGACCCGGACGCCACCAGCTTCACCAAGGGCGAGCAGGTCGGCGCCCTCCAGCTGGGCGTCGCGGACCTCAAGGACCGGCTGGACACGATCATGCCGCACGCGGCCACGACGATGGACGAGACGGAGAGCCGCCGCTGGTTCGCCGACGGCCGGGCGCTGTTCATGCGCAACTGGCCGGTGGAGTACGGCTCGGTCGCCGAGAAGCTCACCCCCGGCGTGAAGTTCGACGTCGCCGAGCTGCCGGCCCGGGCCGCCGACGGCAAGCGGATGTCCGTCCTGGGCGGGCAGAACCTGGCGGTGTCCGCCGGCAGCAAGCGGCCGGAGGGGGCCCGCGCGCTGATCGAGGCGCTCACCGGCCCGGCGAGTGAACGCTGTCTGCTGGAACGGGGGTTCGCGGCCACCCGCGACTCGGCGTACCGGGAGGCGGGCAAGGCGCCGGTCTGCCCGCTGCCGCCCGAGCACGGCGAGCACGGCGCCACCGGGCAGCCCTGGCCCGGCCAGGAGCCGCCGTACACCAAGACGCTGTACGCGGCGCTGCTGGCGGCCGAACCGCGCCCGCGCAGCGCCCACTACCAGACCTTCAGCAAGGTCGTGCAGATCCGGGTCTCGGAGTACCTGGGCAGCCCCGGCGGTACGGCCATCGCCGACGAGCTGGCCCGCGAGGCCGACGAGGCGCTCAGCGGGCGGGGCGCACAACGGACGAGGCGCCCGGCCGAGGACGGCTGATGCCGCCTTCCGCCGGGCGCCTCGCGCCGTCGGTCCGGTCGTCGGGTGCCGGTCAGGCGGCGACGATCAGGTAGATGCCGTAGGCCACGGCCGCCGCGCACAGGGCGAAGGCGACCAGCGCACCGGTCCGCGTGCCCGCCCCGGGTGCGGTCGCGGCAGCTGCCTCGCCCTCCCGGCCCGGCTTGCGGGAGGTGCCGACGATGCCGACGGTGAAGAGGCCCACCAGTCCGACCGTCACCACGAGGGTGACGCCGAAGACCTGGCCGAGAGCTGCCCAGTCGATGGTCATGAGGTTCCTTGGGTGAGAGCCGTCAGCGGGCGGCCGTCGCGGCCTGGGCGCGCGGGGCGGGGGTGGTCGGGGTGTCGGTGGCGGCGGCCAGGTCCGGCACCGCGGCGTCGGCCGGGGCGTCGACCGGCTGGACCGGGTGGCCGGCCGGGGGAGGGGAGACGGCGCGCAGCGCGGCGGTCACCACGCCCACCGGTTCGGCGGCCGGGCCCTCGTTGACGTTGGTGTGGTCGATCGGCTTGCGCCGGGAGGCGGCCCAGATGGCACCGCAGACGCCCAGTGCGAGGACCGCCACCGCGCCCACGCCCCAGGTGCCCTGACCGGCCAGGAACGCGGCGCCCGCGGCGACCGCACCGGCGGCCGGCAGCGTCAGGCCCCAGGCGGCGACCATCCGGCCGGCCGTGGACCAGCGCACCACGCCGCCCTTGCGGCCCAGGCCGGAGCCCATCACGGAGCCGGAGCAGACCTGGGTGGTGGAGAGCGCGAAGCCGAGGTGGGAGGAGGCCAGGATGGTGGCCGCGGCGCCGGTCTGGGCGGCGAAGCCCTGCGGCGGCTGGATGTCGGTGATGCCCTTGCCCATCGTGCGGATGATCCGCCAGCCGCCCAGGTACGTGCCGAGCGCGATGGCCAGGCCGGCCGAGGCGATGACCCACAGCGGCGGGTCGGCGTGCGGGGCGACGACCCCGCCGGTGATCAGCGCGAGGGTGATCACGCCCATCGTCTTCTGGGCGTCGTTGGTGCCGTGGGCGAGGGAGACCAGGGCGGCCGAGGCGATCTGCCCGGCGCGGTAGCCCTTGGCGGTGTCGGCCTCGTCGCGGCCGCGGGTCAGGCGGTAGGTGAGCCGGGTCGCCGCCATCGAGGCCAGGCCCGCGACGAACGGGGCGGCCACCGCCGGGATCAGGACCTTCATCACCACGGCCTCGCCGTGCACGCCGTGGGTGCCGACGGACACCAGGGTGGCGCCGATGAGGCCGCCGAAGAGTGCGTGGGAGGAACTGGAGGGCAGGCCCGCGAGCCAGGTGACCAGGTTCCAGACGATCGCGCCGACCAGGCCGGCGAAGATCACCTCCGGTCTGATGCCGGAGGCTTCGTCGATGATGCCGCCGGAGATGGTCTTGGCCACCTCGACGGAGAGGAACGCGCCGACAAGATTGAGCACTGCCGACATCGCCACCGCGGTCTTGGGTCGCAATGCCCCGGTGGAAATGGTGGTGGCCATTGCGTTGGCCGTGTCGTGGAAGCCGTTCGTAAAGTCGAACACCAAGGCCGTGACGATCACGATCCCGATGAGAAGCGTGATGTGTTCCATTCACCCAGGCAATCAGTTCGAAGGTCAGTGTCGCTCGGAACGTACGGAGGGTGGGTGAACGGAAGGTGAACTGGGCCGGGCGCGATGATGACGCCCCCGCACTGTTCACGCGGAGGCGCCTCCGCTGTCACTTTCGTCTCACCCGTCGGTGAACTTGCTGGGCTACGCCGGTCCGCAGCCGGTCGTGACGTGCATGACAAAGCGAAGGTAACGGATCAGTCGCCCAAGACGGTCGATCCCGGGCCAATCTCCCTCGATCCCGCAGGTATCCCCATATGGCGGATACCGGTCCGGCGGGCCCCCGGCGTACCCTTCCCCGGCCTGCTCGTACGGTGGCGCGCACTGCATCCGCACTCGCCGCACCGCGCCGGAGGACCCCATGAAGGACCGTCCCGACCCGCTCGCCGCCGCCTGGAGCGACCTGGTCGACACCGCCCGCAGAACCGTCGCCGACGGCCTGGTCGTCGGCACCTCGGGCAACGTCTCGTGCCGCCTGAAGGACCTGATCCTGGTCACCCCCAGCGGCGTCCCCTACGACCGGCTCGGCCCCCGCGACACCACCGCCGTCGACCTCGAAGGACGGCAGATCATCGGCAGCCTCCGCCCGACCAGCGAGCTCCCGATGCACCTCGCGGTCTACCGCAGCACCCCGGCCGCCGCCGTCGTCCACACCCACGCCCCGCACGCCACCGCCGTCTCCACCCTCGTCCCCGAACTCCCGCCGGTCCACTACATGGCCGCGGCGCTCGGCGGCCCCGTCCGCGTCGCCCCCTACGCGCTCTACGGCAGTGACGAGCTCGCCGACCACATGCTGGAGGCGCTCCGCGACCGCACCGGCTGCCTGCTGCAGAACCACGGCACCCTCACCTACGGCGACAGCCTCGACCAGGCCCTGGACCGCACCGCCCAGTTGGAGTGGATGTCCCGGGTCTGGCTGCTCGCCCACTCCGTGCCCGGTCGCTCGCCGGCCGTGCTGTCCCCCGGCCAGCTCGACGCGGCCGGCACCCGCCTGCGCGGCTACGGCCAGCCCAACGGCGCCCGCGGCTGACCGCACCCGGAGCCCGGCCGGCGCCCGGCCGCACCCGGGACGGCGGCCCGCACCGCCGGGCGGCCGCCGTCCCGCCCGGTCACCCCGGCGACGTGGCCGAGTGGCCGCACCCGGCGCCGCCGCCCACACTGAGGGGGTGCGTCCGGTTACCGCGGCGGCCCTGGCCGTCCTCACCGTGGCCGGTGCCGGGGCGACCGCCGTGGCGGTCGGCCGGTACGCCGGCGACATTGCCCTGAAACCCTCGCCCGACCACCCCCTCCCGGGGGACTCCCGGCTCACCGTGCACTCCGCCGGCGCGGAGCGGATCGCCCTCACCCGCAGTTTCGCGTCCCTGCGGCCCGGCACCTACGGCCTGACCGGTGCCGGCTGCCACGCGGAGGTCGGCTCCGTCGTCCACGGCGCCCCGCACCCCGCCGACGCCGTCGTCCGCCGCCTGGAGAGGGTCACCCACGGCACCCTGCGGCCCGGCATGCGGATGCGGCTCACCCCGCAGGTGCACAGCGGCAACCCCCGCGACGCCCTCGGCCTGGACTGCGCCGACATCGACGTCCCCGGCGAACTCGGGCCGCTCCCGGCCTGGTTCGTCCCCGGCGTACGCGACACCTGGGTCATCACCGCGCACGGCCTGGGCACCACCCGCGAACACCCCATGGTGGTCATGCCGTTCCTGCACCGCCACCGGCTGCCCGTCCTCGACCTGGCCTACCGCAACGACCCGGGCGCCCCGCGCACCACCGACGGCATCAACCACCTCGGCGACAGCGAATGGCGCGACCTGGACGCGGCGATCCGCTACGCCGTCCGCTACGGCGCCCGCGACGTCGTCCTGCACGGCTGGTCCGTCGGCGCCACCATGGCGCTGCGCGCCGCCACCCACTCCGCGCTGCGCGACCGGATCAGCGGACTGATCCTGGACTCGCCGGTCCTGGACCGGCACACCACCGTCCGCGCGCTGGCCGCCGCCCGGGGGGTCCCGCGCGCCCTGCTGCCGCTCGTCGTCCGGGCCGCCGAGGGCGTCACCGGGATGCCCGTCCACCGGCCCGCCGACGCCGCGGACCCGGCCGCGCTCAACGCGCCCACGCTGATCTTCCACGGCCCCGACGACCGGATCGCCCCCTGGGCGGCCTCCCGCGCCTTCGCCGCCCGCCGCCCCGACCTGGTCACCCTGCACGCCGTCCCGCACGCCCCGCACGCCGCGATGTGGAACGCCGACCCGGCCGGCTACGAGGAGGCGCTGCGCCGCTTCCTCACCCCCCTCATGTGACGCCCCGGCATACGCAAGGACAACTCCCCCCATCCGGGATGGGTCGGCGCCATGACGGCGCCCCACCAGATCGCAAGCCGGGTTCCGATTGGGCTTTCGGGCCGTCAGCGGCAACACTGCTCCTGTGACGTCCCGTACTCCGCGCGACTCCCGGCTCCGACTCGTCCCCCGTCAACCGGTTGCGGCCGCCCGCCGGGCGGTGACAACCCGGGCCAAGCGCCCGGCGCCCCGCCCGCCCGAGGGCACCCCGCCGCCCGCGGAACTGGCCCGCCAGGCCCGCGCCGTGCTGGCCGGCGCGGCCCGGCTCGCCCGCTGGGCCGACGGTTGCGGCGCGGCCGGCGGCACCGGCGGCACTCTGCGGGCCGGCCCGGACGGCGCACTGCCGGCGGCGGCGGTGGAACGCGCCGCGGACGCGCTGGCCCTGACGCCGCGGCAGGTGCGCACCGACTGGGACCTGGCCCGGCTCGCCGGACTCATCGAGCTGCACGACGGCCTGGTCCGCCCCGGCTGGCGGCTGCGCGCCTGGGACCGCGACGACACCGCCGTGCTGCGCGGCTGGGTCGCGCTCTTCGACGCCTGGTCGCTGGCCCGCCCCGCTCCGGCCGGTGCCGCCCCCGCGATCGTCGCCGAGGTCGTCGAGGCACTGCCGCAACTGCTCTCCCTGCTGCACCTGTCCGCCGGCCCGGTACGCCTGCCGGTCCTGCTGGACATGCTCGAACAGCGGGTCACCGAACTCCGCACGGAACGCTGCGAGGTCCCCTACGGCCAGGACGCACCGGCCGCCCCGGGCACCCCACCCGCGACCGGCGCCCCGCACCCGGCACCCGACCCGGCCTACGACTCCGCGGGGGCGTCGCTGGCCGAACTCCTGGGCTGGGCGCTGGACGCCCTGCTGACCGTCGGCGCGCTGGTGCCGCGCCACGGTGCCCGGGACGGCGTCCACCGGGGCGCGCAGGACGCGGCCGAGGCGCAGCTCACCCCGCTGGGCAACTGGTCGGTGTGGGTCAAGCTGGAGCAGATCTGCGTCGCCGCGCAGAGCCCGGCCGGCAACATCGAGCAGTCCGCGGAGGCGATGCTGCGCGGCTGCGCCCGGCTGACCCCGGGACCGGCCCGCGCCGAGTACCGCGCCTGGCTCGCCGCCCGCTCCGTCGGCGCGGCCGTCGAGGAACTGCTGACCGTGGCCCGCGGCGAGGACGCGCTGCTGCGCGGCCTGGCCTTCGAGGCGCTGCGGGCCGTCGGCGCCCCCGCCGAGCAGGCCGTACGCACCGCCGCCGAGGAGCCCGTGCTGCGTCCGTACGCCCTGCTGTGGCTCGTCGAGCACGAGGGCGGCGACCCGGAGACCGCACCGGACGTGCTCACCCGCGAGGAGTCGACCTGGCTGTGGGTGGACACCGCGGCGGCGGTCGCCGACCACGGGGAGACCCAGCTGCTGGTGCGCCACCTCGACTCGGCGGTCCAGGGCTCGGTGCCCCGCCTCCTCGAAGAGGTCCGCGCCGTCGGTCACCCGCGCACCGTCCAGGTGCTGGTCGCGCTGGCCGCGGCCCACCCCGACCCGGCCCTCGCCAAGGCCGTGCGCCGGGCGGCGTTCCAGGTGCACACCGGCGGGGCCTGACCTCCCGGCCGCTGCCGGCCGGGCCGGGCGGTCAGGGCCCGGCACCGGCGGCGGCCACGGCCGGGGTGTAGGTGCCGAAGCTCCAGACGTTGCCCTCGGCGTCCCGGGCGAGGTACTCCCGCGAGCCGTACTCCATGTCGGTGGGCGGCAGCAGGATCTCCACGTCCGACCGCTGGGCCCGGCGGTAGTGGGCGTCGGTGTCCTCGACGCGGACGTAGACGCCGACCGGCCCGGCCTCCTCCATCGCCTCGGCGAAGACCCCGCCGCGCCCTTTCGAACCCAGCATCACCGTGCCGTTGCCGTAGGAGAGTTCGGCATGCAGCACCAGGCCGTCCTCGGTCTCGTACTTCGCGCCGACGGTGAAGCCGAACGCCTTTGTCAGCTGGGCGATGGCGGCCTGGGCGTCCTGGTAGAGCACCGTCGGGTACATCGTCGGGGTCCCTGACATCGTGATCACGGTCCTTTCCTCAGCGGCTTCATGTGTCCCGGATCACAGTCTTTCACCGGGGACCGACAACGCCCGCCCGCGCTCCGCGCACGGTGTCGCAGCGCACGGCGTGGCCTGCGTCCACGGGCCGGCCACCGGCCCCCGCACCCCGCCCGGCGGCCGGGAAAACTACTTGCACCGGCCCGTTAGACTGCCTCCCATGGCAGTTCTCCTCTGGGTTCATTAGACGGCGCAGCCCGCTCTCGGACCGTCCGTCCAATCCGCCGTCTTCCTGCCCTGGAGTTTTCCCGTGATCACCGCTTCCGGCATCGAGCTGCGCGCCGGCGCCCGCGTCCTCATCGAGTCCGCCTCCTTCCGTGTCGCCAAGGGCGACCGGATCGGTCTGGTCGGCCGTAACGGCGCCGGCAAGACCACCCTCACCAAGGTGCTGGCGGGGGAGGGCATCCCCGCCGCCGGCACGGTCACCCGTGCGGGACAGGTCGGCTATCTGCCGCAGGACCCGCGCACCGGCGACCTCGACGTGCTCGCCCGCGACCGCATCCTCTCCGCCCGCGATCTGGACACCGTGCTGCGCAAGATGCGCGAGAACGAGGACCGGATGGCCAACGGCAAGGGCGCCACCCGCGAGAAGGCGATGAAGAAGTACGAGCGCCTGGAGACCGAGTTCCTGACCAAGGGCGGGTACGCCGCCGAGGCGGAGGCCGCGACCATCGCCGCCAGCCTCGGCCTGCCCGACCGCATCCTCGCCCAGCCGCTGCACACCCTCTCCGGCGGCCAGCGGCGCCGCGTGGAGCTGGCCCGGATCCTCTTCTCGGACTCCGACACCCTGCTGCTCGACGAGCCGACCAACCACCTCGACGCCGACTCGATCGTCTGGCTGCGCGACTACCTCAAGACCTACCGCGGCGGCTTCATCGTCATCTCGCACGACGTCGACCTGGTCGAGACCGTCGTGAACAAGGTCTTCTACCTGGACGCCAACCGGTCCCACATCGACATCTACAACATGGGCTGGAAGCTCTACCAGCAGCAGCGCGAGGCCGACGAGAAGCGCCGCAAGCGCGAGCGGGCGAACGCCGAGAAGAAGGCCGCCGCGCTCAACTCCCAGGCCGACAAGATGCGGGCCAAGGCCACCAAGACCGTCGCCGCACAGAACATGGCCCGGCGCGCCGAGAAGCTGCTCTCGGGCCTGGACGAGGTGCGGGTCTCCGACAAGGTCGCCAAGCTGCGCTTCCCGGACCCGGCGCCGTGCGGCAAGACCCCGCTCACCGCCGAGGGCCTGTCGAAGTCCTACGGCTCCCTGGAGATCTTCACCGACGTCGACCTCGCCATCGACAAGGGCTCCCGGGTCGTCATCCTGGGCCTGAACGGCGCGGGCAAGACCACCCTGCTGCGGCTGCTGGCCGGCGTCGAGTCGCCCGACACCGGCGAGGTCCGCCCGGGCCACGGCCTCAAGCTCGGCTACTACGCCCAGGAGCACGAGACCCTGGACCCGGGCCGCACGGTCCTGGAGAACATGCGCTCGGCCGCCCCGGACATGGACCTGGTCGCCATCCGCAAGACGCTGGGCTCCTTCCTCTTCTCCGGCGACGACGTCGACAAGCCCGCCGGGGTGCTCTCCGGCGGTGAGAAGACCCGGCTGGCGCTGGCCACGCTGGTGGTCTCGTCCGCCAACGTGCTGCTGCTCGACGAGCCCACCAACAACCTCGACCCGGCCAGCCGCGAGGAGATCCTCGGCGCGTTGCACACCTACGCGGGCGCGGTGGTCCTGGTGACGCACGACGAGGGCGCGGTGGACGCGCTCCAGCCGGAGCGGATCATCCTGCTGCCCGACGGCGTCGAGGACCTGTGGGGCCAGGACTACGCGGATCTGGTCGCGCTGGCCTGATCCGGGCGCCCGGCCCGGGGGCTCCGGGCCGGGGCGTAGCGGCGTCCCGCGGTGCGCCCACGGGCGGGGGGATCATGCCGTATGGATCATTCGGCCGACGTGTGATCCATCATCTGAGTGAGAACGGCTCGTACACCGGCGTGCCTGCGCGCGGTGTCCCGTCCGCTCCGACCCGGAGCGCCCCTTTTCGGCCGTACGCCATCTGACCTGCCACTTCTCGCCCCGAGCGGCGGCCGCTCGGCCCGCGGGACGAGCGGAATGACGAATTCCGCCCGCTCGGAACGGGCCCGCGCCGGCAAAGGATGTCGGAGAGACCTTGCGGAATGGGTGGCCAGGAAGCCGGGGAGGGGTGATCATGAGAGTCCAGAGCGCACTTCCCACGAGGAGGCACGGGTGGCCGAGACTCTGAAGAAGGGCAGCCGGGTGACCGGCGCCGCGCGCGAGAAGCTCGCGGCAGACCTGAAGAAGAAGTACGACTCCGGTGCGAGCATCCGGGCGCTGGCCGAGGAAACCGGTCGCTCCTACGGATTCGTGCACCGGATGCTCACCGAATCCGGCGTGGTGCTGCGCGGTCGCGGCGGAGCCACAAGGGGCAAGAAGGCCGCCACGGTCTGACAGCCGCGTCTCCGGAACAGCGGTGTCCCCCCGGTCGGCCGAGCAGTCGGCCGGGAGGTTACCGTTCAGTCACTTACGCACGCACGTGCGGCTGGCTGACTCGGAGGCGCTCATGACTCTGCTCGACAAGGACGGTGTGCGGCTCACCGTGGACGGCGACATCGCCACGGTGACCCTCGCCAACGCGGCCAAGCGCAACGCACAGTCGCCGGCCATGTGGCGGGCGCTGGCCGAGGCGGGCTCGCTGCTGCCGGGCAACGTCCGGATCGCCGTGCTGCGCGGCGAAGGCCGGTCCTTCTCCGCGGGCCTGGACCGCCAGGCGTTCACGCCCGAAGGCTTCGACGGCGAGCCGTCGTTCATCGATCTGGCGCGCGGTTCGGACGACGCCCTGGACGACACGATCGCCGAGTACCAGGAAGCGTTCACCTGGTGGCGGCGGAACGACCTGGTGTCCATCGCCGCCGTCCAGGGGCACGCCATCGGCGCCGGCTTCCAGCTGGCGCTCGCCTGCGATCTGCGGGTGGCCGCGCAGGACGCCCAGTTCGCCATGCGGGAGACCAGCCTCGGGCTGGTCCCGGACCTGACCGGTACGCACCCCTTGGTCGGGCTGGTCGGTTACGCCCGGGCGCTGGAGATCTGCGCCACCGGACGGTTCGTGCAGGCCGACGAGGCCGCGCGGATCGGGCTGGCCAACCTCGTCGTGCCCAGCGACGAACTCGACGCCGCCGTGTCCGACCTGGCGGCCGCACTGCTCGCCGCACCGCGCGACGCCGTCGTCGAGACCAAGGCCCTGCTGGCCGGCGCCGCGGGCCGGACCTACGAGGAGCAGCGCCGCGCCGAACGCGCCGCCCAGGCCCGCCGGCTGCGCGACCTCGCCGGCGTCGGCGACTAGCGCACCGAGGCCGATGCGTACCTCCTGACGTGGCCCGGCCGGCCGCCGTACGGCAGCCGGCCGGGTTGCGTGCCTCCGGGCGGCGGGCGTCGCCCGGTCAGTCCCGCTCCACCGCGGTGACCAGCACCGCGACCGTCTCCGGCGGGTCCGGCCGGGCCGCCACCGCCTGCCGTACCGCAACGGCGACGTCCAGCGGGCGGTAGCCGGCGGCCACGGCCAGCTGGACCAGGACATGCCCGTCGGTGCGCCGTACCGCCCGGGTCCGGCCGCCGAGCACCGGTGCCAGCCGGGCCACCCCGGACACCGCCAGCGCCGCGGCGGCGAGGCCCTCCGGACCCTCCGGCACCGCCCCGGCCGGCTCGGCCGTCACGGGTGGCTTCTCCGGACGGACGGTGGTGAGCGCCGGCCCCGCCCGGCCCGCCCCGGCGTCCTCCAGCAGGCCGGTCACCCGCAGGTCCACCGCGGCCACCACCAGCCCCAGCCCCTGTACCGACGCCTCCAGCAGCGCCGCCCGCACCTCGTCGGCGACGGCGGGCAGCGGCCGGTCGGCGACCGCGGTGAACTCGGCGCCGATCCGCAGCGGGCCCGGCGGCAGCGCGCTCGGCGGCGCCGGCACCGCAGGGTCAGGGGCGTGCGCCGGGTCGGCGACGGACAGCCGCAGGGTGCCGAGCCGCACCCCGGCCCGCGTGCCGAGCGCCGTCCGCAGCGCCCCGGCGGCGGCCTGCTCGGTGATCCAGGACCCGTTCGCGGGCCCGCCCAGCGGCAGCACCCGGCCGATCCTCAGCTGCTGCCGTACCGTCTGCGCCACCTGCTCAGCGGTCACCGTGTCACCCCTTTCGTCCCCCGCCCCCAGCCTGCCGCAGACCGGCCCGTACGGCAGGGCGGTGTGCCGTACGGCGTGGGGAGGAGCACTCCGCTGCCGCATCCCCCAAGCGCCCGGGGGCGACCCCACCTACTGTGGGAACGAAAACCTCCGAAAGCGGAGTAAATGCGGACAGAATCCCCTTCTTCCCGGAAAGGGACGTACGGTGATGACCGAGAGCCAGCAAGAGGACGGACCCAGGACGCCGGTCAAGCGCGGCGGCGGTGACCCCGCGACCCGTGGGCGGACCACCATCGCCGACGGCGTGGTGGAGAAGATCGCCGGCCTCGCGGCCCGGGACGTCGTCGGGGTGCACGCCATGGGCAGCGGCCTGGCCCGCACGCTCGGCGCGGTACGCGAGCGGGTGCCCGGCGGCGGCCGGGCGGCGACCGCGAGCCGCGGGGTGAAGGCCGAGGTCGGCGAGGTGCAGACCGCGCTGGACCTGGAGATCGTGGTCGACTACGGCGTCGCCATCGCCGACGTCGCGCGCAGCGTCCGGGAGAACGTCATCGCCGCGGTGGAACGGATGACGGGCCTGGAGGTCGTCGAGGTCAACATCGCGGTCAGCGACGTCAAGCTCCCCGACGAATCGGACGAAGAAGAGGAAGCGGAGCCGCGGCTCCAGTGAGCGGGCCCGTCCGGAGTGGCAGCGAAGGAGCGCACGATGAGCATGGCCATGGCCGGTCTTCTGGCCGGAATGGCGCTGGGCTTCGCCGGATACTTCGGCGGCTTCGGCGCGTTCGTCCTGGTGGCGGCGCTGGGCGCGGTCGGGTTCGTGGCGGGCCGGATCCTCGACGGGGACGTGGAGGCCCGCGAGTTCTTCCGCGCACGCACCGGCGACCGCGACGAACGGCGGCGGTGAGCCGGGGTGGCGACGGCGTCCCCGCCCACCGCTGCCGCTGACGTACCGGCGGGCGAGCGGGGCGCGACACGGATCGCGGACCGGGTGGTGGCGAAGATCGCCGCCCGGGCCGCCCGCGAGGCACTGCGCGCGAAGTCCCCGCACGACCACACGGACGCGCACGCCACGGTGAGCGTCCACCGGCGCGAGGACCTCGCGCATTTCGGCGAGGCGCGGGTACGGATCGCGGTGGAGCTGGGCTACCCCTCGGACATCGGGGCGCAAGTCCGGGTGGTGCGCCGACGGGTGACCGAGCGCGTGGGGGAGTTGGCGAACATGACGGTTCCCGAGGTCGCGGTGGAGGTCGAGCGGCTGCACTCCCCGCTGCTGGAGGGCAGGGGCCGGGAGAGGGTGCGATGAGCGACGACGACGCGGAGCCGGCGGAGACCCGGCGGCTGCCCACCCTGGAGAAACGGTCCGGCGGATCGCCCCGTGCCGCCACCGGTGCCACCGCCACCGGCGCCGCCGGCGACGGCCGCACCGGCCGCTTCTGGTCGTCCCGCCGAGTGCCGGCCGCCCTGGTCGCGGCGGTGCTGCTGGCCGCCGCGGGACTGCTGCTCTACGACGTGGCCGCGGTGCGCGCGCACCGCCCCGCGATGGCCTGGCGCCGGCGGCTGGCCGGCGAACTGGCCACCCGTCACCTCGACAACACCTGGGTGCTGGCCGCCGCGGCGCTGGCCGCGGCGGTGGGCCTCTGGTTGATCGTGCTCGCCGTCACCCCCGGTCTGCGCCGGATGCTGCCGATGCGGCCGGTGGCCCCGGACGTCCGGGCCGGCCTCGACCGGCCGGCCGCCGCGCTGGTGCTGCGCGACCGCGCCATGGAGGTCGCCGGTGTGCAGTCCGTCCGGATGACCGTCGGCCGGCACCGGGCCAAGGCGCGGGCGGTCTCCCACTTCCGCGAGCTCGACGAGGTCCGCGCCGACCTCGACACCGCGCTCGGCGCCGGCCTCGACCAGCTGGGCCTGGCCCACCGGATGCGGCTGACCGTGCACGTCCGCCGTCCGAAGAAGGGGTGAGCGCGATGCGCCGGACCCGCAGAAAGGCCAACCGGGTGCTGCTCGGCCTGACCGGCGTGGTGCTGTTCGGCGCCGGCGCGCTGGTGCTGCTGGGCGGGCTGGACCTGCCCGCGACCTGGCACCTCGGGCTGCCGGCCGGCTGGCCCTGGTCCCGTCCCGGCGATGTCCTGCTGCCCGCGCGGCAGCGCACCCGCTGGACGGACCAGGGCTGGTGGTGGCCGGTGGTGATCGCCGCGCTGGCCGTGCTCGTGCTGCTCCTGCTGTGGTGGCTGCTGGCGCAGTTCCGGCGCCACCGGCTCGGCGAGATCCTCGTCGACAGCGGCGACGGCGAGGGCGCGGAACTGCGCGGGCGGGCGCTGGAGGCGGTGCTCACCGCCGAGACGGAGGCCCTGGACGGCGTCGACCGGGCCGCCGTACGGCTCACCGGCCGCCGCACCGAACCCCGTGTCCGGGCGGTCCTCGCGCTCGCCCCGCACGCCGACCCCGGCCATGTCCTCGGCCGGCTGTCCGGCGAGGCGATGACGCACGCCCGGCGCTCGGCGGGGCTCGACCGGCTGCCGGCCGAGGTCCGGCTGCGCGAGGTCAAGCACCGCCCCGAACGCGTCACTTGAGGGGCGGGGCGGGCCGTCGCCCGCCCCGCGGCCCCCTCAGAAGCCGTGCCGGGCCCCGCCGTCGACCGGCACCATCACTCCGGTCACGTACGACGCGGCCGGCGACAGCAGGAACGCCGCGACCCGGCCGAACTCCGCGGGCGTGCCGTACCGGCCCAGCGGGATCGCCGCGGAGTTACGGGCCCGGCTGCCCTCCGGGTCGCCGGAGAGCGCGTCGAGCTGGGTCATCCGGTCGGTGGCGATCCGGCCGGGCAGCACCCCGAGGACCCGGATGCCGCGCGGCCCCACCTCATTGGCGAGCGACTTCGCGAAACCGGCCAGCCCGGGCCGCAGTCCGTTGGAGACGGTCAGGCCGGTGATCGGCTCGTGCACCGAACCGGACAGCACGAAGCCGATCACGCCGCCCTCGTCCAGCTCGGCGGCGGCCGTCCGGGCCAGCCGCACCGCGCCGAGGAAGACCGATTCGAACGCCGCCTGCCACTGCTCGTCGGTGTTGTCCGCGGCCGTCCCCGGCGGCGGACCGCCCACGCTGATCAGCACGCCGTCCAGCCGGCCGAAGCGCTCGCGGGCGGCCGCCACCAGGCGGGCCGGGGTGCCCGCGGCGGCGTTGTCGGCCGCCACACCCACGGCGCGTTCGCCCAGCGAGGCGGCGGCCTTGGCGGCGCTCTCCTCGGTGCGGCCGCTGATCACGACGTTCGCGCCGTCGTCGACGAGGGCACGGGCGGTGGCGAAACCCAGGCCACGGGTCGCCCCGGTGACGAGGTACGTCCGGTCGGTGAGTCCAAGATCCATGGCCCTAGTCTGCCTCCGACCCGTCCAGCAGCCCGAAGGCGGTCCCCACCAGCCCGATGTGGCTGAACGCCTGCGGGCAGTTCCCCAGCTGGCGGCCGGCCGCCGGGTCGTACTCCTCCGCGAGCAGCCCCACGTCGTTGCGGAGCGACAGCAGCCGCTCGAAGAGCTGCGCCGCCTCGTCCCGCCGGCCGCTCATCCGCAGCGCGTCGGCGAGCCAGAACGAGCAGACCAGGAAGGTGCCCTCAACGCCCGGCAGCCCGTCGACCGAGCCCCCGTCGGTGGTGTACCGGCGCACCAGGCCCTCGTGCGTCAGCTCCCGGCGCACCGCCTCGATGGTGCCCCGGACCCGCGGGTCGTCACCGGGGAGGAAGCCCACCCGGGGGATCAGCAGGGTCGCCGCGTCCAGGTCCCGGGACTCGTAGGACTGGGTGAAGGTGCCGCGCTCGTCGTCGTAACCCCGCTCGCACACCTCCCGGTGGACCTCGTCCCGCATCGCCCGCCAGCGGTCGAGCTCGCCGCCCAGCTTCGGGTTCGCCTCCAGGGCCTTGACCGCCCGGTCGGCCGCCACCCACGCCATGACCTTGGAGTGCACGAAGTGCCGGCGCGGCCCGCGGATCTCCCACAGCCCCTCGTCGGGGTCGCGCCAGTTGGACTCCAGGTACTCCATCAGCGACCGCTGGATGCTCCAGGCGTGCGGTTCGGCCGGCAGTCCGGCGGTGCGGGCGAGGTGGAAGGAGTCCAGCACCTCCCCGTAGACGTCCAGCTGGCGCTGGTCGACGGCGCCGTTGCCGATCCGCACCGGCGCGGAGTCGCAGTATCCGGCCAGCCACGGCACCTCGTACTCCGGCAGCCGCCGCTCCCCGGCCAGCCCGTACATGATCTGCAGGTCGTCCGGGGCGCCGGCCACCGCCCGCAGCAGCCAGTCCCGCCAGGCGCTTGCCTCGTCCAGATACCCGGCGGACAGCAGGGAGTTCAGGGTGAGGCTGGCGTCGCGCAGCCAGCAGTAGCGGTAGTCCCAGTTGCGCACCCCGCCGAGCTCCTCGGGCAGCGAGGTGGTGGGCGCGGCGACGATGCCGCCGGTGGGTGCGTAGGTGAGGGCCTTGAGGGTGATCAGCGAGCGGACCACCGCCTCGCGGTACGGCCCGTCGTAGCGGCACCGCGCCGACCAGGCCTGCCAGTCCTCCAGCGTGTCGTCCAGCGCGCCGAACGGCTCGATCTGGTCCGGCCGCGGCTCGTGCGAGGGGTGCCAGGTCAGGACGAACGCGGTGCGCTCGCCCTCGGCGACGGTGAAGTCCGAGCGGGTGCTGAAGTCCTTGCCGTAGGTGTGGCCCTGCTCCGGGGTGCGCAGCCATACGGAGTCCGGGCCGGCGATCGCGACCCGGCAGCCCTCGGCGGCCCGCACCCAGGGCACCACCCGCCCGTAGTCGAACCGCAGCCGCAGCACCCCGCGCATCTCGACCCGGCCCTGGAGCCCCTCCACGACCCGTACGACATCGGGCTGGACGTCGCGCTGCGGCATGAAGTCGGTGACCTTCACGCGGCCGGTCGGGGTCTCCCAGACGGTGTCGAGGATCAGTGACTCGCCGCGGTACGAGCGGTGGGCGCGGGCCTCGGGTGATCGCGGGGCCAGCCGCCAGTGGCCGTTGTCCTTGCTGCCGAGGAGGGCCGCGAAGCAGGCGGGTGAGTCGAAGCGGGGCAGGCACAGCCAGTCGATCGAACCGTCGCGGCCGACGAGCGCGGCGGTCTGCAGGTCCCCGATGAGCGCGTAGTCCTCGATATGTGGGTGCACGCAGCTCGCCTTCCCGCGGTGCGGGCGCCCTACTCGGTGCTGACGGCCGACCGGGCTACGTCGTCCGAACCGCCGTTCTCCCGCCCCGTTTCAGGGATTTCGGGCGCATTGTCTGCTTCGTCCGCACCCGCTGCGGCCTCCTCGGCCGCCTTCGCGCGGTCGCGGCGCTCCCGGCGCACCAGCACCACCCAGCCGACCGGAACCGCCGCCGCGAACAGCCACCACTGGATGGCGTACGCCATGTGCGGGCCGATGGAGTCGTGGTCCGGCTCGGGGACCATCTCCGGTGTGCCGCCCGGCGCCTTGGGCCCGGTCTGCTCGATGTAGCCGCCGAGCATCGGCCGGCCGGTCCGCTTCGCCTGCTCCTTGCTGTTGATCAGCATGACCTGGCGGGGCGGCAGGCCCTTGGTGTCCTTGATGCCGCTGACCGCGGTGGTCTCGTCGGCCATCATCCGGCCGGTGACGGTGACCGTGCCCTTGGGGGCGGGCGGGACGTCGGGGAACTTGGTGAGGTCGTCGCCCGCCGAGATCCAGCCGCGGTTGACCAGTACGTCGTCGCCGTCGGCGAGGGTCAGCGGGGTGAGGACGTAGTAGCCGATGGACTGTTCGTCGGCGGCGGTGCGCTGCCGGACCACGACCTCGTGGGCGGTGTCGTAGTGGCCGGTGGCGGTCACCGGGCGCCACATGTCGCGGTGCGGCAGGTCCCGTCCGGGGGCGGCCAGGGCGGTCACCGGGACCGGCTTCGCGGCCAGGCTGGACGCGATGAGCTGGTTCTGCGCCACCTTGTGCTCATGGCGGTGCAGCTGCCAGAAGCCCAGCTTGATCATGACGGGGATCAGCACGAGACCCACGAGGGTGAGGATCACCCACTGCCGGGACAACAGGAAGCGGTACACGGCTTCGACGGTACCTGGGGCGGTCCGGCCGCCCGGCGCCGGGTCCGGGGCGCCGGCCGCCGCCCCGCCCTCACACCCGGTCGACGATGCCCACCCGCCCGTCCGACCGGGCGCAGTGTGCCCCGCAGTACCACTTGCCGTCGGCCTCGACGCCCTGGCCGATGATCTGGACCCGGCAGTGCTCACAGATCGGCGCCATGCGGTGGATGGCGCAGGAGAAACAGTCGAAGACATGCACCGCGCCCTGCGCGTGCACCTCGAACGTCATCCCGTAGTCGTTTCCGCAGACCTCACAACGTGCCATGCGCCACAGCGTGCGGGCGGGGCCGGTGCGGGGCGAGGCGCCGGGGGGCGTGTTGGGCGGGCTTCACCCGGACGCAGGCGCGGACCCGGCCGGCGCGACGTCTTGCAGCAGCTGCATGAACGCCGCCTCGTCGATCACGACCGTGCCGTACGCGGCGGCCTTGACGGTCTTGGAGGTGCGGGCGTCCGGGTCGTTGGTGACCAGCAGGCTGGTCACCCGGGACACGCTCGTGGCGACGTGCAGTCCGGCCTCGATCGCCCGGTCCTCCAGCAGCTCCCGGTCCACCGAGGTGTCGCCGGAGAAGGCGACCCGCATCCCCTGGACGAGCCGGCCGCCCTCGACGTAGCGCCCCGGATTGGGGTACGGGCAGGCCGGCCGCTTACGGGACGGCCGCCAGGTGGACGGGCGGTAGGCCGACGCGGCGGCGGTCCGGCGGGGCGCGGGGCTGTCCGACCACTCCGTGAGCGGCTGGCAGCTCAGCAGCGGCAGCCGGAGGTTCTCCCGGGCGGCCCGCCGCAAACTGGGACGAAACGCCTCGGCCAACACCCGGGCGTCATCGAGCGCGTGGTGGGCGCGCTCCTGGACGACGCCGTAATGGGCGGCCAGCGACTCCAGTTTGTGGTTGGGCAGCGGCAGTCCGAGCTCCTTCGACAGCGCGATCGTGCACAGCCGCTGGCTCACCGGGGCGACCGCGGCGGCCCGGGCGTACTCACGGGCGATCATCGACCAGTCGAACATGGCGTTGTGCGCCACCAGCACCCGGCCGTCGAGCCGCCTCGACAGCTCCGGGACGACGTCCGGGAAGAGCGGCGCGTCGGCCAGCACCGCGCTGGTGAGCCCGTGGATCCACACCGGGCCCGGGTCCCGCTGCGGGTTGACGAGGGTGTACCAGCGGTCCTGGACCTCGCCCGTCGCGTCGAGTTGGTACACGGCCGCGGAGATGATCCGGTCGTCCCGCGCCAGGCCGGTCGTCTCCACGTCGACCACCGCATACCCCTCGGGGTACCCGGACGGCCAGGGAGCCGGCGGTGTGGGCGGCGTCGGCGGCGCGGGCGGTCCCGGCTGCTGCCCGATCTTCGGCGCGATCGGGTCGGCTGCTGCCATGCGGTCTTCGAGCATGGTCCCTGAGGATACGGGCCCCCACCGACACCGGCCGAACCCGGACCGCCGCCGCAACCCGCCCGGACGGCCCGCATTCCGGCAAATCCGGCCCGCCGTCACGCGTTTGACACCCTTGCGCGCCGATGCCCCCTCAGTCCGGCAGCAGGGACGCCACCAGTGCCTCCAGCGCGACCGTGAACAGTCGCTCGGGGTCGGCCGGTGCGGCCAGGGCACGGGCCAGCGCCGGATCGTGTCCCGCCGTGGGGGAGTCCCACAGCTCGCCCTCGCTGGGGTGCTGCGCGGGCGACCGCTCGCGGGCCCGCTCGACCAGTACGAAGCCGACGACCTGGAACTGCACCGCGCGCACCGCCTCGGCGGCCGGCCGCCCGCGCAGCCCGGCGGCGTGCAGCTCATGGACCAGCGCCTGCTGGGCGGGCAGGAACATCCGCTCCGTCAGGCCGCGTTCGTGCACCATCGCGATCAGCTGCGGCCGTTCGCGCAGCGCCGCGTACAGCGCCCGGGCCACCGAGACGACACGGGCGCGCGGGGTGCGTCCGGTCGGCCGGATCTCGCCCATCTCCCGGACGGTGCGCTCGACCAGCGCGTCCAGCAGGGACTCGCGGTTGCCGACGTGCCAGTAGATGGAGGTGACGGCGGTGCCCAGCTCCGTGGCGAGCCGGCGCATGGTCAGGGCGGCCGGGCCGTGCTCCCGCACCAGGCGGGCGGCGGCCGCCAGCACCTCTTCCCCGGTCAGCGCGGTACGTGTCATGGCCCCCACCCGTCCCCTCAACTCCCATGCCCGAAAGGCCCTTTACCCTTCGCGGCGCACGGTGTAACAGTGTTACAGGCGCCGATGGAACCCCCGGAAGGTCACGACCTGTGAAGGGCGGTACGACATGGCACGCATACGCTACGGAGCCCGCACCGAGGCGGAGATCGCCGCGGCGCGCGCCACCGGCTCCCGGCTCCCCGACATCTGGTCCACCGGTGTGGTGGCGCTCTGGGAGAGCGATCCGGACGCGGTCGCGGCGGTGCTGCCGCCGCCGCTGAAACCCTCCGGACGGCCGCTGGTCCGGGCCACCGTCAGCACCGTTACGCTGCCCGGCTATCCGCTCGGCGCCGGCTCGGTCGCGGTCGCCGCCGAGCACGACGGCGTGGCGGGCTGGTATCCGCTCGTCATGCCGATGACCCACGAGCGGGCCCTGACCGGCGGCCGGGAGGTCTTCGGGGAGCCGAAGAAGCTCGGCGAGGTGACCGTCGAGCGCGACGGCCTGACCGTACGCGCCGCGCTGGCCCGGCACGGCATCGCCTTCGTGGAGGTGCGCGGCGCGGTGAGCGGCGGCCTGCCGGTCCCCGAGCCGTCGGAGCGGACGGACTTCTACTTCAAGTTCCTGCCCGCGGTGGACGGTTCGGGCTTCGACGGGGACCCGGTACTGGTCCACTGCGTGCGGCGGGAGAAACACCGCACCCTGGAGCGGGTCACCGGCGACGTCGTCCTGCGGGAGTCGATGTACGACCCGGTCGCCGACCTCCCCGTCCGCACACTCGTCGGGATCACCCTCGGCGAGAAGAGCAGCGACCAGCGGGGCAAGGTCGTCGCGCGGGTGGACCCCGAGGCCCTGCTGCCGTACGTCCACCAGCGGTACGACGACCCGCAGCAGATCCTCGACGGGCCGCCCGAGGGGAGCGTCTGATGGAGCTGCGGGCGGGACAGGTCGCGGTCGTCACCGGCGCCGCGAGCGGCATCGGCCTCGCGCTGGCGCGGCGCTTCGCCGCCGAGGGGCTCAAGGTGGTCCTCGCGGACGTCGAGGAGGCGCCGCTGCGCGCCGCCGCGGACGCGCTGACGGCCGACGGCGCGGAGGTCCTCGCCCGCACCGTCGACGTCGGGGTGCGCGACGAGGTGCGGGCCCTCGCCGACGCGGCGTACGACGCCTTCGGCGCGGTCCACGTACTGTGCAACAACGCCGGCGTCGGCTCCGGCGCCGAGGGTCGCATGTGGGAACACGAGGTCAACGACTGGAAGTGGGCCTTCGCGGTCAACGTGTGGGGCGTCTTCCACGGCATCCAGGCGTTCGTGCCCCGCATGCTCGCGGACGGCGCCCCGGGCCGCGTCGTCAACACCTCCTCCACCGACGGCGGTATCGCCCCGCTGCCCACCGCGTCCGTCTACGCCGTCACCAAGGCCGCCGTGGTGACGATGACCGAATCGCTCCACGCCCATCTGAGGGCGGAGGGCGCGCCCGTCGGGGCGTCGGTGCTGTTCCCCGGCCCGCACATGCTGCGCACCGGTCTGTGGGAGTCGCACCGCAACCGGCCCGCGCGGTACGCCAAGGAGAAGCCCCGCCGGACGCCCTACCGCAGCCTCGGCCAGTGGGAGGCCGCGATGAAGGAGGCCGGGCAGGAGATCGCGTTCACCCCGGTCGAGGAGGTCGCCGGGAGCGTGGTGGACGGGATCCGGGCGGACCGGTTCTGGATGCTGCCGCCCGGCGAGCACACCGACCGGCAGATCAGGGCCCGGGCGCGGTCGATGCTGGACCGGTCCGCCCCGTCGTACCTCGAACGCTTCATCCTGGACTGAGGGGTGTGTGATGACCGACCAGGACCCGTACCTGATCATCTCCTCCGACTGCCACGCCGGGCTGCCCACCGAGGAGTACCGGCCCTATCTGGAGCGCCGCTTCCACCGGGCCTTCGAGGAGTTCCTCGGGGAGCGCGGCGCCCGCCGGGAGGAGGCCACCCGGCTCGGCATCCGCAACGACGCGTTCGCCGCCCGGTGGTTCGCCGACAACGAGGAGGGCCTGCGCGGCGGCTGGGACCCCGGGCAGCGCCTCAAGGAGCTCGACGGCGACGGCGTCGCGGCGGAGGTCGTCTTCCCGGACGCGGACGCGGTGGACAGCCGGACCGCCGCGCCCTTCGGCGTGGGGCTCGGGCTCTCCGGCGACCAGGACCCCGAACTCGGCATGGCGGGGGCCCGGGCCCACAACCGCTGGCTCGCCGAGTTCGTCTCCGCGCACCCCGAACGGCACTGCGGCGTCGCCCTGTTGCCCGTGACGGCGGACCCCGGCGAGGTCGTCGCGGAGATCCACCGCGCCAAGGAGTCCGGACTCGGGGCCCTGATGATCCCGTCCATGTGGGCCGACAAGGCGCCCTACCACGACCGGCGTTACGACCCCGTATGGGCGGCCGCCGCCGAATGCGCGATGCCGGTGGTCACCCACTCCGGTGCCGCGCCCCGCCACGAATACGGCGACCACCTGGGCATCTACGTCTCCGAGGTGACCTGGTGGCCGGCCCGGCCGCTGTGGTTCCTGCTCTGGTCCGGCGTCTTCGAACGCCACCCCGGCCTGAAGTTCGGCGTCGCGGAGTCGGGCTGCTGGTGGCTGCCGAACCTGCTGTGGTTCATGGACCGCCTCTACCTGGGCGCGCACGGCGGCAAGAAGCTGTCCCCCTTCGCCGAGTTGAAGCGGGCACCGCACGAATACCTCGACCGCCAGGTGTTCGTCTGCGCCACCAACACCAAGCGCCGCGAACTCGCCCAGCGCTACGAGATCGGCGTCGACAACATCCTCTGGGGCAGCGACTTCCCGCACCCCGAGGGCACCTGGCCGGACACCCGGCGGTGGCTGCGCGACACCTTCCACGACATCCCGGTCGCCGAGACCCGCCGGATGCTCGGCCTGGCCGCGGCCGAGGTCTTCGGCTTCGCCCCGGAGGCGCTCGCCCCGCTGGCCCGCCGTATCGGCCCGACGCCCGCCGAACTCGGCCAGCCCGCCGACCAGTCGGCGGTCGAGGCGGCCTGGGCCCGCTCCCGCGCCGTGGGCCGCCACTGGCTCACCGGCCACGACTTCCCGCTCCTGGGAACGGAGTGCTGACGATGACCGCACCGATGAGGACCCCCATGACGCCGACCGGGACGCCGACCGAGGAGCGCTGCACCGTCATCTCCGCCGACTGCCACGCCGGCGCCGACCTCCTCGACTACAAGCCGTATCTGGAAGCCCGCCACCACGACGCCTTCGACGCCTGGGCGGCGACCTACGTCAATCCGCACGAGGACCTGCTCGCCGACACCGCCGACCGCAACTGGAACTCCGCCCGCCGGCTCGCCGAACTGGAGGCCGACGGCATCGTCGCCGAGGTCGTCTTCCCCAACACCATCCCGCCGTTCTTCCCCAGCGCCTCCCTCATGGCGCCGCCGCCCACCGGTACGGAGTTCGAGCTGCGCTGGGCCGGCCTGCGGGCCCACAACCGCTGGCTGGCCGACTTCTGCGCGGACGCCCCGGGCCGCCGGGCCGGCGTCGCCCAGATCCTCCTGAACGACGTCGAACTGGCCGTACGGGAGGTCCGCCGCACCAAGGAGGCGGGGCTCACCGGCGGCATCATGCTCCCCGGCACCCCGCCCGGCTCCGGCCTTCCCGAACTCCACTCCGCGGCCTACGACCCCCTCTGGGCGGTCTGCGACGAGCTGCAGGTCCCGGTCAACCACCACGGCGGCTCCGCCTCCCCGCCGCTCGGCGACGAACCGGCCGCCCGCGCGGTCTTCATGGTCGAGACGACCTGGTTCTCGCACCGCGCCCTGTGGCACCTGATCTTCGGCGGCGCCTTCCGCCGCCACCCCGGCCTCCGGCTGGTCCTGACGGAACAGGGCTCCGGCTGGATCCCCGGCGTCCTGGACATGCTGGACTACTACCACGGCCGGCTGGTCGCGGCCGCCTCCCGGACCGCCACCACCGCGGAGTCCCGGTTCGGCGCGGGGCTGGCCGCCACCATGGACGACACCCCGGCCGCCGTCTGGCGCGACCACTGCTTCGTCGGCGCCAGCTTCATGCGCCCGCACGAGGTCCCGCTGCGCCACCGCATCGGCCTCGACAAGATCATGTGGGGCAGCGACTACCCGCACGACGAGGGCACCCACCCCTACTCCCGAGAGGCCCTCCGCCTCGCTTTCGCGGACCTGCCCCCCGACGAGACCACCGCCCTGCTCGCCACCAACGCCGCCCACGTCTACGGCTTCGACCTCGCCCACCTGGCCCCCATAGCCGCCCGCGTAGGCCCCACCCGCACCGAACTCACCCACCCCCTGGACAAGATCCCCCCGAACGCCACCAGCCCGGCCTTCGCCCCGGGCGGCTCGGTACGGGTGTGGTGAGGGGCGGGGGCCGGGGGGTCGGGCGATTGCGGGAGGACGAGCTCCCATCCGGCGTCTATACCTGCTAGCATTTCGTATATACGACTCAAGGGAGGCAGTCATGACCAAGATGCTCATCGACATCGATGAGGAGGCCCTGGCTGCCGCCCAGGAGGCCTTCGGTACCCGCACGAAGAAGGACACCGTCAACACCGCGCTGGCCGAGGGAGCAGCTCGCATACGGCGTGCCCGAGCGCTCGCCGAGTCGCGCCGACTGGCGCAGGACGGTGCGATCGATCTCGACCTGCTGATGGACAAGCGCCACTACCGCCCCAGGCCGGAGCAGTGATCGCGGTCAAGTACCTCGCGGACACCTCGGCCATCGTTCGTTTTCTCACCAAGGGGGCGGACCGCTACGGGTGGAACGAGCAACTCGAGTCCGGTGTGGTGGGGTTGTGTGACCTGACCGAGCTGGAGATCGGCTTCAGTGCCCGGTCGGTTGCGGACCGCGAGGCTCTGCTGGAGGCGCTGTCCGGCTACTACGCCTGGTGCCCCGTCCCGGACGGCGCGCACAGCAGGGCCCGTGAGGTCCAGCGTGAGCTCACGCGTAACGGACAGCACCGCAGTGCCGGGCCTGTGGACCTGGTGGTTGCCGCCACTGCGGAGCTCCTCGGGCTGACTCTCGTGCACTGCGACCGGGACTTCGAGGTCATCGCTGCGGTGAGCGGCCAGCCGACCCACATGATCGGGCCCTGAGGCGCCCCGCGCTCGGCAGGCAGCTGACATCACGTCTCACATACTTCTGAGTAACAACCCCTAGCGGCACCCCCGTCCACGCCTTTATGGTGCGGGGCATGCCGCACCTGCCCGATGTCGTGTTGTGGTCCGTACCGGCCTTCGTCCTGCTCACCGTGGTGGAGATGGTGAGCTACCGCCTGCATCCCGACGAGGACGCGGCGGGCTATGAAGTCAAGGACGCGGCCACCAGCGTCGGCATGGGGCTGGGGAGCCTGGTCTTCGACGCGCTGTGGAAGATACCCATCGTGGCGATCTACGCCGCGATCTACGAACTCACCCCGCTCCGCATCCCCGTGCTGTGGTGGACGCTGCTGCTGATGCTGCTCGCCCAGGACTTCTTCTACTACTGGTCGCACCGCGGGCACCACGTCATCCGGGTCCTGTGGGCCTGCCACGTGGTGCACCACTCCAGCAAGAAGTTCAACCTCACCACCGCCCTGCGCCAGCCCTGGACGACCTGGACCGTCTGGCCGTTCTACGTGCCGATGGTCGCGCTCGGCGTGCATCCGGCCGTGGTCGCCTTCACCTCCGGCGCCAACCTCGTCTACCAGTTCTGGGTGCACACCGAACGCGTCGGCAAACTGCCCCGCCCCTTCGAGTTCGTCCTCAACACCCCCTCCCACCACCGCGTCCACCACGCCTCGCAGGGCGGCTATCTGGACCGCAACTACGGCGGGATCCTGATCATCTGGGACCGGATGTTCGGCTCGTTCGTCGCCGAGACCGACCGGCCCGTCTACGGCCTGACCAAGAACATCGAGACCTACAACCCGCTGCGGGTCGCCACCCATGAGTACGCCGCCATCGCACGCGACGTACGGGCCGCGGACAGCTGGTCCGAGCGGGCCGGGCGGATCTTCCGCGGCCCGGGCTGGCAGCCGGCCGCCAAGCGGCTCGGGGCGGATCCCGCCCCGGCCCCGTCGCCCACCTCTGCCGCCACCTCCGTCGAGGAGACCGTCGCGTGACGCCCCGTCGGCCGGGGGCCGTCCGGCCCCTGCTGGCCGCGTTCGCCGTGCTCGCCGTCGTCCACCTCGCAGCGCTGCTCACCGGCGCCACCCTCGTCGACCACCTCACCAAACCCGCCCTGATGCCGGTGCTCGCCGCGTACGTCCTCGCCCGCGGCGGTCCCGTACTGCTCGCCGGGGCGCTGCTGTTCGGCTGCGGCGGCGACACCTTCCTCCAGATCGGGGGGCACGGGGGAGTGGTCTTCCTGGTGGGAATGGGCTCGTTCGCCGCCGGGCACGTCTGCTACCTGCTGCTGTGCGGGCGACACGGCTCCCCGCCGGGCGGCCGGACCCGTACCGGGGCGCTCGCCGGCGGCTACGCCCTCGCGCTGGTCGCCACCGTCGCCCTGCTGTGGCCGGGCCTCCCGGCCGACCTGCGGATCCCGGTCGCCGGATACAGCCTGCTGCTCACCGCGATGGGCTTCGGCGCGCTGCGGGCGGGACCGTGGGCGGCGGCCGGCGGACTGCTCTTCCTGCTCTCCGACACCCTGATCGCGTCCGGTATCGCCCACTGGCCGCAGCTGCCGCTCCCGCAGTTCTGGATCATGCTCACCTATACGGCGGCGCAGTTCGCCCTGGCCGAGGGCGTGCTCCGGGCGGCCGGGGAACGGCAAGGGGCCGGGCGCCGAAGCACCCGGCCCCCGCAGACGGTCACCGCCTGAGCCGCTTCCCGGCCGCGTCTTCCCGGCGGCCGGTCAAGCCGTCCTGGTTACTTCTTCACCGCGTCGAGCGCGTCGACGATCCCGTAACCGAAGTGGCTGTTGATGTGCTGCGTGCCGGTGCAGGTGGTGTCACCCGTGGGGCAGCCGGGGTTGTCCGCCTGCTCCTTGAGGAGCCACTGGATCTCCTGCGGGCCGGACTTCGGGTGGGCGCTCTTCAGGAGCGCCGCGACGCCCGCCACGTGCGGGGTGGCCATGGACGTACCCGCCAGGTAGGCCCAGTCACCGCCCGGCATGGTGGAGAGGATGTTGCCGTTCTTGGCCGGCAGGTCGGGCACCTGCTTCGAGTCGCCGCCCGGCGCGGCCACGTCGATCTGGCCCAGGCCGTAGTTCGAGTAGCCGGACTTGAGCTTGTGCACACCGGTCGCCGCGACCGTCACCGTGCCCGGCAGCTGGGTGGGCACGTCCCAGCAGGTCTTCGGGTTGATGGTGCGCTCCACGGGCGTGGAGTCGTTCGGGCTGGAGGCGTCGGGCAGATTCGGGGCCGCCAGGTCGAGGTCGGAGTTGCCCGCCGCGGCGACGTTGAGCACGCCCTTGCGCTGTGCGTAGCTCGCCGCCCGGCCGACCGCGTCAACGATGGCCGCCTGGTCGGCGTCATCCTTGCAGTTGAACATCCACGGGTCGACGTAGTAGCTGTTGTTGGTGACCGCCACGCCGTGGTCGGCCGCGAAGACGAAGGCGCACACCACGCTCTCGGCGTAGAACAGGCTCGTCTCCGGCTCGCTGACCTTGATGGCGGAGACCTTCACGCCCGGGGCGACACCGGCCACCCCGACGCCGTTGCGGGCCGCGGCGATCGTGCCGGCCACGTGCGTGCCGTGGTAGTCGCTGGCCGGGTCCCAGGGCCGCCAGGCCCCCTTGGACGTATCGGCCACCCCGCCCACGCAGTTGGCGGACTGCTTGGCGGAGAAGTTGGGCTTCAGGTCCGGGTGGGTGTCGTCCACACCGGTGTCGATGACGGCGACGGTGACCTTCCGGCTGCCGGGGTTCACCTTCGCGGCCCGGTCGGCCTTGATGGCGGGGAGGTCCCACTGCAGCGGTTCGAGCGGCTCCTCGCCCTTCGCCTTCGCGGTCCGGCCGGCCGCCGCCAGCTGCGACGCGGGGAGCTTCACCTTCTGCGGCTTGCCGACGTCGGTGGTGCCCGACGCCTTCAGCGGCGCGGTACGCGTCGCACCCGCCGACGCCACGCCCGGCACGGCGCGCATGGAGGCGGCGAACTGCGGGTTCGCCGAGTGGACGACGATCACGCCTATCTTCTCGTGGGCGACGATCAGCTTCCCGCCGGCCCGGGCTATCGCCTTCTCGACCTTGCCGACCGTCGCACGGCCGGGCGTGGTGTTGACGACGTACGACAGCAGCGGGCCGTCGGCCGAAGCGGCGGCGGCCGGGGCGTCCTGCGGCGCGGCGGTGGCCGCGGGGGAGAGGAAGCCGAGGGACGCCGTCAGAGCCAGCCCGAGCGGTACGGCCAGCGCCCGCATGCGTCTGGATCGGGGATGAGCCATGGGTACTCCACATCATCCGTGAGACCGCCCGTGCGCGGGTTTGCGCACGGGCGGGTGCAATGAGACGTGAAGTTATCGGCGATCACTCGGGTGCAGCAATGGAATCGGGAGAAAAAACCGGGCGAATACCGTACGACGGCCGAAGCGGTACGGCCTTGAGGGCCACGGGGGTTGACGTACCGTCACGCCCGCCGGGGGATCAGTCCGTGCGGCGCAGGGTGGTGATGCTCAGCGGCGGCAGTGGAATCCGCCGGCCGTACCAGCGGCGCACGGCGGGGGCCGCACCCGGCCGGGGCTCCGAGGGGGCGGTGACGAGCGGCGCCGGCAGCCGGACGCTGCCGTAAGGGCGCCGACGGGGAGTGGAGGGCTGCGGGGTCTGCTGGGGCGGCGGCGGGTTCACACCGGGCTCAACGAAGCGCCCCGCGCGCGGTGGCGGGCGGTGCGGCCATCCGCCGCATTTTTCCCCGGGGTTTCCCGCAACGGCCCCCTGTCGGATCGGGTGCCACCGCTCTACGATGCGTGATCCACGTCACTTACGTGAGCTTTATCGTCGGCCTGGGCCGACCCCCGCGCCGCCGCCCGACCGGCCCGGAACACCCGCCCCCTCGCGTCAGGAGATTCCGTGAGCGCCGCACCCACCATCGACCCGGGGACGCACGAGCCGCCCGACTACCAACAGGTGCAGTCGAGCGCGGAATTCGACGAACTCCGCCGCGCCCACCGCTCGTTCGCCTTCCCGCTCACCGTCGCCTTCGTCCTCTGGTACCTGGTGTACGTCGTGCTGTCGAGCTACGCCGGCGGCTTCATGGCCACCAAGGTCGCCGGCCACCTCAACGTCGCCTTCGTCCTCGGCCTGGCCCAGTTCGTCACCACCTTCCTCATCGCCTGGTGGTATTCCCGGCACGCCGCCCGCAGGCTCGACCCCAGGGCCGAAGCCATCAAGTCCCGCCTGGAGGCCAGCGCATGAGCCTCCATCAGCACCTGTTCGCCGTACCCCTCGCGGCCGGCGGCGCGGGCGAGCACCGCCCCCTGATCATCGGCCTCTTCACCGTCTTCGTCGCCGCCACCCTCGGCCTCACCGTCTGGGCCGGCCGGCAGACCAAGGGCACGGAGGACTTCTACGCCGGCGGCCGCCAGTTCAGCGGCTTCCAGAACGGCCTGGCCATCTCCGGCGACTACATGTCCGCCGCGTCCTTCCTGGGCATCGCCGGCGCCATCGCCCTCTTCGGCTACGACGGCTTCCTCTACTCCATCGGCTTCCTCGTCGCCTGGCTCGTCGCGCTGCTCCTGGTGGCCGAACCGCTGCGCAACTCCGGCCGGTTCACCATGGGCGACGTCCTCGCCTACCGGATGCGCCAGCGCCCGGTCCGCACCGCCGCGGGCACCTCGACCATCGTCGTCTCGATCTTCTACCTGCTCGCCCAGATGGCGGGCGCCGGGGCGCTGGTCACCCTGCTGCTGGGCATCACCAGCGAGGCCGGCAAGGTCCTGGTCGTCGTCCTCGTCGGCATCGTGATGATCCTCTACGTCACCATCGGCGGCATGAAGGGCACCACCTGGGTCCAGATGATCAAGGCGGTGCTGCTGATCGCCGGCACCCTGCTGATCACGTTCCTGGTGGCGCTGAAGTTCCACTTCAACATCTCGTCGCTGCTCGGCGCCGCGGCGGAGAACAGCCACAAGGGCGCCGCCTTCCTGGAGCCCGGCCTCAAATACGGCGCCACCGCCACCTCGAAGATCGACTTCATCTCGCTGGGCCTGGCGCTCGTCCTGGGCACCGCCGGCCTGCCGCACATCCTCATCCGCTTCTACACCGTGCCCACCGCCAAGGCCGCCCGGAAATCCGTGAACTGGGCGATCGGCATCATCGGCGTCTTCTACCTGATGACCATCGCGCTCGGCTTCGGCGCCGCGGCCCTCATCAAGCCCGCGGACATCGAGAAGCCGGGCAACACCGCCGCCCCACAGCTCGCCGAGGTCATCGGCGGCGGCGCCGGCTCCACCGGCGGCGCCGTCCTGCTCGCCCTCATCTCCGCGGTCGCCTTCGCCACCATCCTCGCCGTGGTCGCCGGCCTCACCCTCGCCTCCTCCTCGTCCTTCGCCCACGACATCTACGTCAACGTCCTCCGCAAGGGCGAGGCCACCGAGAAGGAGGAGGTCGGCGCCGCCCGCTGGGCGACCGTCGGGATCGGCGCGGTCGCCATCGTCCTGGGCGTCTTCGCCCGGGGGCTGAATGTCGCCGGTCTGGTGGCACTGGCCTTCGCGGTCGCCGCCTCCGCCAACCTCCCGACGCTCCTGTACAGCCTGTTCTGGAAGCGCTTCACCACCCAGGGCGCGCTGTGGTCCATCTACGGCGGCCTGGCCTCCTCCGTCCTGCTGGTGCTCTTCTCGCCCGTCGTCTCCGGCAAGGAGACCTCGATGTTCCCCGGCGCGCACTTCGCCGTCTTCCCGCTGGAGAACCCCGGCCTGATCTCCATCCCGCTGGGCTTCCTGCTCGGCTGGCTGGGCTCGCTGCTCTCCAAGGAGGAGCCGGACGCCCGGAAGTACGCCGAACTGGAGGTCCGCGCCCTGACCGGCACCGGAGCGCACTGAGCGTCCCTGAGGCATCCGCACAGGACCCGGGCGGGGCGGCATCGTAGAGATCTACGACGCCGCCCCGTCCACCTCGTGCTTCTCATCTCTGCTCACTGTCGGACCCATCGCGTAGGCTCGAAGACGTACTGATCCACCAATGGACGGCGTGCCGGTCGACGTACCGGTCCGTGACTCTCGGGGAGGGGGCCCTGTGCTCATCGACACCTACGGCCGCGTGGCCACCGACCTGCGGGTCTCGCTCACCGACCGGTGCAATCTGCGATGTACGTACTGCATGCCGGAAGAGGGCCTGCAGTGGCTCGCCAAGCCGGACCTGCTCACCGACGACGAGATCGTCCGGCTGATCACGATCGCCGTGCGCGACCTGGGCATCGAAGAAGTCCGCTTCACCGGCGGTGAGCCCCTGCTCCGCCCCGGCCTGGTCGGCATCGTCGAGCGGGTCGCCGCCCTCACCCCGCGCCCCCAGATGTCGCTGACCACCAACGGCATCGGCCTGCAGCGCACCGCCCGGGCCCTGCGCGACGCCGGCCTCGACCGCGTCAACGTCTCCCTGGACACCCTCCGTCCCGACGTCTTCACGGCCCTCACCCGCCGCAAGCGGCACGACGACGTCCTCCGCGGCCTGGAAGCGGCCCGCGAGGCCGGCCTCACCCCGGTGAAGGTCAACACCGTCCTGATGCCCGGGCTCAACGACGACGAGGCCCCCGACCTGCTCGCCTGGGCCATCGCAAAGGACTACGAGCTCCGCTTCATCGAGCAGATGCCGCTCGACGCCCAGCACGGCTGGAAGCGTGACGGAATGATCACCGCCGGTGACATCCTCGCCTCGCTGCGCACCCGCTTCGAGCTCACCCCCGAGGGCCAGGAGGCCCGCGGCGCCGCACCCGCCGAGCGCTGGCTCGTCGACGGCGGACCGCACCGCGTCGGCGTCATCGCCTCCGTCACCCGCCCGTTCTGCCGCGCCTGCGACCGCACCCGGCTCACCGCCGACGGCCAGGTCCGGACCTGCCTGTTCGCCACCGAGGAGACCGACCTGCGCGGCGCGCTGCGCTCCGGAGCACCGGACGACGAGATCGCCCGCATATGGAAGCTGGCGATGTGGGGCAAGAAGGCGGGCTCCGGCCTGGACGACCCGTCCTTCCTCCAGCCCGACCGCCCGATGTCCGCGATCGGCGGCTGATCCGGCAGCAGCGCCCCGGCCGTCAGCGCCCGCCCGCCGACGCCTCCCACTCCTCAAGCGCCACCACGTCCTTGAGGAACCCGCGCACACCGAGGAACTGCGACAGATGCTCCCGGTGCTCCTCGCACGCCAGCCAGGTCTTGCGGCGGTCCGGAGTGTGCAGCTTCGGGTTGTTCCACGCCAGCACCCACACGGCGTCGGCCCGGCAGCCCTTGGCCGAGCAGATGGTGGGGTTCTCGGCGGAGTTCGGGGAGTTCACGCCTCAACCCTACGTCCGCCCACGGCGGCCGCCCGACCGGCCTGCGGACATGACGACGCCGGGCAGCCACGGGGGGAGCCGCCCGGCGTCGGTCCGTCGCTCCGACGGGGGATGCGGAGCGCGTACGCAGTATGTCACGGGGAATGGTGCGCGGTGCACCGGAACTCCATGATTGATCTGAGCTTTTCTTGAGCTTTGCAGACCGGTAGGCGATCAGCCGAGGTCGGAGTCGGGCGCCGACGCGCCCGCCGCGGGCCGGTCCGGAACGGAATCCGCCGTACCGTCCGTCGGCCCCGGCGTCAGCATCGGCCGGCTCGGCCCCGCCACGAACGTCTTCGGCAGTGAAGGGACGTTCTCCCGGCCCGCGTTGGCGATCACCACCGCGATGTACGGCAGCGCCATGCCCAGCACCAGCGTGGCAATGGCCACCGGCCGCTCGATGTTCCACAGCACGACGGTCAGCAGCACCGCCACGGTCCGCACGCCCATCGAGATCACATACCGGCGCTGCCGACCGCGCACGTCCTCGGTCAGCCCCTGCCGGGCCCCGGTGATCCGGAAGGTCTCGCCGCTGCTCTGCTTCCGCACCACGATGTCCACCACCTGCTCGGTTCCGCCGGAATTCACCCCGGTTTCCGGTCGGATTCCACGGTACGCCCAGGCTGCGCCGCATTCGAGACCGGGTCCCGCCCACCCGGCCGGGTTCCGGCGTGCGCGGTGGCCGGGGCGGGGCGACACTGGCGGGGCGACCCGCACGTGCGACCTCATGTGCACCGCGCCGTCAGAGGAGGCGACATGACGTGGTTGTGGGCCATCATCGTGGGCCTGGTGCTGGGCCTCATCGCCAAGGCCATCATCCCGGGCAAACAGCAGATCCCGCTGTGGCTGACCATCATCTTCGGCATGCTGGGCAGCGTCCTCGGCAACTGGGCGGCCACCGGCCTCGGAGTCAACGAGACCAAGGGCATCGACTGGGTCCGCCACCTGCTGCAACTGGTGGGCGCGGTCATCATCGTCGCCATCGGCGACCGGTTGTGGGTCTCCCTGCGCGGTCATCGCAAACACGCGACCTGAGAGCAACGGCAGAAACACCGGGGCGGCCGGCGCGCACCATGCGCGCACCGGCCGCCCCGTCGTACGGCTTCCTCAGCGACCCTGGAGGTGGGCCAGCTTCCGCCCCGCCTTCAGGTACGCGTCCCCGGCCGCATCCGCCAGCTTCTCGGCGAGCACCTCACCCAGCGGACGGATCGCATCGGCCTCCGCCAGCACCACCGTCTGCTGACCGCCCTCGCCCTCGACGACCAGCCGCAGCGCGTTCTGCTTGGCCAGCCGCCGGGCCGCCGAGGCGCTCGGCGTGAACTCCAGCACCTTGCTCAGCACCGTCGCCACCGTCTCCGCGCCGTGCTCGGCGACCTCGACGACCGGCAGCGACTCCACGTCGGAGAACGACTTCTTGGAGAACTGCGCGACGAATCCGGCCCGCGCCGCCATCGCCGCGTCCAGGCCGTACAGCGCCGCCACGACCTCACCCGCGAGGATCTTCTTCAGGTCCATCGGGTGCAGCGAGCGGTCCGTGACCCGGCCCAGGGCGAGCGTGATCTCCTCGTCCGTCCACTCCGTCCAGGCCTTCAGGTACGGCTCCATCAGCCGGTCCGGCACCGACATGATCTTGCCGAAGACATCGTCGGCGGGCGCGCTCAGCCCGACGTAATTGCCCTTGGACTTGGACATCTTGGCGCCGGTGCCGTCCGTGCCCTCGATCAGCGGCATGGTCACCACCAGCTGCGGCCGCTGCCCGCGCAGCTCCATCAGCTTCCGGCCCATCTGCAGATTGAGCAGCTGGTCCGAACCGCCCAGCTCCACATCGCACTCCAGCGCCACCGAGTCCAGGCCCTGCGCGATCGGGTACAGCAGCTCGGTCATGGTCAGCCCCGAGCCGGCCGCGAGCCGGTTGCGGAAGTCCTCGCGCTGCAGCAGCTGCGAGGCCGGCACCTGCGCGAGCAGCGACAGCAGCTCGGGGAAGGTGTACGGCGCCAGCCACTCGCTGTTCTGCCGGAAGCTGACCTTCTCGAAGTCGAAGAACGGGCGGACCTGTTCGCGGTACGTCGCGAGGTTGTGCGCGATGTCCTCGTCGGTCAGCGGCGGCCGCTCGGCCGTACGGCCCGACGGGTCACCGATCTTGGCGGTGAAGTCACCGATGATCAGCGTCACGTCATGGCCCAGCCGCTGGAACCGGCTCAGCACGATCAGCGGCACCGCATGCCCCAGGTGCACATCGGTCGCCGTCGGGTCGATGCCCAGCTTGATGTGCAGCCCCGTGCCGGCCGCCCGGCGCTCCTCGATCCGCTCGGCCAGCTGCTCCACACCCGGCAGCACCTCGACCGTACGGGACGCGATCAGCTCGGCCTGCTCCTTGGCGGGCAGGTCCGTCAGGTCGAGATAGCGCCGCGCGCCCGTCTCCTGGAGCAGCTCCCGGACCGTGGCGTCCGAGGAGAGGTCGGCGGAGAGCAGCGTACTGGCGCGGGCGACGGATTCGCCGAGGCGTGTCATGGCGTCCCTGATCGATCGTGGTTCCCGAAACGGGAGGACAGGGGCACAGTCTATTCGCCCCCTGTGACAGTCCCGCTGCTGTGCCCGTGCGCCCGCCCGGTCGCCCGCTCCCGCCCCCGGCTCACGGCCGGCGTTCCGGCCCGCCTCACACCCCCCGGCTCACCGAGCTCATGTTGAAGTCGGGGACGCGCAGCGCCGGCATCGCCGCCCGGGTGAAGTAGTCGCTCCACTCCCGCGGCAGCGTCCGCTCCGTACGGCCCGCCTCCACCGCCCGGGACAGCAGGTCCACCGGCGACTCGTTGAACCGGAAGTTGTTCACCTCGCCGGTCACCTCGCCGTTCTCCACCATATAGACACCGTCCCGGGTCAGCCCGGTCAGCAGCAGCGTCGCCGGGTCCACCTCGCGGATGTACCACAGGCAGGTCAGCAGCAGCGCCGGCCCGTCGTGCCCCGCGGACGCCACCATCTCCTCCAGCGAGCGCGAACTGCCGCCCTCCAGAAGGAGGTTGTCGATGCCCGGCGCCACCGGCAGACCGGTCAGCCCGGCGCTGTGCCGGGTGGCGACCAGCCGGTTCAGCACGCCCTCGCGCACCCACTCGGTGCCCGTCAGCGGCAGCCCGTTGTCAAAGACCGACGCGTCGTCCCCGGAGGAGTGCGCCAGCACGAACGGCGCGCACTCCAGACCGGGCGCCCGCGGGTCGCTGCGCAGGGTCAGCGGCAGCTCGCTCAGCCGCTCACCGATCCGGGTACGGTCCGCCGGCCGGTCCGCCGGCCCGCCCTCGCCCTCGGCCGGCCGGGAGAAGACCGTACGGCCCTCCGCGGCGTCCCGGGCCCCGGCGGACCACATCTGGTAGATCAGCAGATCGGCGACGGCGGTCGGCGGCAGCAGCGTCTCGTACCGCCCGGCGGGCAGCTCCACCCGCCGCTCCGCCCAGGCCAGCCGCCGGCCCAGCTCGGCGTCCAGCTCCCGCGGGTCGACGTCGGTGAAGTCGCGGGTCGCCCGCCCGGCCCAGGCCGAACGGGGCGCCGCCGCCGCGCCGGGGGCCGCCGCCTTGGCGTTCAGCTCCAGCGTTCCGGTCGGCTGGTCGTGCCGCAGCCGCAGCCCGGCCGAGGTGCCCAGGTACGACGAGACCACGCCGTGCTGCGCGAAGCCGTACAGCTCGCGCCCGGCCGCCCGGGCCTGCTTGAAGGCCTCGCCCAGCGCCGGCGCGAACGCCGCGAACACCTCCGAGGAGGTCTCGGCCGGCGCGTCGGTGAAGTCCGCGGACGCCTTCTCGCCGCCGACCAGCGGCTGGGCGTCCTCGGCCGGCCCGGCGTCCCGCGCCGCCGCCTCCGCCGCCCGCACCAGCGGCTCCAGCTCGTCCGCGGTCACCGCCGAGCGCGAGACGACCCCGGAGGCGGTGCCCTCCGCACCGTTCACGGTGGCCACGACCGTCAGGGTCCGCCCCCGGGTGACGCCGTTGGTGGTGAGCGCGTTGCGCGCCCAGCGCAGATTGGCGTCGGAGTGCTCGTCGGCGATGACGACGCAGCCGTCGGCGCGGGACAACTCCAGGGCCCGCTCGACGATCTCGTGCGGCGCAGTGGTACGACGGCTCATCGACACGCCTCCTGAATGGTGGTCACGACGCTGACGCCCTCCACGAGGGCCGACGGCCACCCGAGCTTATCGACCGGGCGGCGCGCTGCCAGGGGGCGTGACCGGGGGGAGTCGCGTCACGGACTTCAGCCTGGGGGAGGCACCCGGCTCAGTACGACGCGCCACTCTCAAGACGGCTCAGCATGAGCGAAAGGGCACTGCTCGCGTCATTGCGGTTCTGCTCCTGCGTCCCCGATTCTCCTCTGTCCACGTCGGTGTGCAGGAGGAATTTTCCCTTACGGCCGGTGAGGTACGTGTAGTAATCGTCGACCTTGTTGCCATTTTCATCCGAGACCTGATGGCCTTCCTCGGCCACCACTTCATCAAAACCGTTCAGCCCTGGAATCTTGATCTCGTGGACACCCTCGATCCGTGATTTTCCGGAGCTTTGCGTCGGGCATCGCTGCAGAGCCTCGCGCTGGTCGGAAACGCTGTACTGGGCCGACTCCGGCGTCTTGTACACGGTGGTCCAGGAGACGGCGCTGACCGTCTTGCCGGACGTTTTGGACCAGCGAGTCAGGGTGGCGAACGCGTTTTTGATCGGCTCGCTCGCCCAGTTGCAGTTCTGGTCGACGGTATTTTCGGTCAGATCGCTGTTCTCGTACGGGGTATCCGCCACATACCCATTGCCCCAGTCCGCCGGCTTCAGCGTCACGCGTTTGATCACATCGCTGGCTGCCGCAGGCGAGTCGACGCTCGGAATGCTGGACGGCTCTCCGGAATTCGTGTTGGGGGAGGCAGTGCCGCCCGAAGGATTTCCCTCGCCGTTGCCGGCGGTGGAAGCGAAGGCGATCGCGACTCCGATCGCGACGACGGCGACGCCGGTGCCGATGAGCACCGGCGGAGTGCGCCACCAGGGGCGTCGCGGGGGTGGAGGGCCGGGTTCCGGGGCGCGCCCGGGCAGCGGGCCGCTCGGAGGTCCGGCAGGCGGGCCGGTCGGTGGTGGGGAGCTCACGTGCGTCATCTACCACCGGTGGCGAAGGCGCCCCGGCGCCGGGCGCGAATTCACCTGACTGACCGGCGAAGGGCATGCGAGCAGAGCTGCGCCGGTGGGGTGGCCGCGCCCCCGTCCGGGTCCGGCGCAGGTCCCCGTCAGGCGCGGCCCGCCTCACTTGAGGTGTTGAGGATGTTCACGTTCCGGAACAGCGCGGACGGGCAGCCGTGCGACACCGCCGCCACCTGGCCGGGCTGCGCCTTCCCGCAGTTGAAGGCCCCTCCCAGGACGTAGGTGTCGGGCCCGCCGACGGCCTCCATCGATCCCCAGAACTCCGGAGTGATGCCCTGGTAGGCGACGTCCCGGAGCTGCCCGCCAAGGCGGCCGTCCCGGATCGCGTAGGCCCGCTGCTGGGTGAACTGGAAGTTCACGGGGGGAGCGGAGGGCATACCTCTCTAATGGGCATCTGTGCAGGTCAGGCGGCTTTTCATGGTCTCCCCTCATTCCCTGTTCATACCGGTTCAAACCGGACTGTACGGGGTCTGGTGATGACATGGTGTCGACCTGGGGCAGGGCTTAGAGGTGGCGTCGGCGCCTGTTTGGTGCGCGGCGGCCGTGAGGGCTGCGGCGTTGCTGTTCGGCGCCTCAACGCATAAGCGGGGCCCCGTCGTTCTTATGGAGCGGCGGGGCCTCACGCGAATTGAATGGCCTCTCCTGGGCGCGGTCGGGCTATCGCCGCGAAGGTGTCCCGATCAGCTTCCGCAGCCGCAGCCCGTTGCGGTGGTCGCCGTGGCCGGCTGGCTCTTGCAGCAGGCGTCACCGGTCACGGTGGGGTCGGCGCTCTTGCCCAGCGTGTCGGCGTCAGCCTTGACGACGTAGATCTCCCAAGGCTCCTGGCCGGGGCCGTGTACCCAGACCTTGTCCTGTAGGGCGTAGCAGCACGAGGTGTCGTTCTCCTCGAACGTGGCGAGACCTGCGTCCTTGAGTCGGGAGGTCGCTGCTGTCACCTGCTCCGTGGACTCGACCTCCACCCCAAGGTGGTCGAGACGGGTTTCCTGTCCGGGCTCACCCTCGATCAACACGAGCTTGAGCGGCGGCTCAGTGATGGCGAAGTTGGCGTAGCCCTCGCGACGCTTGGCCGGTTCGGCGCCGAACAGCTTCGAGTAAAAGGTGATCGACGCTTCTAGGTCGCTGACGCGCAGGGCGAGCTGTGCACGGGACATGGCGAGACTCCCATCGGCTTGCATTGATGTCTGTCGATGCAACATTGCGCCTTGGATCGAAGACTGTCAACATAGAGGCATGTCGAATCAAGAGCTTGTGGTGCTCGACCAGACCGGAGAGGCAGACGCATGCTGCCCGGGCCTACTGACAGCACCTCTCGATGAGGGCCAGGCCGTAGAACTCGCGAAGGTCTTCAAGGCACTGGGCGACCCGGTGCGACTCCGTCTGCTGTCCATGATCGCCTCGCGCGCTGGCGGCGAGGTGTGCGTGTGCGACCTGACCCCGGCGTTTGACCTGTCGCAGCCAACGATCTCGCATCACCTCAAGCTGCTTCGGCAGGCAGGACTCATCGACTGCGAGCGGCGCGGCACGTGGGTCTACTACTGGCTGCTTCCCGAGATGACCGATCGCCTTGCAGGCATCCTGACGCGCCCCGCCGGCGAGCCGCTGCCCGCCCCTGCTGAGGCCGCCGGGGCTGCCTCGTGAGCGCCGCGCCCGAGCAAGCCGTCGCCCGCCGTCTGTCGTTCCTCGACCGCTACCTTGCCGTCTGGATTCTCGCCGCGATGGCTGTCGGTCTCGGCCTCGGCCGCGTCGTACCTGGCCTCGGAGACGCTCTCGCCGAAGTCACGGTGACCGGGGTATCGCTGCCCATCGCCCTCGGCCTGCTGGTGATGATGTACCCGGTCCTCGCCAAGGTGCGTTATGACCGGCTCGACACCGTCACCCGTGACCGCCGTCTGCTGCTGCCCTCGCTGCTACTGAACTGGATCGTCGGACCGGCGGTCATGTTCGCGTTGGCGTGGCTGTTCCTGCCCGACCTTCCCGAGTACCGCACGGGCCTGATCATCGTGGGGTTGGCCCGGTGTATCGCCATGGTCATCATCTGGAACGACCTGGCCTGCGGCGACCGGGAGGCCGCGGCCGTACTGGTCGCGCTGAACTCGGTGTTTCAGGTGATCGCGTTCTCGGCCCTCGGATGGTTCTACCTGTCCGTGTTGCCCGGATGGCTCGGGCTTGAGCAGGCCGGCCTTGACGTGTCCGTGTGGGAGATCGCCCGAAGTGTGCTGATCTTCCTCGGAGTCCCCCTCGCCGCCGGGTACCTCACGCGCCGGATCGGCGAGAAGGCCAAGGGGCGCGCGTGGTACGAGACGAAGCTGATTCCGCGGATCGGGCCGTTCGCCCTGTACGGGCTGTTGTTCACGATCGTTGTCCTGTTCGCGCTGCAAGGCGACGCGATCACCTCGCAGCCGCTCGACGTCGCACGCATCGCGCTGCCGCTGCTGGTGTACTTCGCGCTCATGTGGGCCGGCTCCATGGCACTCGGCCGCGCCGCCGGACTCAACTACCCGCGGGCAACGACGCTCGCGTTCACGGCCGCGGGCAACAACTTCGAGCTGGCCATCGCGGTAGCCATTGCCACGTTCGGTGCCACCTCCGGGCAAGCCCTCGCCGGAGTGGTCGGCCCGCTCATCGAGGTACCGGTGCTGATCGGCCTCGTCTATGTCGCGCTCTACGCGCGCCGCTTCTTCACCGCACCCGCACTCGTGACCGAGGAAAGTCCCGCTCATGCCTGACACCGCCGTGCCGTCCGTCCTGTTCGTCTGCATCCACAACGCCGGCCGCTCCCAGATGGCCGCCGCGTTCGTCACCCACCTTGCGGGCGACCGCGTACAGGTGCGCTCTGCCGGGTCCGCCCCCGCCGACAAGGTGAACCCCGCCGTCGTGGCAGCGATGGCCGAGGTGGGCATCGATGTCTCTGCCGAGATCCCTAAGGTGCTCACTGTTGAGGCCGTGCAGGCGTCTGACGTGGTGATCACGATGGGCTGCGGGGACAGCTGCCCCGTGTTCCCCGGTAAGCGGTACTTGGACTGGCAGTTGGCCGATCCGGCCGGACAGGGGATTGAGGCCGTCCGGCCGATCCGCAACGAGATCGAAGAGCGTGTTCGTGGACTGATCAACGAGATCGCGTCCGCCGACGGGGCGTGACTTCCGCTCGACGTCCATGAAGATGAGGGCCCCACCTTGAGGAGGTGGGGCCTTCGCTTTGTCTGCCTCTGCTCGCTATCGGGCCCGTTAGCCTCAAGAGGAGTTGCGGAGTGCTCCACAGACTTCCAGGGCGGTCGGCCGGTCGGCCGGATCACGACTCATCATCTGTTCAATGAGGGGGCCCAGAGGGCTCCGTACCGTGATCGGTCGGTGCGGAGAGTCCACGATGGCTCGCCGCTGTTCCTCTCGGCTGGCGTCGTCCGGGTAGGGCACGTGCCGCCGGCCGGTAGCAGAGATGAAGAACGACGCACCCAGCGCGTACACGTCAGCCCGCGCGGTTGGTGCCGCAATGCCGGTCTCCAAGATGCTCCGGGAGATCTCGGGTGCTTCGTAGTGCACCAGGCAGCCCCTATAGCTGAAGTCATAGTTCTGGGGGACGTCGCCACCCTGTGCCAGGGCCAGATCGATAAGGGCCGTGCGGGTCGGCCCCATGACGAAGTGATTGGGCTGGACATCGCCGTGTACCCAACCCGCGGCATGGAGATCAGCCAGCGCCGTGGCACAGGAAAGCGCTTCGGCGAGGTTAGGCGCGGTGGAGACGCCGCTGCGCCGGTGGGGTTCCCACACTTCGAAGAGAGATTGGCCTTCCCACCAGGGTTGGGCGCTCCATGTGCCCTCTTCCCACTCGCCACAGTGGATGTCGTCGGTGCCGTTGAGCTGACGAAGGATGGCGGCCTCACGCGCCGGAGCCAAGGCTGTCCACGCGTGGCTTTGGCTTCGGTAGCCCAGTTTTACGGCGAAGCGGCCGACAGGGGTGCGAACGTCCCAGACGGTAGAGCCTCGTCTGTTGACCACGAGCCGCTTGCTCAAAGGCTGCACGATATTGCGAACGTGATCGGGAAGATCAAATGGTCCTGGGCCCGGCATCGTTGATCCTCTCAGCGACGAAGAGCCGACCCCCGGAAGGAGGCCGGCCCCAAGGACGGGTGGAGACTATCGACTGTCAGCTGTAGTAGTCGCGTCCGTCGTCAGAGTCCCCGGTTGGCGGGTTGCCGCCCTGCCCGTCGTCCTCGTCCTCACCGCCACGAACGATGGCAGCGCGCTTCAGTGCGTCCTTGAGCGTCAAGGCTGATGCCTCCTCAAGTCACTGACCGAGGACTTTCCCCGGTCCGCCGTGCACTTGCTCACCCGCCCGGCCGTGCGTAACCGAACGGGAATCATTGGGCCCACTTGCCGATTTCCTCCCCCGAATTCCGCGTAAGGCTCAGCGTGGGGGCGCGCATCGTCTGTACGCTCATCCGAGTCGCTAACCGGCGCACCATGAGCGTTGGGTGAGGTGGCAATCACGGCAGCAGGAGCGCCTGCGCCGAGAAGTGCTAGCAAGGCAATTGGGCGCCATACACACAGCTTGATGGACTGCTGGTTGGTTTTCGCGTGTGCGCCGCTCATCGGAAATCGCCGTCCGCGGTTCGCTGCCCCCGCGTCCGCTTTACCTTCAATTCGCTCAGACTCTTGACCGGCCACTCTCGCCCGAAAGACCGGAGGAACGGAACGCCCCTTCGGATGTCTGTCAAGATCGCCAGGCGGCCGGGCTCGTACTCGACTTCATCGCCTACTTGCGGCTGGCGGCTGCTCATGGTGCGGCCTCGATCTGGTCCGGGCCGGTCGTCCACTCCACCCCGCCGCCCACCGGCGAGAGCCACGCCACCGGCGGCGTGTCAGGGATCCAGAGCACGAGTCCCGGGTTGTTGTCCTTCGGATCGGGAGCGAGGGCTCGCAGAATGCCGACTCGATCATCGTGGCCGTGGTCGATGACCCGTCGACCCAGCAGAGGGTGATGAAGGTGGCCGAATTCGAGATGTGTAGTGGTTTGCGTGGTCATCGTGGACGCCTCGCTATCGAGAGATCGGTGCCCTGTCGCTCCTCCCGCGCGGAGGTCCGACGGAGCCGTCAACGAGCCGCTGGACGGGGGCACCCAACGGCCGGTAATCACTCAACTCCCTTACGCAGCCGTGGGTAAGAGAGCACAGTGGAGAGGCGGTTGAACCGGTTGAACGCTCGGGGGTACACGAGATGGCACCACGATCAAGGACGCCGAACCTCGCCCTTACGGGCCTCATGCGGGAAGGCGGCTTCGGAAACGCGCAGCTGGCCCGTGCAGTGAACCGTGCCGGCGCAGAACTCGGCGTGACGCTGCACTATGACAAGACCTCGGTCTCGCACTGGTTGAAGGGGGCACTGCCGCAACAGGCGGCGCGGCCCGCGATCACCGAGGCACTCTCACGTCTTCTCGCACGGCCCGTAACGTCCAGGGAGGCAGGCTTCCCTGGGAGTGCTGAGCTGGACGAATCGCCGGACGTGGTGGCTGGAGTGGTGGACTTGGGCAGGGCCGATATGGACCCCTCGCGGCGCGCTGTACTGGGCGCCGGACTGTACGCAGCAGCACTGGTTGTACCGAGATTCGATGACCTGACCGCCAACGGTGATCTTGCGCCCGCTGCGCCTGCCGCCCGTATCGGGGCGGGGGAAGTGACGACGGTCCGCCAGATGACACAGAAGATCGCAGACATCTTGGATGAACTCGGCGGCGGTCATGCGCGGCCGATGGCTGCTGCATTCCTCGTCAACACCGTGGGCCCCTACTTGAGAGCTGGCGGCAGCGAGGTGGCCCAGAAAGCGATGCGTAGCGCGGCGTCCGATCTGGTGTACCTCACCGGCTGGATGGCCATGTACGAGCGCGAACACGGGCTCGGCCAGAAGTACTACGTCAAAGCTCTCAAGCTTGCGGGTCAGGCCGATGATCACGTCACGTACTGCCGCACATTGCGGGGCATGGCGTTGCAGGCCTCGAATCTTGGCTATGGCAACAGGGCGCTGGAGCTGGCGGACAGTGCTGCCGAAGCGGCGCCTGCGTCTGGGCCGCGCCTGGTGGCGTTCCTGCGCGGTCAACAGGCCCACGGTGCGGCCATGGTGAACGACCGTAGGCAAGCCTTCCGCCGGCTCCGCGAGACTGAAACAGCGCTGAGCAGGGCGGACGGCCGCAATGACCACATCGGAGGGTACGACCGGACGGCGTATGAATTTCACGTGGCCCATGTCCTCTGGGAACTGGGAGATCAAGCAGGTTCGGTTAAGGCTCTGCGTCGGTCGAACCGCTATCGGCCAGCGGCGGAACGGCAAGGGCGCGTCCATGCAACAGGGTTGCTCGCCACGCGTCTGATGCAGATGCGGCACGTTGAGGAAGCCTGCCGCGAGTGGGAGCACTTCTTGGACGACTACATGGGGGTCTCCAGTGCTCGCGGGGATGATCACTTTGCCGCTCTGCAAGCGGGCCTGCGACCTTACCGACAGCTCCCCGCGGTGCGATCCCTGGGTGAAAGGGTGCGGGAGGTCGCCCGGCTCAAGGCTGCCTGAGTTCACGTCGTGGGCCGCCGGGGTGGGGTGCTGCGGCGGCAGAGAAGTCGCGACGCTGGGCTGATGGCAGGTCGGCAATGGTCCGTACCTCGCTCCTTCGAACAGGCGCGATGCGGGGCGGTACACCGCGGTGCTCCGGGAGTTCTCGTGCGGTGAAGGGCCGCGGCTGTCGTGGCGGGTGGCGTGGCGGTCGCAGTACACGCCGAAGAGTTTCCGGCACGTCTTCGTGTCCGAGGCCATCCACGCTGACATCCCGGTCTTCGAGCTCGCGGCCTGGGTGGGGCATCGCACGACCAGGACGACGGAGCCGGCCTACGGACATCTCGTCCGTCGCGCCATGGCCCGAGGTGCCCGCACCATGCACAACCGCTTGGGCCTGAAGTTGGCCCCCTTCCAGGGCCTCATCGGGCCGCCTCAGCTGACCCCCTCAGAGGGAGATGTCGAGGACGGGGACGGCGTGGCCTGCGAGGTTGGCCGGTGATGACGTGTCGACTCGGTGCAGACTTTGGTACCGGAACGTCGCACGGTCAGGTGCGGCCGGCCTCCGCCGAAGCATTCAGGATGTTCACGTTCCGGAACAGCGCGGACGGGCAGCCGTGCGACACCGCCGCCACCTGGCCGGGCTGCGCCTTCCCGCAGTTGAAGGCCCCTCCCAGGACGTAGGTGTCGGGCCCGCCGACGGCCTCCATCGATCCCCAGAACTCCGGAGTGATGCCCTGGTAGGCGACGTCCCGGAGCTGCCCGCCAAGGCGGCCGTCCCGGATCGCGTAGGCCCGCTGCTGGGTGAACTGGAAGTTGTACCGCTGCATGTCGATCGACCACGAGCGGTCGCCCACCACGTAGATGCCGCGCTCCACGCCCGCGATCAGCTCCTCGGTGGACGGTCCGCCGGGCGCCGGCTGGAGGGACACGTTCGCCATCCGCTGCACGGGGACATGGCCCGGAGAGTCCGCGTAGGCACATCCGTTGGAACGTGCGAAACCGGTCAACCTGGCGATTCTGCGGTCGAGTTGGTAGCCGACCAGGACGCCGTCCCGGACCAGGTCCCAGGACTGCGCGGCCACCCCCTCGTCGTCGTAGCCGATCGTGGCGAGACCGTGCTCGGCGGTGCGGTCACCGGTCACGTTCATCAGCGGGGAGCCGTACGTCAGCTTCCCGAGCTGGTCGAAGGTGGCGAAGGAGGTGCCGGCGTACGCCGCCTCGTAGCCCAGCGCCCGGTCCAGCTCGGTCGCGTGCCCGATCGACTCGTGGATCGTCAGCCACAGGTTGGACGGATCCACCACCAGGTCGTAACGGCCGGGCTCGACGCTGGGCGCGCACATCTTCTGGGCGAGGTGCTCCGGCATCCGGGCCAGCTCCGCGTCCCAGTCCCAGTGGCCGCCGGTCAGGTACTCCCAGCCGCGGCCCACCGGCGGGGCGAGGGTGCGCATCGAGTCGAAGTCGCCGCTGTCGGGGTCCACCGCGACCGCGGTCAGCTGCGGGTGCAGCCGGACGCGCTGCTGCGTGGTGCTGGTGCCCGCGGTGTCCGCGTAGAACTTGTTCTCCTGGACGGTCATCAGCGAGGCGTCCGCGTGCGCCACGCCGTCGGCGGCCAGCAGCCGGGAGCTCCACTCCGCCAGCAGCTCCGTCTTGTCCGCGTCCGGCACGTCGAACGGGTTGACCTCGTACGAGGACACCCACGTACGGTCCGGATGCGCGGGCTCCGCCGCCAGCTCCACCCTCTCCTCGGAGCCGGCGGCCTTGAGGACCTTCGCCGACAGCTTCGCCATAGCCACCGCCTGCGCGGCCACCCGCGCCGCGGCGTCCATCGTCAGGTCCACCCCGGACGCGAAGCCCCACGCCCCGTCGTGCACCACCCGCACCGCGTACCCCAGGTCGGTGGTGTCGGAGGTCCCGGACGTCCGGGCGTCGCGGAGCCGCCAGGACGCCTCCCGGATCCGCTCCAGGCGGAAGTCCGCGTGCGTGGCGCCCAGGGCGCGGGCCCGGGCCAGCGCGGCGTCGGCCAGCGCGCGCAGCGGCAGCGCCAGGAACGATGCGTCGAGGGCATGGGGTGCAGCGGCCAAGGCGTCCTCCCGTAGTCGGCGCCTGCATCATGCCTTGTGGCGGCCGCGCGGCCCAGAGGACCGGCGGTGTGGCACGGCGCGTCGGCCACCGCGGGTGGGGGGTTCTGTGGGGACCCGACAGAGCGCGGCGCGCGCGCCTGTCCGTGCTCGATTCCCCGGAAGCGCCCCGTGACCGATAGTTTCGTATCGAACGCAGGACGGACAGGAAACGGAAAGGGTGATCTCTTGAGCCGCTCGGTTCTGGTCACCGGAGGTAACCGCGGCATCGGCCTCGCCATCGCCCGGTCCTTCGCCGAGGCAGGCGACAAGGTCGCCATCACCTACCGCTCGGGCGAGCCGCCCGCGGGATTTTTGGCCGTGAAGTGCGACATCACGGACAGCGAACAGGTCGAGCAGGCGTACAAGGAGATCGAGGAGAAGCACGGTCCGGTCGAGGTGCTGGTGGCGAACGCCGGCGTCACCCGTGACCAGCTCCTGATGCGGATGTCCGAGGAGGACTTCACCTCGGTCCTGGAGACCAACCTCACCGGCACGTTCCGGGTGGTCAAGCGCGCCAACCGCGCCATGCTGCGGGCCCGCAAGGGACGGATCGTGCTGATCTCGTCCGTGGTGGGTCTGATGGGCGGCGCGGGACAGGCGAACTACGCCGCCTCCAAGGCCGGTCTGGTGGGCTTCGCCCGCTCCCTCGCACGCGAGCTGGGCAGCCGCAACATCACCGTCAACGTCGTCGCGCCGGGCTTCGTCGACACCGACATGACCCGGGTGCTCACCGACGAGCAGCGGGAGAACATCGTCAAGCAGGTACCGCTCGCGCGCTACGCGCAGCCCGAGGAGGTCGCTTCCTCGGTCCGCTTCCTGGCCTCCGACGAGGCCGCTTACATCACCGGAGCCGTCATTCCCGTCGACGGCGGATTGGGCATGGGTCACTGATCAGCATGAGTGGAATCCTCGCAGGCAAGCGCATCCTCGTGACGGGCGTTCTGACCGAGTCGTCGATCGCGTTCCAGGCGGCCAAGGTCGCCCAGAACGAGGGCGCCGAGGTCATCCTCACCGGCTTCGGCCGGCTCTCCCTGGTGGAGCGGATCGCCAAGCGCCTCCCCAAGGAGGCCCCGGTCATCGAGCTGGACGTCACCAACCAGGAGCACCTGGACGGCCTGGCCGACAAGATCCGCGAGCACCAGGGCGAGGGCGCCCGCCTCGACGGCATCGTGCACTCCATCGCCTTCGGCCCCCAGGGCGCCTTCAACTTCCTGGAGGCCGGCTGGGAGGACGTCAGCACCGCGGTCCAGGTCTCGGCGTACTCCTACAAGTCGCTGACCATGGCGTGCCTGCCCCTCATGGAGCACGGCGGCGCGGTCGTCGGCCTCACCTTCGACGCGCAGATCGCCTGGCCGAAGTACGACTGGATGGGCGTGGCCAAGGCGGCGCTGGAGAGCACCAACCGCTACCTGGCGCGCGACCTCGGCCCGAAGGGCATCCGCTGCAACCTGGTCTCGGCCGGCCCGATCAAGTCGATGGCCGCCAAGTCCATCCCCGGCTTCGAGGAGCTGGCGGACGTGTGGAACCACCGCGCCCCGATCGGCTGGGACCTGGCCGACCCGGAGCCGGCCGGCCGCGGCGTGGTCGGCCTGCTGTCCGACTTCTTCCCCCGCACCACCGGCGAGATCGTGCACGTCGACGGCGGCGTCCACATGATGGGCGCCTGACGGCCCCTCGCCTCCGTACGCCGTACTTCGTACGTCGCACTCGCACGTCCCGTACGTCGCACTCGCACGTCCCGTACGTCGCACTCCGTACTGCCCGCCCCGGTCACCGGGGCGGGCGGTGCGCGTTGTGGCCTGGGGGCTCTTCGATCGAGCTCCCTTTTGCGGTTCGCTTCGGGAATACCTCCCGCGCCCGCCCGGTTGTGGCCCCGCAGGGGGCCCTCGCGTCCCCTACGGGATCCGTTCGAACGCCCCCTAGGGGTCTTCGTGACCCCGTGCGACCGCCCCGAGGCCAGGGCAAACCAGCCCCCAAGCCCCGGCCCCCGCCCCCAGGCCCCGGCCCCCGCCCCCAGGCCCCGGCCCCCGCCCCCTAACGCTCCCCCGAGCTCTCCAGCACCCCCGCCCGGCAGCCGAACGGATGGGTGCTGGCTTCGGCCGCGGCGCGGTCGCCGTCGCCCGCGCGGATCGCCTCGACCAGGCGGGAGTGGTCCATGTGCGCCTCCGGACGCAGCTCCTCGCCGACGTCCGCCCGGAGGAAGTCGCGCAGCACCCCGCCGAGGTCGGCGTAGATCTCGGCCAGCACCTCGTTGTGCGAGGCGGACACGATGGCCATGTGCAGGGTGGCGTCCGCCTCCACGAACGCCTCCGCGGCACCGGACTCCCAGGCCCGCTCGCGCCGCTCCAGCAGGGTGTCGATCTGCCGCAGGTCCTGCTCGGTGCGGCGGCGCGCGGCCAGCCGGGCGGCGGTCGCCTCCAGGGCGCTGCGCAGCTCGGCGACGTGCCCCGGCTCGGCCGCCGCGAACCGGCGGTTCATCACCCCGGCCAGTTCACTGGTCGCCACCACGTACGTGCCCGAGCCCTGCCGGATGTCCAGCAGCCCGTTGTGCGCCAGTGCGCGCACGGCCTCGCGGACGGTGTTGCGGGCCACCCCGAGCTGCTCGACGAGTTCCGGCTCGGTCGGGATGCGCGAGCCCACCGGCCACTCGCCGGAGGTGATCTGGGCGCGCAGCTGCGCGATCACCTGGTCGGCCAGTGCGGAGCGGCGGGGCGAGGTCAGAGGCGGCATGTCAGCGCTCCGGTGTGCAGGGGCGGACGGACGGCGACGGCGCGGCGCCCGGCGGGTCCTCCCGGCCCCCGGTGCCGGCCGGGACAGCAGAGGCTATCGACATCGGCTGGACACGTATTCATCCCATGATTCTATGATGAGTCCCATGGCAGACGAAGACCTCGCGACCGTCGGCACCGAAGCCGACGCCCGTACGACCACCACCGCCCCGGCGCCCGACGGCACCGGGGCGCAGCCGGACGCCGCGGCGGGCGCCCCGGGGAGCGTCTCGGCCGCCGGGCGCTGGCTGCCGCGGATCGTGATCGCCGGTCTCGTCCTGGCGGCGCTCAACCTCCGCCCGGCCATCACCAGCCTCGGCGCGCTCCTGGAGGAGGTCCGCGACGGCCTCGGCATGAGCGGCACCCTCGCCGGGCTGCTCACCTCCGTACCGCCGCTGTGCTTCGCGGTCTTCGGGTTCGCCGCGCCCCGGCTGGCCCGGCGCTGGGGGCCCGGCGCGATCGTCTGCGCGGGCATGGCGGCGATCGCCGTGGGCGTCGTGGTGCGCCCGTACGCCGGCGGCACCGGCGGGTTCCTCGCCGCCAGCGCGCTCGCCCTGGCCGGCATCGCGGTCAGCAACGTGCTGATGCCGGTCGTGATCAAGAGCTGGTTCCCGGACCGGGTCGGCCCGCTGACCGGGCTGTACTCGATGGCGCTGGCCCTGGGCACCTCGCTCGCCGCGGCGGTCACCGTGCCCATGACCCAGGCGCTGGGCGGCAGTTGGCGCACCGGGCTGGCGGTGTGGGCGGGGCTCGCCGCGGTCGCCGTGCTGCCGTGGCTCGCGGTCGTACGGCGGCGTGCCACGGCCTCCGGGCCGGCCGCGGGCGGCGGCATGCGCACGGGGGAGACCCCGCTGCGGATCACCTCGTCGCCGACCGCCTGGGCGCTCGCCGTCTTCTTCGGCCTCCAGGCCACCGCCGCGTACATCACCATGGGCTGGATGCCGCAGATCTTCCGCGACGCCGGGGTCTCGGCACAGACCGCAGGGGTGCTGCTGGCGGTCACCATGGCGATGGGGGTCCCGCTGTCCTTCGTGCTGCCGCGGCTGGCGTCCCGGATGCGGCATCAGGGTCCGCTCGCGGTGTTCCTGGGGATCTGCGGTCTGGCCGGCTATACGGGGCTGTGGCTGGCGCCGGCCGCCGGGGCGTGGGCCTGGGCGCTGCTGATGGGCATCTCCAACTGCTCGTTCCCGCTCGCCCTGACCATGATCGGCATGCGCTCGACCAGCTCCGCCGGTGTCGTCAAGCTGTCCGCCTTCGCCCAGAGCGTCGGCTATCTGATCTCCATCCCGGGCCCGCTGCTGGTCGGCACGCTCTACCAGCACAGCGGCGGCTGGAGCCTGCCGATCGCCCTGATGGCGGGGCTGATGGTGCCGCAGATCGCGGTCGGCGTGCTGGCCGGCCGGGACCGCCGGATCGAGGACGAGGCCTGAGCGCCGGCCGGGAGCCCCGCCCCGGGCTCACGGCCGGATCCGCGGGTGCGACACTGGGCCCATGCCAGTGCTCGAACCGAATCCGCAGGGCAGCCAGAAGAAGCTGCTCCTCGTGCTGGGCCTCATGCTCGGTGTGACCGTCGTCGTCGCGATCATCGCGAGCATCGCCGCGCCACGGTGAAGACTGCCGCGCCACGGTGACGTCGTCTGCCGCGGCGTGCCGGGTGCGGCGTGCCGGGTGCGGCGTGCGGCGACCGCGGGGGGTACGTACGGTCCGGTCGGCCGCGGCCGGGGGAGACGGGCGGGTGGGGACAACCCCCGATCCCTTAGGGGGCCGGTATCAGGGATAAGTGGGTGGCTTCCCGGATAGGAACGGCCGCCGGTGATCCGTAGCTTCGAAGTACACCGCACAGCGCGGTGGCCGAGCCGCACCCCGCGGCCGTGCAGCCCCTTCGATGCGTTACGGAGGCGGATCCCCATGTCCGCCGCGTTCAGCCGGCCACCCGCGGCCCAGGCCGCCCGCCTGCGGAGGACCAGCGGCCCGCGGACGCACGGCTCCCGGACACACGGCCCGCGGACGCCCGGTCCCCGGACACACGGCCCGCGGATACCCGGCTTGCGGATACCCCGGCTGCGCACGCGCGGTCTGCGGGCGCGGCTGCCGTGGTGGGCGCTGGCGCTTCCGGTGGTCTCCTTCTTGGCCCTGTTGGCGGTCGTGGCGAGCCCCGCCCGGGCGAGTGCGGCGAGCGCCCCGCAGGGGTTCGCGGTGCTGCTCGAGTACCTCGCGGGAATTCTCCGGATAGGTGCCTGAGCGCCCCGGTTGCCTGCTGTCACCCGGCAGGGGGAGCGCTTCAACACCCCGCGCCCCGCGCCGCCTTTCGTGCGAAGCTGGGACGCATGAGCGTCGATACACCCCGCCGGATTGTCCTCCTCCGCCATGCCAAGGCCGAATGGTCGGAGACCAGCGATCATGAGCGTCCGCTCGCCGAGCGCGGCCGCAAGGACGCCCCCGTCGCCGGCCGCTGGCTGGCCGGTTCGGGCGTGACCCCCGACCTGACGTTGTGCTCGACGTCGACGCGCACCCGCGAGACGTGGAAGCTCGCCGTCCATGAACTCCCCCAGCGTCCCAAGACCGTCTACGACGAGCGGATTTACGAGGCTTCCCTGGGCGAGCTGATCGCCCTGCTCAACGAGACCTCGGACGATGTCACCGACCTCGTGCTGGTCGGGCACAACCCGGGCGTGCACGCCCTCGCGGACGCGCTGTCGGGGGAGGCCGACGGCGATCTGCTGCCGCGGATGAACCGCAGCGGCTTTCCGACGGCCGCGATCGCCGTGGTCGCCTTCAACGGCTCGTGGAAGTCGGTGGAGCACGGCGTCGGCCGGCTGATCGCGTACTGGACGCCACAGGGCTGAGTCTCCCGCGCTCGGACGTCGCAGGGCTGAGTCTCCCGCGCTCGGACGTCGCAGGGCTGAGTCTCCCGCGCTCGGACGTCGCAGGGCTTAGTCCCCACCGCCCTCGGACGCCGCAGGGCCGAGCCTCCCGCCCGGATGCGGCAAGACCGAGCGCCCCGCCCGGACGCCGCAGGGCTTGAGCCCCCGCGCCGCGACGGCACCGCCGGGCCGAGGTCCCCGGCCCGGCAGCCGCCGCCGTCCCACGGCGCGAGACGCCCGAGCGGGACAGCAAACGGAAGCGGGGCCCGGCACACCGCCGGGGCCCCGCTCATGCATCGGTCCGCCGCTCAGGGCTCACGTACGGGTGCGGCCCGCAGGCCCGCCCCCGCCCTGCCCGCCCAGCCCTCCGGCCCCGGGGCTCTCCTCACCAAGCCGGCACCAAGCCGGCACCAAGCCGGCCACGCCCACCCTGCGCACGGCGCCCGCCCCACTCACCCCGCGCACGTAATCTGCCCCCGCTCACCCCGCGCACATGCTGCCCCCACTCACCCCGCGCACGTAATCTGCCCCCCGCTCACCCCACGCACGCGTCGCCCCCGCTCACCCCACGTACGAGCTGCCGTCCGCTCACCCCGGACCCGGCGCTCGCCCCACGCACCCCACGCACGCGCCGCCCCCGCTCACCGCGCGTCCGTGCTGCCCCCGCTCACTCCGCGTGTGTGTCCGCCGCCTCGACCTCTTCGCGGGTGATGCCCAGCAGGTACAGCACGGTGTCCAGGAACGGCACGTTCACGGCCGTGTGTGCGGCCTCCCGCACCACCGGCTTGGCGTTGAAGGCGACCCCGAGACCGGCCGCGTTGAGCATGTCCAGATCGTTGGCGCCGTCACCGATCGCCACGGTCTGGTCCAGCGGGACCCCGGCCTGGTGCGCGAAGTCCCGCAGCAGCCGCGCCTTGCCCGCCCGGTCCACGATGGGCCCGGTGACCCGGCCGGTGAGTTTGCCGTCGACGATCTCCAGGGTGTTGGCGTTGGCGAAGTCCAGCCCCAGTTCTTCCTGAAGTGCGTCGGTGACCTGGGTGAAACCGCCCGAGACGACGCCGACTTGATAGCCGAGCCGCTTGAGCGTCCGTACCAGGGTGCGGGCGCCGGGGGTGAGCCGCACCTCCTTGCGCACCGCCTCCACCACCGACTCGTCGAGGCCCGCGAGCAGCTTGACCCGGGCGTGCAGCGACTGCTCGAAGTCCAGCTCACCGCGCATCGCGGCGGTGGTCACCTCGGCCACCTCGGCCTCGCAGCCCGCGTGCGCCGCGAACAGCTCGATGACCTCGTCCTGGATCAGCGTCGAGTCGACGTCCATCACGACCAGCCGCTGGGCCCGGCGCTGCAGCCCGGCCGCCACCACGGCGACGTCCACGCCCAGCTGCGCGGCCTCCAGGGCCAGCGCGGTACGCAGCGCCTCGGTGGCCGCACCGGAGACGGCGAATTCGACGGCGGTCACCGGATATTTGGCGAGCCGGAAAATACGGTCGATGTTGCCGCCGGTGGCCGTTATGGCGGCGGCGATGGCGGCGGTGGACTCCGCAGTGAGCGGGTGGCCGAGCACGGTGACGTGCGAACGCCCGGTGCCGCGCGGACGGTTGTCGCCCCGGCCGGAGATGATCTCCGCCTGGAGGTTCAGTGACTCGGCCCAGCTGTGCACGGTGGCCCGCAGGTCCCCCTCGGAGGAGCCGCTGGTGCCCTCCCCGGGGGAGGGGGTGGTGACCAGTGCGCACAGCGTGATGCGCCCCCGGGTCACGACCTGCTCGATGTCCACGACATCGACGGAGTAGGCGGCGAGGGTGTCGAAGAGACCTGCGGTGATGCCGGGCCGGTCCTTCCCGAAGATCTTCACGAGAAGGGTCGGTACGTCATCGCCCGGTACGGCGGTGGCAGGCGGGATCTGCGATGCGCTCATGGTGCCCTTACGGTAACCGCCGGGCCGTCGCGTCCGTACGGCTGTCCGGGGTTCGGACCGCGGCGGTACGGTCCGCCACCGGCCCGCGCCCCTCGCGGTGGGCCCGCCGGCCGCGGCCCGGCAGGCCCGTCGATCGTTATGGAGTCGTGTCCGGCCCGCCCGGATCCGCAGGTCGGGACAACCCCGGCGGAAAGCCCAACCTCCTTGGCCCGCCGCCGGGTTCGGTACGCCGCGGCCGGCACGTACCGAGGGCGGAGCACACCCGGACCGCGTACGCGGCAGCGCGCGCACGGCGGGCCGGCGCACCGCGCACGCACCGCGGCCATGATCCGGATGATGTCCGCTTCCTCCCATGATGCGGCTTGTGCGGCCGGTCCGCACGGCCTCCCGGGCCGCCCCGCGCGACCTCCCCGGCGCGGGCCGCCGCCCCGTCCGTGCGCCCGCCCGTCCGGTACACCCGTAATCCGGTGATCCCGGCGGATCCATGGGTTCTTCCCGTGCTCCGGGAGTGTTTGGCGGCCCCCGCAGAAACCGTCTGCACCCCGGCCCCGTCCCGGTTTCCGGTCCGCGGGCCGAGCCTGAAATAGTTCCTCACGATGTTCGCCATCCCTAGACTTCCCGCACAGGGCGTCACTCGGGGGACTATGTAATGGGGCATGGAGTGCCTGAACTCGTACTCGAATTGAACGGAAGGACCTGGACGCTCGATCCGTCCCGGTCCTACAACGTGGGCCGCGATCCGCAGGGCGACATGGTGCTCGACGACGCCAGGGTCTCCTGGCGCCACGCCACCGTGCGATGGGGAGGCCGCAGCTGGATCATCGAAGACCACGGCAGCACCAACGGCACCTACGTCCAGGGCCAGCGGATCCACCAGACGGAGATCGGCCCCGGTTCGGCCGTGCATCTGGGCAACGCCACCGACGGCCCCCGGCTGACCCTGTCCGCCGCCGCCGCGCCGGCCGCCGACGCCTTCAGCGCGCAGCCCGCGATGACGCCGCAGCAGCAGCCGGCCGCCCAGGCGTGGCAGGCGCCCCCCGCGCACCAGGCGCCGGGCCGGCAGTCGCCCGTTCACCCGCAGCCGCCCGCCCAGCAGGGCTGGCAGGCGCCGCCGCAGGGCCAGCAGCCGCCGTACGTCCCGCCCCAGCAGGCCGTACCCCAGCAGCCCCAGCAGGGCGTCCCCCCGCAGCAGGCCCGCCGGCCCCAGGAGCACCCGGCGCCGCACGCCGGCGGCGCACCGTCCGGGGACCGCAGCCCGACCACCTTCCACCGCCTCGACATGGACCGGGTGATGCGGATCGGTCGTGCGCTGGAGAACGAGCTGGTCGTCTCCGACCTCCAGGTCTCCCGCCACCACGCCGAATTCCACGCCACCCCCGACGGCCGCTTCGAGATCCGCGACCTCGGCAGCCACAACGGCACCTACGTCAACGGCCAGCCGGTCCCCAAGTCCGGCAGGGCCCCGGTCGGTCCGAACGACATCATCGGCGTCGGCCACTCCACGTTCCGGCTGGTCGGCGACCGCCTGGAGGAGTTCGTCGACACCGGCGAGGTCTCCTTCTCGGCCCGCCACCTCACGGTCACCGTCGACGGCGGCAAGCAGATCCTCAAGGACGTCTCCTTCGGCGTCCCGGAGAAGTCGCTGATCGCGGTCATCGGCCCGTCCGGCTCCGGCAAGTCGACGCTGCTCAAGGCGCTCACCGGCTACCGCCCCGCCGACCAGGGCGACGTCCTCTACGACAACCGCAACCTCTACAAGCAGTTCGCCGAGCTGCGCCAGCGCATCGGCCTGGTCCCGCAGGACGACATCCTGCACAAGGAACTGACGGTCCAGAAGGCACTGCGCTACGCCGCCAAGCTCCGCTTCCCCGGCGACACCGCGGAGTCCGAGCGCGAGGCCCGGATCGACGAGGTGCTGCACGAGCTCAAGCTCCACGTGCACAAGGACAAGAAGGTCACCTCGCTCTCCGGCGGCCAGCGCAAGCGCGTCTCGGTGGCCCTGGAGCTGCTGACCAAGCCGTCGCTGATCTTCCTGGACGAGCCCACGTCGGGCCTCGACCCGGGCATGGACCGCGATGTGATGCAGCTGCTGCGCGGCCTCGCCGACGACGGCCGTACGGTCCTGGTCGTCACTCACTCCGTGGCCGAACTCGGCCTCTGCGACAAGCTGCTGGTGATGGCGCCGGGCGGCGGCGTGGCCTACTTCGGCCCGCCCGAGGAGGCGCTGAACTTCTTCCAGTACGACACCTGGGCGGACGTCTTCTCGGCCTTCGAGAACTACCGCGACTACGACTGGATGGGCCGCTGGCGCGGCTCCCCGCACTTCCAGATGTACGCCGCGGACATCGACGCCACCGCCCCGCAGTCGGTGGCCATCCAGCCGCCGCCGGCCCGCATGCAGAAGTCCCAGAGCTGGGGCTCGCAGCTGTGGACGCTGATGCGGCGGTACGTCTCGGTGCTCGCCTCCGACCGCGGTTTCCTGGGGCTGATGCTGATCCTGCCGGCGGTGCTCGGCGTGGTCTCGATGCTGATCCCCAGCGACTACGGCCTCGGCTACGGACCGCTGAACCGGCACCGCACCAACCGCGACGCCAGCACGATCATGCTGATCCTCGCGGTCGGCATGTGCTTCTCCGGCGCGGCCAACTCGGTCCGTGAGCTGATCAAGGAACGGGTCATCTACGAGCGTGAACGGGCCACCGGCCTGTCGCGGTCGGCGTACCTGATGTCCAAGGTGATCGTGCTGGGCGTGGTGACCGCCGTCCAGGGCGTGATCATCGCGGCGATCGGCTTCTCCACCCGGAACATGCCCACCGAGGGCCTGATCCTCCCCAAGGCCCCGGCGGTCGAGATGGCGCTGGCGATCATCGCGCTGGGCTTCACCTCGATGATGTTCGGCCTGATCATCTCCGCGCTGGTCAAGACCGCCGAGAAGACCATGCCGCTGCTGGTCATGTTCGCCATCGTCCAGGTGGTCTTCACCGGCGTGCTCTTCCAGCTCTTCGACACCCTCGGCGTCGCCCAGGTCGCCTGGCTGATGCCGTCCCGCTGGGCGGTCGCCGCGATGGGCGCGACGGCCGACATGAACACCCTGCTGCCGTGGGAGCTGGGCAACCCCGACCCGCTGTGGAAGCACCAGACCGGCGTCTACGTGATGGACATGATCATCCTGATCAGCCTCGGCGTCGGGCTGGCCTTCGTCGTCGCGCGGCTGCTGCGCCGCCACGAGCCGGAGGTCATGCGCAAGTAGCGCCCGGTCCGTACGCATGCGCCGAGGGGCGGCACCCGACTGCGGGTGCCGCCCCTCGGCGGTGTGTGCGCGTCCCCCTGCGCCACGTCAACCGGTGGCTCAGTACGCGGAGTTGACGTTGTCCATCGAGCCGTACTTGTCGGCCGCGTAGTTGCAGGCGGCGGTGATGTTGGCGACCGGGTCGTAGATGTTCCAGGAGGTGCCCGAGACGTGGTACGCCTTGAAGGTCGGGTCGATCACCTGCAGCAGGCCCTTGGACGGGATGCCGTTCTGGGCGTTGATGTCCCAGAGGTTGATCGCCATCGGGTTGCCGGAGGACTCCCGGATGATGTTCCGGTAGATGCCGTTGTACGAGCCGGGGATGCCCTTCTTGGCCATGACGTCCAGCGACTCGCGGATCCAGCCGTCGAGGTTGTTCGGGTAGGTCTTCACGGCCGGCTTCGGCGCGGCGGCCGGGATCGCGGTGCGGACCGCGGAGCGGCTCGCGGCCTGCTTCGCCTTGCGCTCCTTCTCGGCCTGGGCCTTGGCCTTCGCCGCGGCGGCGGCCTTGGCCTTGGCGGCCTTCTCGGCGGCGGCCTTCTGCGCAGCGGCCTTCTTCACGGCGGCCGCGGCCTCGGCCTTGCCCTTGGCGGCGGAGGCGTCGGCCTGCTTGGCGATGGTGGCCTGCTGGGCCCTGGCGGCCGTACCGACGGCGCTGAAGGCGACCGGCTTGACGTTCTCGACGGCGGTGGCCTGGGTCTTGCCCTGGTCGGCGTCCGCACCCGGAACGGCGGCGAAGATCAGAGCTGCGGCACCGGCTGCGGCGACACCGGCGACACCGAGCTTGTGCGTCCGGTTGAAGCGGGAAAGAGCGTGCTTGGGCATGGCGGGACAGACCTTCCAAATGGGGGGACGTCGCACGGGCCATGAGCGGCGGCCAACGCCGAGTTCCAACCACGGCGCCGAGCGACGGGGCCATTCTTAGCGGCCGAAAATTGCCCCGGCAAAGGTGTGACGTACGATCCGGGTTAGTGGAACCAGTGGTGGGAATATTGCATCCGGAATAGAAAAATCCCTGGTCAGGTGGGATTTCTCAAGCCACTAACCCGGGTCGTAAGTGATTTACGCCCTATTGGCGGCGTCACAGCCCGGAGGGGAAGGTCTCGCCAGGAGTAATTGCAAACGCACAGCCTGTATGCGCTAGATCTCGACCAGTACCTGATCCAGGCTCTTCCGTGCCAAATCGGGCACTTCGCACTCCGGTGCCGGGTAGCCCACGGGGATCACCGCGAACGCCTTCTCGTTCGCCGGTCGCCCCAGCACCTCCTGCAGGAACCGCATCGGACTGGGCGTGTGCACCAGCGCCGCCAGCCCCGACAGATGCAGCGCGGACAGCAGCATGCCGACCGCGATCCCCACCGACTCGTCGACGTAGTAGTGCTTGCGCCTGCTGCCATCGGGACCCAGCCAGTGGCGCTGCCGGAAGACGACGATCAGGTACGGGGCATCGGTCAGATGCGGCTTGACCTCGTCGGTGCCCAGCGGCCGCAGGGCAGCCAGCCACTCCTCGCCCAGCCGCCCCTGGTAGGACCGGCGCTCCTCGGCCTCCGCCGCCGCCCTGATCCGCCGCCGTACCTCGGGGTCCTTGACCAGGACGAACGTCCAGGGCTGCTGATGAGCCCCGGACGGGGCGGTCGCCGCACAGGCGATCGCGTCCTTCACCACCTGCTCCGGCACCGGATCGGCGGCGAACTGCCGGACCGTGCGCCGCCGGCCCATCCGCTCCCGCAGCGCGGCGGCCCGGGCCAGCGACTCGGCCGCGGGCATCCGCGCGGGCCGGTACGGGACCGGCCGGTAGGGCTCACCGCGGTTCGGCGTCCAGTTCCTCGTTACCTGCGTCATGCACCGAGTCTCGGACTCGGCCCGGCAGCAGCAGATGCAGATCGCCGAATTCGTGCCACAGATAGCGCCGCTCCACCGCCGCCTCGTACGCCCGCTCCAGCGCGGCCCGGTCCGCGGTCACCGACGCCACCGCCCGGAGCATCAGCAGATGGGAGGCGGTCGGCTCGTGCAGCCCGGTGAGCAGCCCGTCCACCGCCCGCACCCCGCGCTCCGGCGTCACCACCAGGTCCGTCCACCCGGCCGCGGCCCGCACCCGCCCGTCCGCACCGGTCGCCGACTCCAGCGCCCGTACGGCCGTCGTGCCCACCGCCACGATCCGGCCGCCGGCGGCCCTCGGCGCCGCCCTGCGGCGGGCCCGTACGGCGTTCACCAGCCACGCCGTCGCCGCCGGCACCGCGAAACGCTCCGGGTACGGCGGTTCGAACGCCTCCGCCGACGCCACCCCCGTGTGCAGCGAGATCGGCGCGAACTGCACCCCCCGGCTCACCAGCCGCGCCACCAGCTCCGCCGTGAACGGCCGGGCCGCACTCGGCATCTCCGCGCTGCCGGCGCCGGGGGAGTCCACCGCGAACACCGTGCGGTACGCGCCCAGCGGCTGGTCCCGGTCGGTGTAGCCGTACCGGATCGGCCGCCCGTGCCGCCGCAGCAGCTCCGGCACCCGCAGCCCGGACGGCCGCGCCCACCACAGCCGTACGCCTCCCGGGTCCACCGGCGCCTCCAGGGTCAGCCGCGCGCCGCCGGGCAGCCGCACCACCGTGCCGGCCGGGCCGCCGGCCCGCGGCAGGGTGCTGCCCCGGCCGTCCGGGCTGCGCAGCTCCACCGCCCAGCACCCGGCCACCGCCCGGCCCGCCGGATGCCACCGGTCGGCCCGGGTCGAGAAGTGCACCACCACCGGCTCGCCGCGCCCCCGGCCGTCCCCGGTCCGGCCGTCCACCGCCGCCGGCAGCGTCCGTGAGGTGTTCACCACCAGCACGTCCCCGGCCCCGAGCAGCTCCGGCAGCTCCCGGAAGACGTGATGGGCGGGCTCCCGCGTCCCCCGGCTCACCAGCAGCCGTACGTCGTCCCGGCCGAGACCCGGGCCGCGCTGCTCGGCCGGCACCCGCGCCGACAGCTCCGCCGGGACCCGCAGCGCCTCGGCGATCACCGGGACACCGCCCCGCCGGACGTACCGGTGCCGGCCGGACGGAGCAGCTCCGCCGCCGTGTAGCGGCCGCTGGGAGCCGGGCCGTCCAGCAGCCGCAGCAGCGCCGGTACGACCGTCTCCGGCAGCGGCCGGTCCGCGTCGTCGTCCGGGACCGCGGCCGCGTACAGATCGGTCCGCATGTCCCCGGGGTCGACCCACCAGACCCGCAGCTCCGGCTCCTCCACGGCGAGCACCGCCGACTGCTGGTCCAGCGCCGCCTTGGCCGCTCCGTAGCCGCCCCACGTCGGGTACGCCTCGACGGCCGCGTCCGAGCTGATGCTGAGGACCGCACCGCCCGGCTGCCTTTCCGGGGCGACATCCGACCCGCCATAATAGGGCGAATCGGACATATCTCTACCTTCTGTTTCCCCTATATAAGGGGCAGGATCCCTATAAAGGGAATCAGTCTCATACGATTCCCAATAGGAGGAGCAACGCAAAAGCGGCAAAGCAGCCTGAATCATGCCCAGCGGTGCCACCACATTCACCTCCAGCGCCCGCCGCAGCCCCTCCAGCGGCAGGTCCGCCAGCCGCACCAGCGGCTCGGCCCCCAGCGCGCTCGCATTGTTGACCAGCAGATCCAGCCCGCCCAGCTCCCCGGCCGCGGCCACCAGCGCCGCCCGGTGCCCGGCCTCCGCCACATCCCCCGGCAGCGCCATCACCCGGGTCCCCGCCCCGGCCAGCGCCCGCGCCGCCTCCTCCAGCGGCCCGGCGGACCGCGCATCCACCACCAGATCCCAGCCCCGAACGGCCAGCGCCCCGGCGAGCGCCCGGCCCAGCCCCTTCGACGCCCCCGTGATGATCGCCACCGGCATGATCGCGTCCCCTTCCGCCCGGACCGGCCGTCCCGGCCCGCGCCCTCACCGTAGGAACGCCACCACCCGCCGGGCGTCGGCCGCCGGACCGGCCCCGGCCAGGGCATTCGGCCTAGGCCGGTGGTCCTGGTCGCCGGACGGCGCAGGACCGATACGGGCCGTCCAACCCGCCGGTACGGTGAAGCCATGACCAACGGACCGGGAGCCGGGATCCCCGCGGTGAGCACCGCGATCCTGGCCATGAGCAGGCATCTTGAGGTGCGCGACGTCCTCAAGACGATCGTGGCCTCGGCCCGCGAACTGCTGGACGCCGAGTACGCCGCCCTGGGAGTGCCCGACGACCACGGCGGCTTCGCCCAGTTCGTCGTCGACGGCGTCAGCGCCGAGCAGTGGAAGGCCATCGGCCCGCTGCCCCGCCAGCACGGCATCCTCGCCGCGATGCTGCACAACGCCACCCCCGAACGGCTCGCCGACGTCCGCCAGGACCCCCGCTTCGGCGGCTGGCCCTCGGCCCACCCGGACATGCGGGACTTCCTCGGTCTGCCGGTCGCCGACGGCGACGAGATCCTCGGCGCCCTCTTCCTGGCCAACAAGCGCTGCCCCGAGCCCCCTCTCTCCCGCCGGGATGGCTGCGGCTTCACCGAGGACGACGAGCACCTGTTGGGCATACTCGCCCAGCACGCCGCCATCGCCCTGACCAACGCCCGCCTCTACGAGCGCAGCCGCGAGCTGACCATCGCGGGGGAGCGGGCCCGGCTCGCCCACGAACTGCACGACGCGGTCTCCCAGAAGCTGTTCTCGCTCCGGCTCACCGCCCAGGCCGCCACCGCCCTCGTCGACCGCGACCCGGTCCGCGCCAAGGACGAACTCCACCAGGTCGCCGCGCTCGCCGCCGAGGCCGCCGACGAACTCCGCGCCGCCGTCGTCGAGTTGCGGCCCGCCGCCCTGGACGAGGACGGCCTGGTCGCCACCCTGCGCTCACAGGCCCAGGTCCTCGACCGCGCCCACTCCGCCCACGTCACCTTCGCCGCCCACGGCGTCCGCGCACTGCCCGCCGCCCAGGAGGAGGCCATGCTCCGAGTCGCCCAGGAGGCGCTGCACAACGCCCTGCGGCACTCGGGCGCCGAGCACGTCGAGGTCTCCCTCTCCCGCGCCGGCCAGGGCGCACTGCTGCGGATCGCCGACGACGGCTGCGGCTTCGACCCCGGCACGGTCCGCCGGGCCGGCCGCCACCTCGGACTGGTCTCGATGCACGACCGCGCCGGCGGCGTCGGCGGAACGCTCACCGTGCAGTCGGAGCCCGGCAAGGGCACCGCTGTCGAGATGGAGGTGCCCGGTGGCTGACACCCGACCGATCCACGTCCTGCTCGTCGACGACCACCAGGTCGTCCGCCGCGGCCTGCGCACGTTCCTGGAGGTCCAGGACGACATCGAGGTGGTGGGCGAGGCCGCCGACGGAGCCGGAGGCATCGCCGCCGCCGAGCAACTCCGCCCGGACGTCGTTCTGATGGACATCAAGATGCCCGGCATGGACGGCATCGAGGCACTCCGCAAGCTCCGCGAACTGGACAACCCCGCCCGGGTGCTGGTCGTCACCAGCTTCACCGAACAGCGCACCGTCGTCCCGGCCCTGCGCGCCGGAGCGGCCGGCTACGTCTACAAGGACATCGACCCCGAGGCGCTGGCCGCCGCCATCCGCTCCGTGCACGCCGGCCACGTCCTGCTGCAGCCCGAGGTGGCCGGCGCACTGCTCTCCCAGGAGGACGGCAACGGCGGCCAGGGCCGCGGGACCTCCCTCACCGACCGCGAGAGCGAGGTCCTCGGCCTGATCGCGGACGGCCGCTCCAACCGCGAGATCGCCCGCGCCCTGGTGCTCTCCGAGAAGACCGTCAAGACCCATGTCTCCAACATCCTCATGAAGCTCGACCTCGCCGACCGGACCCAGGCGGCGCTCTGGGCCGTACGGCACGGAATCGGGGCCTGACCAGGCGCGGAAGCAGCCACGACCGGGCCGGCGGCGGTGCCGGCGCGGGGTCGGACGGTCCTTCGGTACGACAATGCGTCAACCCGAACGTCGCCTGCCGGTCCGAGATTCATACTGTCGTGTAGCCGTAGCCCGTTCGGCGTATCCCTCCTCGTGCCGGGCCGTTGTCCAGAGCAGCCGTGACGGCTGGTCACGGCAACGGCAATGAGGAGCAAGAGAAGTGAAGAACATCAAGCGGGCAGCGGCCGTCACGATGATGGCGAGCGGTCTCGCCCTCGCCGGCGCCGGCATCGCCTCCGCCCACACCCCGCAGGCGCAGGGTGCCGCGGTGCAGTCCCCGGGCATCGGCTCGGGAAACCTCGTCCAGGCGCCGGTCCACATCCCCGTGAACGCCTGCGGCAACACCATCTCCGTCGTCGGACTGCTCAACCCCAGCTTCGGCAACCCCTGCCTCAACGTCTGAGCGCAGCAAGCGCTGTGCGCGCGGCCCGCGTGACGATCCCGTCCGCGCGGGCCCGCACCGGACCGGCCCCCTCGCCGCCGTGAGCGCGCGGCCGGTCCCCCCTCCCCACCCCGCCGTCCCCATCAGTGCTGTTCACCGGCCCTGTGCCCCCCTCACCGGAGGAATCCCCCGCATGAACACCGCCAAGAAGGCCGCCCTCGTCCTCGCCGGTACCGCCCTCGGCCTGGGCGCCGCCGCCGGCTCCGCGTTCGCCCACGACGCGCACGCGAACGGCGAGGCCAAGAACTCCCCGGGCATCGTCTCCGGCAACCTCGTCCAGGCCCCGGTGCACGTCCCCGTGAACGCCTGCGGCAACACCGTCTCCGTCGTCGGCGTCCTCAACCCGACCTTCGGCAACGTCTGCGAGAACGTCTGACCGTCGCCGCGCCGGCCCCCGCCGGCCGCGCGGAAGCCGTCCTCACCCCTCTGTTTCTGTTCTTCTTCCCACCACGCAAGGACCACATTTCATGAACACCGCCAAGAAGGCCGCCCTCGTCGTCGCCGGTACCGCCCTCGGCCTGGGTGCCGCCGCCGGTTCCGCCTTCGCCACCGATGGCGCGCAGGCCAACGGTCAGGCCGTGAACTCCCCGGGCGTCCTCTCGGGCAACAACGTTCAGGCGCCGGTGCACGTCCCGGTGAACGTCAGCGGCAACAGCGTCAACGTCGTCGGCGTGCTCAACTCCGCCTTCGGCAACCCCGCCACCAACGTCTGAGCCGCCCCGCCCGCGACCGTCCTCGCGGTCCCGTGCCACCACGCAAGGAACTCACCTCACCATGAACAGCGCCAAGAAGGCCGCCCTCGTCCTCGCCGCCACCGGCCTCACCCTGACCGCCGCGGCCGGCTCCGCCTTCGCCGCCGGCGGCGCCCAGGCCGACGGCAGGGCGATGGTCTCCCCGGGCATCGGCTCGGGCAACCTCGCCCAGGTGCCCGTGCACGTCCCGGTGAACGCCACCGGCAACAGCGCCAACGTCATCGGCGCCCTCAACCCCACGTTCGACAACGAGAGCTCGAACAGCTGAGGTTGTCCGGTCCGGGGTGAACGGCCCACCCTGCCCGGGCTGTTCGGTCCAGCCCAGCAACGGCCCCGTCGTCGACCACACAACGGTCCGGCGGGGCCCGCCCCGTTTCCTGCCCTCGTCAGCCGCCGCGCCGCTCCCGCTCCTCCACGGCGGAGTTGTACGCCGCGACCTGCGCCCGGCGGGCCGTACGCTCCACCGGACGCAGCGCCTCCGCGCGCGCCGCCATCTCCGACGCGCTCACCGCCGCGCCGTGCTCCGCACCGTCCCCGCCGGCCGCCCGCGCGATGTCGATCAGCGCCCCGACCCGCTGCGCCAGCTCCAACACGCGCACCGCCCGCGGCGGATACCCCGGGGCCAGCACCTGACGACCCGCCTCCGCCCGCGCCCGATAGGCCGCCAGCGCCGCCTGCGCCACCGGACCCGCCCCGGCCACGTCCAGCTTCGAGAGCACCTCGGTCGCCTCCCGCAGCGCCTCCGCCAGCTCCCGCTCCGCCTCGCCCAGCGACGGCACGTCCGCCGGCGGCCCCTCCCGCACCGGCAGGCACCGCCAGACCACCTCGACGTGTACATCGGGCGCCGCCCCGCCCTCCGGACCGGCCTCGTACGTCTCCGGGACCAGGCCCAGCCCGGCGCCGGTGACGATCACCGCCTCCTCGGCCTCCAGCGCGCGGGCGTTGAATTCCGGCGGCCCGCACAGCCCCAGCGGATGGCCGGGCACCGGCAGCGCCACCCGCAGCCCGACCGCACCGAGCGCGCGCAGCCGCCCCAACGCGAGCGTCAGCCCGACCGGCGCCTCCTCCCCGGGCAGGCCGGCCACGCGGTGCACCGCGTCGTCCTCCGCGATACGGTGCACCGCTTCATCAGGTGAGACAAGTCCGGCCAAAAGGGCATTTCCCCATGCCGCCAGCCGTCCTGAGCGAGGTTCCTTGAGCATGGCCCCCAGCCTAGGGAACGGCACTGACAACGAGTGGCGTAGGTTTGCAGGGGGGCTGCGCCTACAGGTGCACGCGACGACCGAGATGCAATGGGAGACAACGCGCTCATGAGCGATGTGCTGGAGCTGGTGGACGTATCCGTGGTCCGCGAAGGACGGGCTCTGGTGGACCAGGTCTCCTGGTCGGTCAAGGAGGGGGAGCGCTGGGTGATCCTCGGCCCCAACGGCGCCGGCAAGACCACCCTGCTGAACGTCGCCTCCAGCTACCTCTTCCCGACCGAGGGCACCGCGTCCGTCCTCGGCGAGCAGCTCGGCAAGGTCGACGTCTTCGACCTCCGCCCGCGCATCGGCATCGCCGGCATCGCGCTCGCCGACAAGCTGCCGCGCAGCCAGACCGTGCTCCAGACCGTCCTCACCGCCGCCTACGGCATGACCGCCCACTGGCAGGAGGACTACGAGGACGTCGACGAGCAGCGCGCCCGCGCGTTCCTCGACCGCCTCGGGATGAACGACTACCTCGACCGGAAGTTCGGCACCCTCTCCGAGGGCGAGCGCAAGCGCACCCTGATCGCCCGCGCCATGATGACCGACCCCGAGCTGCTGCTGCTCGACGAGCCGGCCGCCGGCCTCGACCTCGGCGGCCGCGAGGACCTTGTTCGCCGCCTCGGCCGCCTCGCCCGCGACCCCTACGCGCCGTCCATGCTGATGGTCACCCACCACGTCGAGGAGATCGCCCCCGGCTTCACCCACGTCCTGATGATCCGTCAGGGCAAGGTGCTGGCCGCCGGCCCGCTCGACCTGGAGCTGACCTCCCGCAACCTCTCCCACTGCTTCGGCGTCCCCCTGGTCGTCGAGCGGGTCGGCGACCGCTGGACCGCCCAGGGCCTGCCGCTGGCCTGAACCCCCGTCCGCCCGGCCGCCGCTGACCGATCGCGCCCTGTCCCCGGGCCGCCGTACGGATCTACCATGAGCCCGTGGATCCATGGGTGTGGTGGCTGATCGCCGCCGTAGGACTGGGTATTCCGCTCGTCGTGACCGCGATGCCCGAATTCGGGATGCTCGCGGTCGGTGCCGTCGCCGGTGCCGTCACCGCAGCGCTCGGTGGCGGCACCGTGGCGCAATTCCTGGTGTTCGCCGCCGTCTCCGTCGGGCTGATCGCCGTCGTACGCCCCCTCGCCAACCGCAACCGCCGCCAGAGCCCCCGGCTCGCCTCCGGCATCGACGCCCTCAAGGGGAAGAGCGCCACGGTCCTGGAGCGGGTCGACGGCGGCGCCGGCGGCCGCATCAAGCTCGCCGGCGAGATCTGGTCCGCCCGCGCCCTCGACGGCGAACGGATCTACGAGCCGGGCCAGCAGGTCGACGTCGTCGAGATCGACGGCGCCACCGCCGTCGTCATCTGACCCGAACACGCTGCGCGACGAGCCACGTCTCTGAAAGACTGATCAACGGCAAGCCGGTCACCGACCGGCATGGACCAGCAACGAAGGGCACGGGAGCCAGCTGTGGAAGGGTTCGTCATCGTCCTGATCATCCTGGTGGTGCTCGTGTTCATCGCACTCATCAAAACGATCCAGGTCATCCCCCAGGCCAGCGCCGCCATCGTCGAACGCTTCGGCCGCTACACCCGCACCCTCAACGCCGGCCTGAACATCGTCGTCCCGTTCATCGACTCGATCCGCAACCGCATCGACCTCCGCGAGCAGGTCGTGCCGTTCCCGCCGCAGCCGGTGATCACCCAGGACAACCTCGTAGTGAACATCGACACCGTCATCTACTACCAGGTGACGGACGCCCGCGCGGCCACCTACGAGGTCGCCAGCTACATCCAGGCCATCGAGCAGCTCACCGTCACCACCCTCCGCAACATCATCGGCGGCATGGACCTGGAACGGACCCTGACCTCCCGTGAGGAGATCAACGCGGCCCTGCGCGGCGTCCTCGACGAGGCCACCGGCAAGTGGGGCATCCGCGTCAACCGCGTCGAGCTGAAGGCCATCGAGCCGCCGACCTCCATCCAGGACTCGATGGAGAAGCAGATGCGCGCCGACCGTGACAAGCGCGCCGCGATCCTCCAGGCCGAGGGTGTCCGGCAGTCCCAGATCCTCACCGCAGAAGGTGAGAAGCAGTCCTCGATCCTGCGCGCCGAAGGTGAGGCCAAGGCCGCCGCGCTCCGCGCCGAGGGCGAGGCCCAGGCCATCCGGGTGGTCTTCGAGTCCATCCACGCCGGCGACCCGGACCAGAAGCTGCTCTCCTACCAGTACCTCCAGATGCTGCCGAAGATCGCCGAGGGCGACGCCAACAAGCTCTGGATCGTGCCCAGCGAGATCGGCGACGCCCTCAAGGGCCTCGGCGGCGCCATCGGCAACTTCGCCCCGCCAACCGGCGGCGGCTCCATCCCCAAGCCCAGCAGCCCGAAGCACGAAACGCCCCCCATCGACGACTGATCGACCGACCCCGCCATCGCCACCGGCCCCGCCCTGCTGCATGATCGGACAGGACCGAACCGATCATGCACGGGGGAGCCAGCATGACCCTTTGGGAAGCCGCCGCCGTCCTCGCCGCCGGTGTCGGCGCCGGCACGATCAACGTCATCGTCGGCTCCGGGACCCTGATCACCTTCCCGGTGCTGCTCGCCCTCGGACTGCCGCCCGTCACGGCCAACGTCTCCAACACCCTGGGCCTGGTGCCCGGCTCGCTCAGCGGCGCCTTCGGCTACCGCCGTGAACTCGCCGGCCAGCGCCGCCGGCTGCTCCGCTTCGGCACCACCGCCCTCATCGGCGGTCTCGGTGGCGCGATCCTGCTGCTGGCGCTGCCCTCCAAGGCGTTCGACGCGATCGTCCCCGTACTGATCGCCGTGGCCCTCGTCCTCGTCGTCGTCCAGCCCCGGCTCGCCGCCCTGCTCCGCGCCCGCCGCGAACGCAACGGGACCACCGTCCACCCCGATGGCGGGCCGGTCCTGCTCGCCGGCCTCCTGCTCGCCAGCGCCTACGGCGGCTACTTCGGCGCCGCCCAGGGCGTGCTGTACCTCTCGCTGATGGGCCTGCTCCTCCACGACGACCTGCAGCGCCTCAACGCCCTCAAGAACGTCCTCGCGGCCGTCGTCAACGGCGTAGCAGCGGTCTTCTTCCTCTTCGTCGCCACCTTCGACTGGACCGCCGTCGCCCTGATCGCCGTCGGCTCCACGCTCGGCGGCCTGCTCGGCGCGAAGATCGGCCGCCGGCTTCCACCGACCGCCCTGCGCGCCGTCATCGTCGTGGTCGGCAGCCTGGCCATCGTCCAACTCCTCCTCAAGTGAGGGGAGTCGGGCGACGGCCAGGGACCGCGACGGTCACGCCGGCAGCGCCAGCCACTCCGGCAGACCGTCCCGCACCGACACCCCCAGCGTCGACAGCAGCGCATCCGCCGGCGTCGGCTCGAACGGCCGCCGCAGCAGCTGCATCCCCGCCTGCTCGGGCGTACGGTCCGCTTTGCGGTGATTGTCCTCCGCGCACGAGGCGACGGTATTCAGCCAGGTGTCCCCACCACCGTGCGACCGCGGCACGACGTGGTCCACGGTTGTCGCCCGCCGCCCGCAGTACGCACACCGGTGCTGGTCCCGCACCAGCACCCCGCGCCGCGACCACGGCGCCCGTCTTCGGAACGGCACCCGTACGTACCTGCTCAGCCGGATCACCTGCGGCACCGGTACGTCCACCGAGGCCGCCCGGACGCGCAACCCGGGGTGGGCGTGCTCGACGACCGCCTTGTCCTGCATGACCAGCACCACCGCACGCCGCAGCGACACCGTCGCCAGCGGCTCGAAGCTCGCATTCAGCACCAGCGTCTCGCGCATCCCGTCCACCTCCCGGACCCGCTCCGCCCCCGCGGCGAAGTTGCTCCACTGTGCAGCGGCAGGTATTCCCCGAACAACGCAATTTCCGCATGCCACAAGGGAAATGGCGGACGAGCACGAGATGAAGACCGGGTGATCCGGCGACGGCACACAGAAGGTCACACGGGCCGCGACCGGCCGAAAAGAGTGCGCCCCGGGTCCCGCCCCCGTTAGACACGCGGGACCCGGAGCGAACGGCAGCCGACGAGGACGCCCGGAATGGGTCCGGGCTCCGACAAGCAGCTGGCGACACACCTGCGCCCCGCCGCTCCCGCCACTGCGGTACCGACTGCCCGACGCCCTGATGAGGGGCGGCGGCACAGGCACCACTCTGCGTGCCGGAAGCGCCGGGGCGCAACGGAATTACGGCGCTCAGCCCCGGGCCGGCGCCTCGTACTCGCCGATCAGCTGGGCCCGCCCGATCGCGTGGAACCGCAGGTTGAAGCCCACCACCGCGGGCGAGGCGTCCGCATCGGGCCCGAGCTTCTCCTGGTCCACCGCGTAGACCGTGAACACATAACGGTGCGGACCGTCCCCCGGCGGGGGCGCCGCCCCGCCGAAGTCCCGCGTCCCGTAGTCGTTACGCGCGTGCACGACGCCCTCGGGCAGCCCCTTCATGTCCCCCGAGCCGGCACCGGACGGCAGCTCCGTCACCGACGCCGGGATGTCGAACAGCACCCAGTGCCAGAAACCGCTGCCCGTCGGCGCGTCCGGGTCGTAGCAGGTGACCGCGTAGCTCTTGGTCCCCGAGGGTGCCCCTTCCCACCGCAGGTGCGGCGAGCGGTTCCCGCCCGAGTGGACCTGCTCCGGACGCAGCGTCCCGCCCGGCTCCACCTCGTCGCTCACCACGGTGAACTCCGCCACCGGCGGATGGAAATCGTGCGGAAGCGGCCGCCGCTTCAGCTCGGACACATGAACCTCCTGGTCGCTCGCTGACACTCTGTCGGGCCAGGTTGGAGCCAGTTCCGCTTACCGCCGACCTCCGCCAGCCACTGGTGGAGATAAGCCGCCCAGTCGGTCCCCTCGAAGTCGTGCAGCCCCACGGTGAACGACCGGTAGGTGTCCGACCCCTCGGAGAACAGCCCCGGCTTCTTGTCCATCTCCAGTACGACGTCCATCTCCCGGTCGTCCGCCACGAAGGACAGCTCGACCTGGTTCAGCCCGCGGTACTGCTGCGGCGCGTAGAACTCGATCTCCTGGTAGAAGGGCAGCTGCTGCCGCGTGCCCCGGATGTGCCCCTGCTCCAGATCCGCCGCCTTGAAACGGAACCCGAGCCGCCCGAACGCGTCCAGGATCGCCTGCTGCGCCGGCACCGGATGCACATTGACCGGGTCCAGATCACCGGAGTCCACCGCCCGCGCGATCGCCAGCTCCGTCGTCACCCCGACGCTCATCCCGCGCAGATGCGTGCCCAGGAACGTGGTGATCGGCGTCTCCCAAGGAATCTCCAGACCGAACGGCACGGTGTGCGCCGCCCCCGCCTGGACCTCGAAGGCCCCACCCAGCTGCACCTTCGTGAACTGGATGTCCCTCTTGTACTCCTCGTCGCCGCTCTCCACCTCGACCCGCGCCTGCAGACCGACCGACAGCCCCTGGATCTCCTGGGCCACCGATCCGCCCTGGATCCGCACCTCGCCCTGCACGACTCCGCCCGGGACGACGTTCTCCTCGAAGAGCACCGTTTCCACCGACGCACCCCCGGCCCCCAGGCTCGCCAGCAGCTTCTTGAATCCCATGCTCGTCCTCCCCAGGCACAGCGCCTGTGCTCCATTACGACCCGCGGGTCGCTGCCTACGAACGCGAACCGGCACGGGCCGGTTCCACGGCCCACACCTTCCCAACCCCGCCGCCCCCCTGGCCAGCCGGCACCCCTGATGCCTCCACTACCCTCGATCCGCATGACCGACGTACCGGAACGAATGCCGCTCAACCGCGACTTCTTCGACCGCCCCGTTGTGGACGTGGCCCCCGACCTGCTGGGCCGCACCCTCGTACGCCACACCCCCGACGGCCCGATCGAACTCCGGCTGACCGAGGTGGAGGCGTACGACGGCGAGGGCGACCCCGGCTCCCACGCCTACCGAGGCCGCACCGAACGCAACGCCGCGATGTTCGGCCCGCCCGGCCATGCGTACGTCTACTTCATCTACGGCATGTGGTTCAGCCTCAACGCGGTCTGCGGCCCCGAGGGCCGGGCGAGCGGTGTCCTGCTGCGTGCCGGCGAGATCCTCAGCGGCGCGCACCTGGCCGCCGCCCGCCGCCCCAAGGCCCGCAGCGCCCACGAGCTGGCCAAGGGCCCGGCCCGACTGGCCACCGCCCTCGACATCGACCGCACCCTCGACGGCACCGACCTCTGCCGCGGCGGCGACGCCCCCCTGACCCTGCTCCACGGCACCCCGCCCGCCCCCGACCGGGTGTGCAACGGCCCCCGCACCGGAGTGGGCGGAGACGGCGCCCACCACCCCTGGCGCTACTGGATCGACGGCGACCCGACGGTCAGTCCCTACCGCCGTCATGTGCCCCGCCGCCGCGCCACCTCGGCTACTTGACTCTGCTTGCGCCACCGCCTAACGTAGCCCGAGCCGTTGGAGACGGACAGCGCCTTCTGCGCCCTCCGCCAGGCGGCACAACCCAACTACTTCCGCACGATTCCCTGACGGGATCGGCTTTCGCGTTGTCGAAAATCGATCCGACCGACTCGATTATGAGTCGGCAAGGAAATTAGCTAAAGTGGTGACACGCCGAGGGGCCGCCGGAAAGGCACCCCGAAGCACTCCGACGAAATCGGAAGCCGGAATCGAAAGAGAACCGGATCTGATAAAGTCGGAACCGCGAAGAAGCCGAAAGGCCGAATCGCACCGGCGAAAATCGGAGCCGCGAGGATCTGATAGAGTCGGAAACGCAAGACCGAAGGGAAGCGCCCGGAGGAAGCCCGAGAGGGAGTCCAAAGGAAGCGTCCGTTCCTTGAGAACTCAACAGCGTGCCAAAAGTCAACGCCAGA
>NZ_JBEZMM010000029.1:0-96996 GCF_040652715.1 Streptomyces sp. NPDC048196 | reverse complement strand
AGTGCGGCCAATGTGCAGGCGGGGGCGCGGACCAAGGCGTCGCGGGTGCTGCACGGGGTGTGGCTGCTGGTGTTCGCGGCGGCGTTCCCGGCCGCACTGGGCATCGTCCCGGTGGCGGCACTGGCGGGCGTACTGATCCACGCGGGCTGGAAGCTGCTGCCGTGGAAGTCCTGGCGGCCGCTGTGGCGCGAGCACCGCGGGGAGGCCGTGGTGCTGCTGGTCACCGCGCTGGCCATCGTCACGGTCAACATGTTCGAGGGGGTGCTGATCGGTCTGCTGCTGGCGATCGCGAAGACGGCCTGGGAGACCTCGCACGTCCACCTGGACATCCACACCCCCGACGACGACGGGCAGCCGGTGCTGGTACGGGCCGTCGGCAACGCCACGTTCCTGCGGCTGCCCAAGATCCTGGACCAGCTCGACGCGCTGCCCGACCACCGGGACGTCGAGCTGGACCTGAGCGGACTGCGCCATCTCGACCACGCCTGTGAGGCGGCGCTGACCAATTGGGCCGAGCAGCACCGCCGGAGCCTGCGGGCGGTGGAGCTGGTGTCCTGACGTCCCGCCGTCCTCGGGGCCCGGCTTCGCGCACCGCACGGTGGGCGAGGCCGGGCCCCGGTCGTCATGTCCCCGCGGCGGTCCGGGCGGCGGGACACGACGGGGCGGCCGGGATGATTGCGTCCGCCGCGGTTGTTGAGCGAAGGTCAGGGCGGCCGCGGGCCGAGGTGCGCCGCGGCCGGTGTCATGACCGCCGTACAGGGAGAGAGGACGGGCGGATGCCTCTTCAGGGTGAGTACGAACCGAGCCCGACGCCGTGGGTGCGGGAGCAGGTCGAGGAGTACGAGAGCTCCGGCGGGACGCGGGGCACGACGATCCGTGGGCTGCCGGTCGTGGTCCTGACCACCCGGGGCGCCCGGAGCGGCCGGATCCGCAAGTCCCCGGTGATGCGGGTGGAGCACGAGGGGACGTACGCCGTGGTGGCGTCCCTGGGCGGCGCGCCCAAGAACCCCCTCTGGTACCACAACATGGTCGCCGATCCCCGGGTGGAGCTCCAGGACGGCCCGGTCCGCCGGGACATGACGGCCCGTGAGGTCACCGGCGAGGAGAAGGCCGTGTGGTGGGGGCGGGCGGTCGAGGCGTTCCCCGATTACGACGCGTACCAGAAGAAGACGACCCGCGAGATCCCGGTGTTCGTGCTGGAGCCGGCGGCCACCGAACACCACTGAGGCCGCGGGTTTCCGTCGTCCGCTAGAGCGTCACGAGCGAGACCTCGGTGGCCTTGATGCCGGTCCACACCGGCACCCCGTCGGCCAGGCCGAGTTCGAGGGCGGCGGCCGGGGTGATCTCGGCGACGAGGTCGGGGGCGTGCGGCGAGGTGATCAGGATGCGCAGCCGGCTGCCCGCCGAAGTGATCTCCCGTACGGTGCCGGGCCATACGTTGCGCGGGCTGCCGGCGGGCTTGTCGAGGTGGACGGAGACCGCCTCGGGGGCTATCACCGCCAGCGCCCTGGCTCCCTCGGGCAGGCGGTCGGCGACGACGAGGTGCCCGCCGCCGGCGAGCGCGAGGCCGTCGCCGGTGGCGGTGCCGGGCCAGGCGTTGCGGCCCAGCATCCGGGCGACCCAGGGCGAGCGGGGATGCCGGGTGACCTCGGCGGGCGGGGCGTCCTGGAGGGCGCGCCCGTCGTCGAGGACGAGGACCCGGTCGGCGAGCGAGACCGCCTCGACGGGGTCGTGGGTGACGATCAGGCAGACCCCGTCGAAGCCGGCGAGATGGCCGCGCAGCGCGTGCCGGACGTGCGCGCGGGTGGTCTGGTCGAGGGCCGCCAGCGGTTCGTCGAGCAGCAGCAGGCGGGGGCGGGCGGCCAGGGCCCTGGCCAGTGCGACGCGTTGGGCCTGGCCGCCGGAGAGCTGGGCGGGGCGGCGGTGGGCGAGGTGGCCGACGCCGAGCCGGTCGAGCCACTCCTGGGCGGCGCGGCGGGCCCCGGCGCGCGGGACGCCGTGTGCCCGCAGTCCGTAGGCGGTGTTGCTCAGCGCGTTCAGGTGCGGGAAGAGCGCGCCGTCCTGCGGGACCCAGGCGACGCCGCGGCGGTGCGGGGGCAGGGCGGTGACGTCGGTGTCGCCGAGGCGCAGGGTGGCGTGGGCGCGTGGGGTGAGGCCGAGCAGGGCGCGCAGCAGGGTGGTCTTGCCGGCGCCGTTGGGGCCGACGACCGCGATGGTGGTGCCGGGCCCGGCGTCCAGGGTCAGTTCGGTGCAGCCGGTGACCTCGGCGTGCAGCGGCCAGCGGCCCATCTGCGGTGCAGCGACGGCCTCCTGACGCTCCGTCATGACTAGCTCGCCGCTGTCGGTCCCGGACGGCTCGGGCTCGTCCGCGGCCGGCGCGGTGCGCGGTGCCCGGCCGGCGGGCAGCGCGCCGGTCCAGCGGCCGCGCAGACAGATCAGCACGGCCATGGCGATGACGAGCAGCAGCAGGGAGACCGAGGTGGCCGCTTCCGGGGAGTCCTGGAGCAGCAGGTAGACCTGGAGCGGGAGGGTCTGGGTGGTGCCGGGCAGATTGCCGGCGAAGGTGATCGTGGCGCCGAATTCACCGAGCGCGCGGGCCCAGGTGAGCGCGGCGCCGGCGGCCAGGCCGGGGGCGACCATGGGGAGGGTGACCGTGGCGAAGACCCGGACCGGGGACGCGCCGAGGGAGGCCGCGGTCTCCTCGTAACTGGGGCGCAGGCCGGCGAGCGTGCCCTCCAGGCTGATGACGAGGAACGGCATGGCGACGAAGGTGGCGGCGACGACCGCGCCCGAGGTGTGGAACGGCAGGACGATGCCGAAGGTGTCCTCCAGCCAGGGGCCGAGCAGCCCGCGGCGGCCGAAGCCGAGCAGCAGGGCGACACCTCCGACGGTGGGCGGCAGCACCATCGGCAGCAGCACCAGCGAGCGGACCACTGCCTTGCCGGGGAAGCTGACCCGGGCCAGCAGCCAGGCCAGCGGCACCCCGAGCAGCAGCGACAGGCCCAGCGCCCAGAAGGAGACCAGCAGCGAGAGGCCGAGCGCCTCGGTGACCCCGGGGCTGGTCAGATGGGTGCCGAGGTCGCTCCAGGTGGTGCGGGCGAGGATGCCGAGCAGCGGCATCAGCAGGAACGCGACGGCGACCAGCGCGGGCACGGCGAGCGCGGCGGGGGTACGGGCGCCGGGCGTGCGGCGTCGGGTGGCCGCGGGCCGGGCCGGGGTGCGGGAGCGTCTCATCGTCGGTCCTGGGGTCGGGGCGGGTCGGGCCGGCCGGGGCGGGCCACCCCGGTGGCGCGCACGGGGCTGTCCGCTCCCCCGAGCCGGGCAGTCCCGTGCGCGCGGAGCCCCGTTACGGCTTCTGGAAGCCCGCGTCCTGCAGGATCTTCTGGGCCTCGGGGGTGCTCAGCCACTTCACGAAGGCGGCCGCGGCGGCGGCGTGCTTCGAGGTCTTCAGGGTCGCGGCCGGGTAGGCGGCGACGGCGTTCTGCTTGTCGGGGATGTCGATCGCATCGACCTTCTTCGGCGCGGTCGCGGCGTCCGTCCGGTAGACCAGGCCGGCGTCCGCCTCGCCCAGTTCGACCTTGCTGAGGACGGCGCGGACGTTGGGCTCCTGCGAGACCGGCGTGACCTTGAGCTTCTGGGCGTCCAGGACCTGCTTGCCGTAGCGGCCGACCGGCACCTCGGGGGCGGCGAGCACGACCTTCAGCTTGCTGTCGGTGAGGTCCTTGAGGGTGTGGACCTTCTTCGGGTTGCCCTCGCCGGTGACGATGACCAGGCGGTTGTGGGCGATGACGGTCGGGGTGCCGGCGTCCGCCTTCAGCCCGTCCATCGTCCTGGTGTCCGCGGTGACCAGCGCGTCGGCGGGGGCGCCCTGCTTGACCTGGGCGGCGAGTTCCTGGGAGCCGGCGAAGGAGAAGTTCACCTTCGTGCCCGGGTGGTCCTTCTCGTACGCCGCGCCGGCCTTCTTGAAGACGTCGGTGAGCGAGGAGGCGGCGAGCACGGTCAGCTGCGCGCCGGCGGTCCGGCCGCCGGACTTCTCGGCGCCCTGGCCGGTCTTGGCGTCGTCCTTGCCGCAGGCGGCGAGCGGGACGAGGAGGGCGGCGGTCACGACAGCGGCGGCGGCGCGGCGTCCGGTGCGGAACGGGGACATGGGCGGGACTCCTTGTGACGCGGGACGAGGGGGTCGTCCGAGCGGATGGGGATAGCCGCGCCGTGGACGGGCGACGCCGCTGGGGTGAGCAGCCGGCCGGTGGGGACGGGGCGCGGTCCGGCTGTGGTGCGGCCGCGGTGGACGGTGGGGAGCCGGCCCGGTCGTACGGGCGGACGCCACCGCGGGGGTTCGGGGAGCGGTCGGGTGGCCTTCAGGAGCGGTCGATGTGCACGCTGGTGGATTTCACGCGGGCGGTGGCCTGCATGCCGACCTCCAGTCCCAGTTCCTCCACCGCTTCCCGGGTCAGCAGGGAGACCAGCCGGTGCGGACCGGCCTGGATCTCGACCTGGGCGGCGACATCGCCGAGTTTCACGGCGGTGACGATGCCCGGGAAGGCGTTGCGGGCGGAGGTGTACGAGGCGTCGTCCTCACCGCTGCCGGACTGCGCCACCTCGATGGAGAAGGCGGCCAGGTCCCGGCCGTCGATGAGGCGGCGGCCGCTGTCGTCGCGATGGGTCGCGACCTTGCCGGCGTCCGCCCACCGGCGGGCGGTGTCCGGGCTGACGCCCAGCAGCCGCGCCGCCTGGCCGATCGTGTAGGACTGCATGTGCGACAAGATAGGCAGCTCAGGCTGGCAGGTGCAATCCACAGGGCAGATCTCCGTAGCAAATGCCATCCGCCTTGGAGGAAGGGACGAAGTTCCTCGCGATGCGCGGCCGGGCGGCGGCGCGCAGGGTGTGGGCATGAGTCTGAGCATCCGCAACCAGTTGTCCGGGACCGTCCGCTCCGTCTCCCCCGGCGAGGTCATGGCCCTGGTCAGGGTCCGGCTGGACGGCGGGCAGGAGATCACCGCCGCGGTCACCCGCGAGGCGGTCGGGCAGCTGGAGCTGACGGAGGGCACGCCGGTGCGTGTCCTGATCAAGTCCACCGAGGTCGCCCTGGCCACCGGCGGGGTCGAGGGGCTGAGCATCCGCAACCGGCTGCCCGGTACGGTCACCGACGTCTCGACCGGCGGCGCGATGGCCGGGGTGAAGGTCACCGTCACGGGCGGCGAACTGACCGCGGCGATCACCAGGGACGCGGCCGAGGACCTGGGGCTGGCGGCCGGTTCCGAGGTGACCGCGCTGATCAAGTCCACCGAGATCGCGCTCGCCGCGGCCTGACCGCCCCGGCCCGGGCGTCACCACGGCTGCTCGGGCGGGGCGCAGGTGCCCACCCAGATGCCGGTGATCGCGCTGATGTAGCGGGCCCCGCAGCGGTCGGAGGGCACCACGAGCTGGCTGCCCACCGCGTCGAGGGGGCGGCCGTCCAGGGCGGTGGCCAGCAGGACCGGGGCGTCGCCGAAGTCGACGTCGATCTCCGCCCAGGACAGCACCGTGTGGTGCCCGTCGCCGCCGCTGACGGCGAGCAGGTAGCGGGAGCGGTCCTTGCGCCGGGAGGCGTCGAAGGCCGGGCCCGCGGCGTCGAGGACGTCCCGCAGCAGGACCCCTTCGAAGGTGTGCCGCTGCGGCCCGTTGGTGGCGCAGTCGAAGACCACCTCGGCCCGGCGCCGCGGCCACCGCTCGCGCAGCTGGGCGACGGTCAGCACGAGCGGGCGGCGCAGCTGACCGCGGATCACCAGCGGGCGGGGGCCGGGCGCACCGGCGTCCGCGGGCGTCGGGCGTACGGCGGTGGTGCGGGCCGGCGGGCCGGGTCGGCGCATTCGAGTCCCCCTTGAGGCGATCCGCGCGGTGGCTGCCCTCTGTGATGCCCGGGCCGTGCACCGTTGAACCACGGATACCACCCTTCTCACCCTCTTCTCCTCGCTGATGTGAGGGAAAAGGGGCCGAAGGGCGGTATCTCCGGCGGGGCGGGGCGGCGGCCGCCTCGGACCGAGCCCTCCCGCGACGGGTGGTGCGTGCCGAGCGGCCCGGCGTCCCGCCGGCCGCGCGGTATTCCTCCAGCGCCGGCCACACCTTGTCGCGCAGCAGCGGCACTTCGGTGAAGCGCACCCCGGTGGCGTCCCGCAGCCCATTGGCGGAGGCGGGCGCCACGGGGTTGAACGGGCTCTCCCTCATCGACTTGGCGCCCAGCGGCCCGATCACGTCCGAGGTCTCCGTGAAGCGCTCCACGAAGTGCGCCTCGGTGCAGGTCGCCGCGATCTCCAGCGCGCCGTCCGGCCGCCGGATCACCGGCTCCCGGACCGCCCGGCCGAGGTCGATCAGGCGCCGTGGCCAGGGCTGCGGTTCGGAGAAGAAGTAGGTGCCGCCGCCCAGCCTGGGGGGCACCTCCCAGCGGTGGCTGGGGGAGCATCGCCGGTGCGTCACGGGGCGCACTGCCGGGCCTCGCGCACCTCCAGCACCGTGTCGAGGTCCATGGCGCCGGGTGAAGCAACGGCGCACCGCCCGGCACGACCGGTGTGCCACACGGAGATCCACCCCCGCCGGGAGCCGGAACTGGATTATCGACCAAGAGGGCTTTGGGCTGGATCAGCTTGCATTTACGATGCGGGTACTCGCATTCACCTCGTGAATGTGAGATGCCGGGTCCGCCGCCGGCAGCCAATCGAGGAGCCAGCACATGCACGTCCACGATCTCCTGCAGGTCGACTCGCTCGACCTGACCCTGCTGTGGGGCGAGGGCCCCCAGCTCGACCGGGAAGTCCGCGGGGTCACCGCCACCGACCTGGAGGACCCGGCGCGGTTCCTGCAGCCGGGCGAGCTGGTGCTGAGCGGGCTGGTGTGGTGGACGCCCGGTGACGACCGCGCCAAGGTCGACCGGTTCGTCTCCGCGCTGGAGGCCGCCGGGGCCACCGCGCTCCTGGCGGGCGAGAAGACCCACGGCAAGGTCCCCGACGTGCTCGTCGACTCCTGCCGCGCGCACGGCATCGTGCTGGTCGCGGTCCCCGCGCACACCACCTTCCGGGCCGTCACGGAGGCGGTGTACCTGCGGCAGTGGGGAGAGCTGAGCCGGCGCCCCACGGACCACTACGCGCTGCCGGCGAACGTCCGCGACGAACTGGCCGCGCTGCTGGCCGCGGACGCCGCCCCGGACGTGCTGCTGGACCGGGCCTTCGCCCACCTGGGCGGGCCGCCCTGCTACCTGCTGTCCGCGACCGGCCGGGTGATCGCCCGGACCCCGGCCGCCCCGCGGCTGACGGCGCGGCAGGCCGTCAAGGCCCTCGAAGCGGCCGGGACCGGCCCGACGGTGCGGATCGACGGGGACGCCGGCCCGTACGACACCTGGTACCTGCACGTGGGCGGCCGGGCCGACGCCCCGCCGCGGGTGGTGCACGAGATCGCCGAGGTCGTGGACGGGTACCGCCGGCGGGCCGCGCCGCGGCAGGCGGCCGGGCGGCGGGCCGCGGACGTGCTGGTCGCCCTGCTCGCGGCGGCCGATGGCGGGGCGGCCAGGAGCGCGGCGCTGGAGGCGGCGCTACAGGACTGCGGTCTGCCGGCCGGCGGCCCGTACCGGGTGGTGCTGGCCGCGCTGGGCGGTGAGGAGAGCGGCCGGGTGGTGAGCGCGCTGGCGGAGGCGCTGCGGCACTCCCCCGGCGAACGATTCGCGGCCGGGCGGCTTCCGGGCGGCGAGGCGGTCGCGGTGGTCCACGCGGACCCGGACGCCGAGGACTCCACCCCGCTCGCCGAGGTCTGGCCGGCGCTCACCGCCTGCCGTCCGCAGGCGCCGCTGCACGCCGGGGTCAGCGCTTCCGCAGCGACCCCCGGCGACCTCAACTCCGCCTTCCAGCAGGCCCGTTACGCACTGGCGTCGGCCCGTGCCGCGGCTCCGGACGGTGCCCGGGTGGCCGGTGTCGAGGACCTCGGCACGCTGGCCGAGCTGCTGGCCGGGGTCCCCGCGGAGGTCCGGGCGGCCTTCAGCAGCCAGGTGCTGGGCCCGCTGGCCCGGGCCGGCTCGACGTCCCACCGGATGCTGCTGGAGACGCTGGAGGTCTTCCTCGCCCAGCACGGCTCCTGGGCGCGGACGGCCGAGGCGCTGCACCTCCACGTGAACACGGTGCACTACCGCATCCAGCGCATCGAGACCCTCACCGGCCGCGACCTGTCCCGGCTGGACCACACACTCGACCTGCACGCGGCCCTGCTGTGCCGCTGAGCGAGCCGCCCCGGCCGGGCCACTGAGGGGACGCGCCCCTGCTCAGTCCCGCCCGCCCGGCCGGTCGACGTGCACATTGGTCGACTTCACCCGGGCGGTGGCGGTCACCCCGACCTCGATCCCCAGCTCCTCGACCGCCTCCCGGCTGACCACCGACACCAGCCGGTGCGGCCCGGACTGGATCTCGACCTGGGCGATGACCTCGTCCATCGTCACCTTGGTGACGATCCCGGCGAAGGAGTTCCGCACGGACGTGAGCACCTCACCGGGCACCGGATGCAGTCCGGTGGCGCGCTCCTTGGCGAACGCGGCCAGGCCGACCCCGTCGATGACGCGGTTCCCGCCGCCGTCCCGCTCCATCCGCAGCTGACCGCCGTCGGCCCACCGCCGGACGGTCTCCGAACTCACACCCAGCAGCTCCGCTGCCTGACCAATGCTGTACGTCGGCACGGTCGCACTCTAGGGCAGTCCGGCCACCGCGCCGCCGGCGGCTGCCGGGCCACCCCTCCCGGGGCCCGGCGCCATCCGAACGGAGCAGCGGAATCCGCCGTCGGCGCGAGCGGACCACCCCTGGCGGGCCCGGGGCCCACCGCCGTCGCAACGCGCGACGACACACCCCAACTTGCCGCATCCGCCACCAGGTTGGGTTGCGGAACACCCTCTGAGCCGGCATCAAGGAGGATGGGTTCGTCGCGGTTGCTGAACTTTCTCCCGTTGCGTCCCAAAAATCCCGATGTGAATCTGGTATCCCATTCGTCAAAGGAGTTGATCGCATGGTTACGGATCGCACGGCGCCGGTCGAGACGGCCACCCTGGCCGCCGAGGTCGAGGGACTGCTTGAACCCGCCGAGGCCGACGGCGTCTTCCGCGACACCCGCGAGTGTGGAGGTGCGCTGCTGCTGGCCGCGCTGCTCCTGATCTCGCCGCCCACCCCCCGGCCCAAGACTGACGTCCGCTGAGGGGAAAGCGTTGGCTGAACAGACGCAAGGAGCAGTCCCGCTCAGCGCTGTGATCGCCGATGCCGCAACCGGGGTCGCCCTCGCCCTGCGGGGTGAGGGCGACCCTTATGCGTTGTCCGGCATGCTGCGGCACGAGGATGCGCTGACCCCGGCCGCGGTACGGGTGCTCGGCGCCGATGCGCTGGCGCCGTACGCCGTGGAACCCCGGACGGCACCGGCCGGCGTGGACGACGAAGCGGTGGTGCGGCAGGCGCTGAGGGCCTATCCGCCGGGTGACGACGCCTCGGAGGTGTCGCTGTGGAGTTACCGCGGTCTGGTCGAGGCCGCGCACGCGTTCCTGCCCGGCGGCGGCCGTCCGTGGCCACCCGCACCGGAGGCCGGCACCGCGTGGGTCGGTGATTCCCCCTGGCCGAAACTGTCGCACCGGGTGTCCCAGCTCGCCGCGCTGGCCCTGCCGGGGCTGGCGTCCGGCCTCGCCGAGCAGCTCGCCGCCCGTACGGACGACCTGTCCCGGGGCTTCGTCCGGGCGGTCCGCCGCCGGGACTGGCCGCAGGCGGCCGGTGTGGGCCGCTGGCTGGCCCGGCTGCCCGACGTGCCACAGACCCTCGGGCTGGACACCGGGCTGGCGTTCGTCCATCAGATGGGCGGCGCCGATCCACGGGTCGCGCTGCACGTCGCGGCCGCCCGGCGGTTCTACGGGCGGGGCGGATGACCGGCGGGCACGGCGACCCGGGGCTGCTGGACCACATGGTCCGAGCGAGCCTCGGGTGGCTGGACGGGGCGCGCGGGTCCTTCCGCCTGCCGCCCGACGTGACGACCGACGCCGACCCCAATCTGACCCTCAAGCCGCTCGGCGAGCTGGCCGAACTCAGCCAGCTGATCGGGGTGATGCACCCGCGGGAGGAGATCCGCCGGACGGCCCGCGGGCTGTTCGCGTTCGCCTGGAACGAGACCCGGGACGGGGAACTCTTCGCCGAGCTGATCCGCGGCGAGCCGTTCGCCACCTACCCGGTGGAGCTGTACGGGGTGTTCGCGCGGGCCGGGCTGCGCCACGCCGAGGTGGATGAGCTGGTGCGGACCACCACGCGGCTGCGCGGCTGGCGGGTGGCGCGCGAGGACCACACCCGTACGCTCGGGGTGCTGAACGCCGAGCGGCGGATCGGGCTGCGGCCGCACGCCGACTTCGGCTCGGTGCTGGCGCTGACCGGGCTGGGCCGGCTGCCTGAGCCCTGGGCGCTGGACCGCAAGGCCGCCTACGGCATCACCCACGACGTGTTCCACCTGACCGACTGGGGGCGCGACCGGCAGCGGCTGTCCCCCCAACTCGCCGGCTATCTGCGGCTGTGGCTGCCCTCCTGGCTGGAGAACTGGCTGGAGGAGCAGCTGTGGGACCTGGTCGGCGAGCTGCTGGCGGTGACCGCGTGCCTGCCCCGGGCCCCGTACGACCCGGTGGCCTGGCAGCGGCTGGCCGGTGCGCAGGCGGCCGACGGCAGCGTGCCGGAGATGGGCGCGGCGCCCGGCTCCGGCGACCCGGACGAGATGTTCACCGCCTGCTACCACTCCACCCTGGTGACCGCGTTCGCCGCCACCCTGGCCCGGATCGCCGCCGACGAGGCCGAGACCGGCCCGCGCGGCGGGGACCCGGTGCTGGTGGGCGGCCGGACGCCCGGCGAAAGCGAGAGTGCCCCGTGACCGTGACGGCCGCGTCCCCCGCCCTGCTGCACGGTGTCGGCGACCGGGCCCTGACCTGGCTCGACGACCACCGCGAGCACTTCCGGCTGACCCCCGAGGACTTCCGCTCGGGCGGTGCGGTGGTCGAACGGCTCAAGCCGATCGGGGAACTGGCGCTCAACATGCAGGTGCTGTTCCGGGAGGGCGTGGCCGGTTCCCGGCAGAAGGCCCGGGCCGGGCAGCTGCTGGACTTCGCCTGGCGCGAGCTGCTGGACGGCGGCAACGTGCTGGCCCGGCTCCAGCACGACGAGCCGCTCTCGCCCGTACCGCTGGAGGTCTATGCGACCTTCCACGAGCTGGGGCACCGGCACCCGGGGCTGGAGGCGGCGGTGCAGGTGTGCCGGCGCACCGCCACCTGGAACGCGCTGGAGATGATGCCCAACCGGCGCCTCGGAGTGCTGAACGCCGAGCGCAAGCTGGGTCTCTCCCCCAGCAGCGACTTCGGGGCGGCGGTGGCGCGCACCTGGCTGGGGCAGCTGGCCGAGCCGTGGACGGTGCAGCTGCACATCGCCTACGACCTCACCCACACCGTCTTCCACCTGACCAACTGGGGCGAGGCGCCCGAGCGGATCCCGCCGGACATCGCGGACTACCTCACGCGGTACCTGCCGGCCTGGACGGAGGACTGGGCGGACCTCGAACACTGGGACCTGCTGGGCGAGTTGCTGGTCGTCGACGCCTGTCTGCCGCGGCCCACACTGGACGCGGCGCTGTGGGAGCGGTACGCCGCCGCGCAGTCGGACAGCGGCGCGATGCCGATCCAGGGCCGGATGCCCGAGGGCGATCCGGCGCGGGTCTTCGACCTGGTGCACCACCCCACCCTGGTCGCCGCGTTCGCCTCGGCGATGGCCACCTCCCGGGCCATGTCCGCGGTCTGATGGGCGGGCTCTGATGGGCGCGGCGGGCCCCACCCCGCCGGGTGACCGCCTCGCCGACGCGGTCACCCGGATCGACGCGCCGGACGTGGTGCTGGCGGTGACCCGGCGGGGCGTGCGGACCGTGGTCACCGGCGGCACCGCGCTGGCCCCGCCCACCCCGCGGCAGGCCCTGCGCTACGAACTCGGCTCGCTGTCCAAGACGTTCACCGTGCTGCTGCTGGCCGATCTGGCCCGGTCCGGGGTGCTGTCGCTGGACGATCCGCTGGTCGGCCATCTGCCCGACCTGCCGCTGCGGTATCCGCACTCCCGCCGGATCACCCTGTGGCACCTGGCCACCCACACCTCGGGGCTGCCGCGGATCCCCGCGGACCTGGTCGCCGGTGCGCTGCTGCATCCGTACGCCAACGGCTACGCCCGCTACGACACCGAGCGGCTGCTGCGGACCTTCGCCCGCACCCGGCCCCGGAACCGGCCGGGCACCCGCTGGCGGTACTCGAACTTCGGGCTGGCGCTGCTCGGTCCGGCGATGTCCCGCGCCGCGGGCGAGGACTATCCGGCGCTGCTCGGCGGCCGGGTGCTGGGCCCGCTGGGGCTGTCCGGGACGACACTGGCGCCCGGCGCCACCGGCACCGACGCGGTCGGGCACCGGACGAACGGGGTGACGCCGGTGGCCAGCGCCGACATGGGGGCGTTCATGGCCGCCGGGTCGGTCCGGGCCACGCCCGGCGACCTGCTCAGGTATCTGGAGGCACACCTGTCACCGGAGGACACCCCGCTGGCCGGGCCGCTGCGCGACGTCCAGGTGCCGCTGCTGCGGCGCGGCTGGCGGCGCCGCAACACCCACACCCTGACGTGGTACCAGCACCCGGCGCCGCGCGGGCCGTTGCTGTTCCACGTCGGGGCGACCTTCGGGCAGCAGGCGTTCCTCGGGTTCCACCCGGCCACGCACACCGGGCTGGTCGCGCTGGCCACCCGGCGCGGCCGTACCTGCCGGATGATCACCACCGCCTACGAGACGCTGTACGCACTGGCCGGTGAACCGCCCGCGTGACCGCGCGGCCCGGCGGTCACGGCTCGCCGGCCAGGATCCGGGGCAGGGAGGTGCCCGGGCGTTCCTCGCTGGCCTGCCGGAAGACCTCCGTGTAGGCCCGGTCGCCGATCGCCGCGCGGGCCCGCTGCTCGCACTCCTCGCGGACCGCGCGCAGTTCCGGGGTGCCGCGCTGGGGGTGTCCGACGGTGCGCCAGAGGGCCTGGCCGCTGCCGTAGACCCGGGCGGCCGCGGCACCGGCGCCCTGGGCGGCCAGCGCGGCGGCGAGCAGGTCCAGGCCGAGGGCGATGCCGAACTTGTCGCCGATGCCCTGCTTGGCGGCGAGCATCGCCCGGGCATGGCCGGCCGATTCCTCGGGCCGGCCCTGGAACAGCGAGATCAGGGAGAGCTGGTAGTCGGTGTAGGAGCGGGTCCAGTACTCGCCGCGTTCGACGCAGCCGCGGCGCAGTGCGGTGGCCTCGGTGCGGGCCTCGGTGAGCTTGCCGATGCCGGTGAGCGCGAAGATCCGCACCAGGTGGCAGCGCAGCCGCCCCGGCGAGTCGAAGGGGGCGTCCGGCGGCGGGCCGAGGACCTGGTCGGTGACGGCGTGGGCGGACATCGGGCGGCCGGCCATCAGATGGGTGAGGCCGATCAGGTAGCCGGCCTCCAGCACCGCCTCGGCGTCGCCGGAGGTCTGCGCGGCCCGTGCGCACTGCAGCCCGAGGGCGTCGGCCTGCGAGAGATCACCCTGGAGGAGCACGGCGACGCCGAGCGCCCACAGGGCCCGGGTGCGGGCGCGGCTGGGCCTGTCGTCGGCGGCCAGGGCGCGGGAGAGGTAGTCGCGGGCCTCGTGCAGATGGCCGCAGCAGCTCCAGAAGAAGCCGACCGCGGCGCTGAGTTCCTGGGCCCGTTCGGGGGCGGTGACCAGCAGGTGGTCCAGTGCGGTGCACAGGTCGACGTGCGCGTCGGCGATCCTGCGGTACCAGCCGACCTGCCCGGGGCCCAGCCAGGCCTGTTCGGCGCGGCGGCCGTGACCGACGAAGTGTGCGGCGTGCCGGTCGGCGAGGGCGGGCGCCTCACCCAGCTCGCCGAGCCACATCCGGCCGTACTCGCGCAGGGTGTCGAGCATGCGGAAGCGGCCGTTTTCGCGGGAGAGCACGGATTTGGCGGCCAGTCCGGTCAGGGCGGTGTGCACCTCCGCCTCGGTGAGCGGCCCGCCGGTGCACACCGCGCCGGCCGACTCGGTGTCGAAGGTGCCGCGGAAGACCGAGAGCCGGGCCCACAGCAGCCGCTCCAGGGGGGTGCACAGTTCGTGGCTCCAGCCGATGGTGCAGCGCAGGGTGCGGTGACGGGGCGGCAGCGGCAGCCCCTCGCCGGTGTCGAGGGTGTCGAAGCGGGTGGCCAGCCGCTCCGCGATCCGCTCGACGGAGCTGGTGGCCATCTGTGCGCCGGCCAGCTCCAGGGCGAGCGGAATGCCTTCGAGCTGCCGGCAGATGCCGTCGGCGGTGGCCGCGTGGGCGGGGTCGGTGAGGACGAGGCCGGGCGCGGCGGTGCCGGCCCGGTCGGTGAGCAGGGTCAGGGCGTCGTTGTCGCCGGTGCAGGGCAACGGGCCGATCTCGGTGACGCGTTCGCCGTCGAGGCCGAGCGGCTGCCGGCTGGTGACGAGCACGGTCACGCCGGGCGCGGCCGTCAGCAGGTCGCCGAGCAGGTCGCGGCAGCCGGGCACGAGGTGTTCGCAGGAGTCCAGCACCAGCAGCAGGCGTTTGTCGGTGAGCCAGGAGCACAGTGCGGCGGCCGGGGTGCGCGCGGTGTGGTCGGCGAGCCCGACGGCGTCGCAGACCGTGGCCAGCAGCCGTCCCTCGCCCTGTAACGGCCACAGGTCGGCCCAGCCGGCTCCGTCGGGGAACCGCGGTGCCGCCGCCCGGGCCGCCCGGACGGCGATCCGGGTCTTGCCCACCCCACCGGGCCCGGTCAGGGTGACCAGCCGGTGTGCCGCCAACTCCTGGTCGATCCGCGCCAGTTCGCTCCGTCGTCCGACGAAGCTGGTCGACTCCTCGGGAATGCTGCTCGCCACGGGGCCAGTGTGCCCCAGCTTCGCCCCGGGTGGCGCGGGGTGGCGTGGTGGTGCGGGGGGCGCGGGGTTGACGCCGGGGCGGCAGCGGGCGAGCAGGGTCAGGGCGTGACCACCGGGAACGTCGGGTCCGGGCCGGTGGTGAGGGCGAGGAGGGTGCCGAGGGGTCCGGGTTCGGCAGGCGGGGCGGGTGCGGTGCGGGCGTGGGAGGTGAGGAGGTCGAGCAGCTGGGGCTTGGTGAGGGTCAGGGTGAGGTCGGGGCTGCCGTCGGCGGTGGGGGCCGGGGAGCCGGGGGAAGCCCGGTGGGTGAGGGCGCCGTGGGAGAGGGTCAGCCGCCAGGTGCGGTCCTCGTCGGGGAGGTAGAGGTCGAGGGTGAGCGCGGTGGACCAGGCGCGCGGCCCGTCGATGCGCAGGGCCAGCGAGTCCAGGAGCTGGTCGACGGTGAGCGCCCGGGCGAGGTCGGGGGCGGCGGTGGCGTCCTGGGTGTCGTCCCGGGCCGCGGGGGCACCGCGCAGTTCGCCCGCACCGGTGAGGTAGACGTTGCGCCAGACCGCGTTCTCCGCGCCGTGGCCCAGGCGTTCGTAGACCTCGGCGAGGGCGCGGCGGGCCCGCACGTTGTGCGGGTCGGCGAAGACGGCGTGGTTGAGGAGGGTCGCGGCGAACCGCAGGTCGCCGTCGGCCGCGTACCCCTTGCCGGCGTTCACGGTGGCCTCGACGCCGCCGAGGGCGTGGACGTAGCGCCGGGCCTGTTCGGCCGGCGGGTGCTCCCACAGGTGGGCGGGGTTGCCGTCGAACCAGCCCAGGTAGCGCTGGGCGACCGCCTTGACGTGGTCGCTGACCGAGCCGTAGTAGCCGTGGTGGGACCACACCCGCGCGAGGGCCGGCGGCAGCCGCAGCTGCTCGGCGATCTCGGTGCCGGTGTAGCCGGCGTTGAGCAGCCGCAGGGTCTGGTCGTGCAGGTAGGCGTACAGGTCGCGCTGGCCGGCCAGGAGGGCCCGGATGCGGTCCTTGCCCCAGGTCGGCCAGTGGTGCGAGGCGAAGGCGACCTCGGTGCCGTCGCCGAAGAGGACGAGCGCCTCGTCGAGGTGGCGGGCCCAGGCCCGGCTGTCGCGGACGGCGCCGCCGTACAGCGGCAGGACGGTGTGCAGGGTGTGGGTGGCGTTCTCGGCCAGGCAGAGCGCCCGGTGCGCGGGGAAGCCGAAGTTCATCGCGGCGGGGGCCTCGGCGTCCGGGGTGAGCTGGAAGACGAGGTGGACGCCGTCGAGGATCTCCTCCTGGCCGGTGCGGGTGATGTCCACGGTCGGCGGGATCAGGGTGCGGGTGCCGGTGGACCGGGTGGTGCCCAGCCCGCAGCCGATCTGGCCGTCCGGACCCTTCGGCAGCGCGGTGCCGTACGTGAAGGCGGCGCGCCGGGACCGCGCGGGTCCGGCGTCGAGCTGCTCGCCGACCGCGTGGGCCAGGAAGCCGGCCGGGGCGAGGACCGGTACGGGGTCGTGTCCGGCGGGGACGACGCCGCCGGCGCCGCCGAAGTGGCCGGCGTGCGAGTGGGTGTAGATCAGCCCGGTGACCGGCCGGTCGCCGCGGTACTTGCGGTACAGCTCCAGGGCCGCGGCGGCGGTCTCGGTGGAGAGCAGCGGGTCGACGACGATGACGCCGTGGTCGCCCTCGACCAGCGTCATATGGGCCAGGTCCAGGCCGCGGGCCTGGTAGATGCCGTCGGTGACCTCGTAGAGGCCCTGGCGGCTGACCAGCCTGCCTTGCCTCCAGAGGCTCTCGTGGGCGGTGTCGGGGCAGTTCTGGGCCAGGAAGCCGTAGGCCGCGGCGTCCCAGACCGGCCGGCCGTCGTCCGTGGTGATCCGCGGCGGGTCGAGCTCGGCGATGAAGCCGCGGTCGGCGTCGGCGAAGTCTTCGTGGTCATCGACGGGTGCAGCGGTCACGGGGCGCTCCCTCTCCGGGGCGGCGGCGGGCCCAAGGCCCCTGCCCCACACGATCGATTTAACCGGCTTTGTCCGGGTGGCGCATGCCTGCCTCCGCGATGTCCGGGGAGCGCCGGCGCGGCCAACGGCGTTACGGGCAGGGCCGGGCAGGGCACAACAACGCAGGTGGGGTCGTATCCGGGCGCGGCAATCCGGCCGGCCGGGGCGGGGCCCACCGCGCTCTTCCGGGAGGGGAGGGACGCCCTCTGTCCCCGTACGACGACCGCGCCTTCGGCGAGCTCGCCGAGTCGTTCCGGCACCATGCCGTTCCGTACGCCCACCCCCGCACCCCGCCCGTCGGCCGCCCCACCCGGCCTTGTCCCGGGCGCCGTGGCCTGGGCTGGCTGGTGCCCGCCGCCGCGGCCGGCAGCCTGGCCGCCGGGACCCTGCTGGCCCACGCCCTCCTCCTGGCGGGCGGGCTGGTCCTGGCGGGCCTCGCCGGACACCTGGCGGCGGGCGGGCGCGGCCGGTACCGATAGGGGTCCTGACCGGCACCGATGGCGGTCCTGACCGACACAGACAGAGGTCCTGCCCGGCGCCGATGGCGGTCCTGCGGACCGGAGACGGCATACGGCCGCCGGCCGGCCTGTCCGGGAAGGGCAGGCGGACCGGCGGTCACTCATTGCGGCCCCCGCGGGCAGCGCCTTCAGGTGGTGGTGCGGCGCTTGGACGCCGCGGCGACGCACAAGGCGCCCAGCAGGAACGTCAGAGCACCGATGACGACGTTGTTCCAGATGACGCCCGCGTCCGGGCCGCGGCCCACGAGCCAGGGCGCGATGATCATCCACACGCCGATCGCGCACATCGCGCCGCTCAGCCCGTACATCCGCGCCGGGGTCACGGTGAAGCCGACCGCCAGCAGGGCGATCGCGATCCCGACGATCAGGTTGTGCGTCGCCAGGGCGGGCTGCGCCAGCGTGTAGTGGACGATGAACGGCGAGACGGCACAGTACAGGCCGACGAGGAACACCGGACCGTCGACAAGTACCACATCACGCCCGCCGAGCACCCGCTCGTATCGGGCCTGCATCTCCGAAGCGTCGGGGTGACCTGCGAGATCTCCCCTGTGGTGTGAGACGTCGGCCATGCGACTCGCCTCCTTCGCTCGCAGCCTGGCCGTTATCGCGTGGCATCGGGCCACGGTTTCATTCTGCGCTTATGTCGCCTTTATGTGTAGATGAAGAAGCAGGTGAATTTTGAAGGGGTACGGTCACCTTTCCGCCGCCCCGTGGTACAGCGCCCGGCCCAGGCCCAGATTCCAGCGGCCGCCCCGCCCGCTCAGCTCCGTCACGGTCAGCGGCGCCACGTCCAGCCGCCAGAACGCGTCCGCCGGCACCCGCAGGGCACACACCGCGGCGGCCCGCACCACGTCCGGTTCCACGACCGCCAGCACCCGTCCGGCGTCCAGCGCCATCCGGGTCAGCCAGCCCGCGACCCGGTCGCAGAGCTGCCGCAGCGACTCCCCGCCGTGCCCGGCGAAGTCCGGATCGTCCAGCCAGGCGGAGACCGCGAGCGGTTCCGTTTCGGCCAGCTCCGCCAGGGTCCGCCCCCGCCACTCCCCCATCGCACAGCCCGCCAGCTCCGGCACCGGCCCGGCCGGCAGCCCGAGCTCCTCCGCGGTGCGCCGGCAGCGCGCGGAGGGCGAGGCGAAGACCCGGTCGGCGGCCGGCAGCACCCCCGCGGCGGCCCGGGCCCGTCGCAACCCGGCCGCGTGCGGCGGGGAGTCGTCGTCGAAGCGCACCTCGCGCTGGGCGTCGCCCGCGGCCGGTGAGACCAGCATCACCCGAGTTGTCATGCCCTCTTCCCTCCTTTGTCGCCGGGACGCCAACTCATCGGGCGAGCAAGGGAGTTGCCCGGCGGATGCGCCCCGGCCCGCACCGGTCCGCCCCCCGTACGGTCTTGGCCAGGTGGCTGGATCGCGGTACGTTTCCCGGTGCTTGACGACGGCATGACGGAAGCCGGTGGGATCCCGGCGCGGTCGCGCCACTGTATGTCCGGTTTTTTATCAGCCCGCCAGGGGCCGGTACCGGATGAGCCAGACCCGCATGTCGTTCCGCACTCCCATTACCGGGGACGCGAGTTCCCCCCAACAGGAGGTCATGCCATGGCTTCGTCCATCGCACCGCCGGCCGCCGGCACCACCACCACCCCCGCCCCGCTCCCGCTGAAGGCGATCGCCCCCTGGGCACTGTTCGCCGGTGTGCTGCTGCTGGTCCTGCTGTACTTCGTCGGCGCGGAGCAGGGCGCCACCTCGCTGCTGTCCGGTTCGGACGTCCATGAATGGCTGCACGACGGGCGCCACCTTCTCGGCTTCCCCTGCCACTGACGGACGGCCGCAGCCATGAACTCCCTCACCGTCAGGACCCTGCTGGTCCGCGGCATGCTCGCCGGCCTGGCCGCCGGCGTACTGGCCCTCCTCGTCGCCTACGTGCTGGGCGAACCGCGGATCGACGCCGCCATCGCCTTCGAGGAGGCGCACAGCCACGAACACGAGATGGAAGTGGTCAGCCGCGGACTGCAGTCCACGGCCGGGCTCGCCACCGGCGTCCTGGTCTACGGCGTGGCCCTGGGCGGGATCGCCGCACTCGCCTTCTGCTTCGCGCTGGGGCGGATCGGCCGGTTCGGGGCCCGCGCCACGGCCCTGCTGCTCTCCGGGGCGGCACTGGTGGCCGGCTATGTCGTGCCGTTCCTGAAATACCCGGCCAATCCACCGTCGGTCGGCGACCCCGACACCATCGGCAAGCGCACCGCCCTGTATTTCCTGATGATGCTGCTCGGCCTCCTGCTGGCCGTCGCCGCCACGATCCTCGGCCGGCGGCTGGCTCCGAAGCTGGGCAACTGGTACGCGACGGTGGCCGCCGTCGCCGCGTTCGTGGTCGCCATCGGGCTCGCCTACGCGTTCCTGCCGGCCGTCAACGAGGTGCCCGCGGACTTCTCCGCCACGCTGCTGTGGCAGTTCCGGCTGTCGGCGCTCGCCGTCCAGCTGGTGCTGTGGGCCGCCTTCGGGCTGCTCTTCGGGCAGTTGGCGGAGCGCGTCGTCACGGCCCGCCCGGCCGCCGAGCGGGCCGGGGCGGTGTCCGTCCCCTCCTGATCCGGCACCTCCACCCTCCACCGCACCACCGGTCCGGGGCCCGCGAGCACTCCTCGCGGGCCCCGGACCTGCTGCGTCACGCCCGGACCGCTTCCGTCGGTACGGAGCTGACGGTGCGTCAGAGCTGGCCCGGGATGCCGTCGAGGTGCGGCAGGTCGTGGTCGAGACGCTCGCGCTTGGTGCGCAGATAGCGGATGTTCTCCGCCTGGGGCTCGGCCAGCAGCGGGACGCGTTCGATGACGGCGATGCCGTGCCGCAGCAACGCGGCGCGCTTGCGCGGGTTGTTGGACAGCAGCCGTACCGCGCGGACGCCGAGGTCGTCGAGGATCTGCGCGGCGGCGCGGTACTCCCGGGCGTCGACCGGGAGGCCGAGCGCGATGTTCGCCTCGACGGTGTCCAGCCCCTCCTCCTGGAGCTGCATCGCGCGGAGCTTCGCCAGCAGGCCGATGCCCCGGCCCTCGTGGCCCTGGAGGTAGACCAGCACCCCCCGCCCGGCCGCCGCTATCGCCCGCAGCGCCGCGGACAGCTGGTCACCGCACTCGCAGTGCCGGGAGGCGAAGGCGTCCCCGGTCAGGCATTCCGAATGCACCCGGGTCAGCACCGGCTCGCCGGTCACCTCGCCGTACACCAGCGCCACATGCTCGGTTCCGCTGGGCCGGTCGAGATAGCCGACCGCCCGGAACTCCCCGTAGGCGGTGGGCAGCCGGACCGACACCGCCCGCGCCACACCGGGCAGTGGGCGGGCCGCGTCGGGGGCGACGGCGAGGTCATGACCGGGGCGGGGGCCGCACAGGGCGTCGGGGTCCGTCATGGCGCGATGGTACCCACGGGGGTCGGAACCCGGCGGCGATCACTCAGATACATGACAAGTATGCTGCGGCACCCGCGTCCCGACCGGCTCCCGGCGAGCCGACCGACGAAAGGCGGCCGATCCCGATGACCGCTCCCCCGCAACCGCCGACGCCCGCCGGGCTGTTGCCGGCCGACACCACCGAGGACGTCCGCAGAAGGCGGCCGCGACTGGCGGTGCTGCCCATCGGCAGCTTCGAACAGCACGGCCCGTACCTGCCGTTGACCACCGACACCGTCATCGCCTGCACCGTCGCCCGGGAGCTGGCCGCCGCCCATGACGTCCTGCTGCTGCCGCCGCTGACCGTCTCCTGTTCGCAGGAGCACGCCGCCTGGCCGGGGACGGTCAGCATCTCGGCACGGACGCTGCACGCCGTCGTCACGGACCTCGCCGACTCGCTGCTCCGGTCCGGGATCGGGGCTCTGGTCCTGGTCAACGGCCACGGCGGGAACTACGTACTGCGCAACGTGGTGCAGGAATCCGCCGGGCGCGGCATCCGGATGGCGCTGTTCCCCGGCACCGCCGACTGGGACGCGGCCCGCGACCGGGCCGGGATACGCACCTCCGCACACAGCGACATGCACGCGGGCGAGCTGGAGACCTCGATCCTGCTGCACGCCCATCCGGAACTGGTCAAGGACGGCTACGCCGGCGCGGATTGCCCGGCCGACGACCGCCGGCACCTGCTGACGCTGGGGCTGTCGGCGTACACCACGTCCGGTGTCGTCGGCCGCCCCTCGCTCGCCTCCGCCCCCAAGGGCCGGGAGCTGCTGGCCGGGCTGACCGAGGCGTTCGCCGAGTACGTCGCGCTGCTGGGTGCCGGGGCGGACGCCGATGCCTGAGGCGCTGGGGACCGCGCAGGCGTGGCAGCGGCTGCGGCGGATCCGTACGGAGGGACAGGCGCGGGCCGCCGGGCTGGTGCGGGACGGCGACGGCCGGCCGCGCTGGGAGGAGCCCGCCTCGGCGGGCGCCGCGGAGCTCGCCGAGCGCTATCTGCCGCTCTGCCTGGCCGGCCCGCGGGTGGCGTTCGGGCAGTTGGGGCAGAGCCTGGACGGCTTCGTGGCGACCCGCACCGGCGATGCCGACTACGTCACCGGGACGGCCGACCGCCGCCATCTGCACCGGCTGCGGGCGCTCGCCGACGCCGTGCTGGTCGGCGCGGGCACGGCCGTGGCGGACGATCCCCGGCTGACCGTACGGGCCTGCCCCGGCGACAACCCGGTGCGGGTGGTGCTCGATCCGCGCGGCCGGGTGCCGCGCGGCAGCGGGGTGTTCACCGACCGGGCCGCGCCGACGCTGTGGGTGGTGGGGCCGGACGCCGCGGTGCCGCCGGACGTGCCGGGCGCGGGCGTCGAGGTGCTCCGGCTGCCCGATGCGGCGGCGTTCGCCCCGTCACGGCTGCTCGCGGCCCTGGCGCGCCGCGGCCTGGGCCGGGTGCTGATCGAGGGCGGCGGGGTGACCGTGTCGCGGTTCGTGCAGGCCGGTGCGCTGGACCGGCTGTACCTCACGGTCGCGCCGGTACTGATCGGGGACGGCGTGCCCGGCCTGCGGTTCCCCGGGACGACGGTGATGCGCGAGGCGCTCCGGCCGCCGCTGCGGCGCAGCCTGCTCGGGGAGGACACCCTCTTCGAGATGGAGCTGCGGACGGCCGGCGCGGAGGGCGGCGCCCCACCGGACGCACAGCACCACGACACCGGGCAGGCTCGCGGCGAAGGCGAGGACGCCGTAGACGACGGCGGTGGCCAGGCCCTGCGCCGCGCCCAGCCCGGCGGCGCCGAACGCCCAGGCGGCGACGCCCTCGCGGGGGCCCCAGCCGCCGACGTTCAGCGGCAGCGCCATGGCGAGCAGGGCGAGGACCACCAGCGGCACCAGCTCGCCGGTCGGCGCGGTGACGCCGGCGACCCGGGCGGCCAGGACGAACGTGGCGAGGTAGCCCGCGAGGACCACCGCGGAGGACAGGGCGACACCGGACCGGACACCGGGGGCGCCGAGGCCCTGGCGCGCCTCGGTCAGGAAGGTGCCGAGCGCGCGCCGGACGCGTGAGGTGCCGGAGCGGCGCCGCAGCCACCGGGCGAGGACGAGCGCCGCGGCGCCCACCGCGACGGCGACCGCGGCGGCGCCCGGTGAGGCCAGGGCGTCGACGGCCGGCGCCAGGACCGGTGACGGCCGGGCGAGCAGCACCACGGCCCCGGCGAGCACCAGCACCAGCTGGCCGGCGGTGCGTTCCAGGACCACCGCCCGCACCCCGCGGCCCAGGTCACCGGCGGCGCGGCCGTGGCCCACCGCGCGGTGGACGTCGCCCAGGACACCGCCGGGCAGCGCCGCGTTGAGGAACAGTGCCCGGTAGTAGTCGGCGACCGCCCGGCCCAGCGGCAGCCGAAGGCCCAGGCCGCGGGCCACCAGACACCAGCGCCAGGCACTGCCGACCGTGGTCAGCAGGCCGAGGGCGAGGGCCGCGAGCAGCGCTCCGGTGTCGATCCGGCGCAGCCCGTCCAGGAAGGCCCCGGAACCCAGGTGCCACACCAGGGCCGCCAGGATGCCCGCGCCCGCGAGCAGCCGCAGCAGCGCCCAGCCGCGGCGGTTCATCCCCCGTCCCCGGGCGGTGGACCGGGCAGCGCCAGCAGGTCGGTGTGGTGCACGGTCACGCCCAGTTCGCCCGCCGCGCACTCCTCCAGCCGGCGCTCCAGATAGGCCGTCGCCTGCGGTGCCGGCGCGGGCCGCTGGGCTTGTGCGGCGCCGACCCAGCCGCGCAGCCATTCGGCGGTCAGTGCGGACTCCGCGCAGCCGAGCCGCCAGGGGCTGGACCGCAACCGCACCGTCCAGCCGTGCCGTTCGAACGCCGTGACCGCCGCCGCGACCGCGTCCGGACCGAGCAGTCCGCGGTCCCCGTCGGTACGGCGCTGGTGGTCGTTGAAGGCGGCGGCCAGCTCCGCATCGAGCGGATCGGGCGGGGTGAGCTCCACCCGTCCGGAGACCGAGAGCGCCAGCAGGACCGGGCAGCCGGCGCCGGCGCAGGCCGCGGCGAGCGCCTCGATCTCGTCGAGGGTGAGCAGATCGAGCAGCGCGGAGGCGGTGACCAGGGAGGTCCCGGCGAGATCGGCGGCGGTGAGGGCGGTCAGGTCGCCGCGCTCGGTGGTGGCCGTGACGGGCGTGCCGTCGGCGGCGGTTGCGGGCATCCGGGCGCCGGCCTCGGCGAGCAGCACAGGGTCGTGGTCGTGCAGGATCCAGCGCTGCGGGCCGGGCAGCCGGACGGCGAGCCAGCGCGCCATGGAGCCGGTGCCGCAGCCCAGGTCGCGGACGGTCAGGCCGGGCGGGCCGGGCCGTCCGGCCAGCGCTCTGCGCAGCGGGCGGAGGAGTTCGGGGGCCCGGGCCGCGGCGTCGGCGCGTTCGCGCAACTCCAGCCAGCGCGGGGCGAATCGGGGGCTGCCGACGGCGGTCAACGGCTGCTCCGGGGGTCGTGCCGAAGCCGTTCCAGCGCTTCGGCCAGGCTGTGCGACGTCATCTCCCACCCCTCCAGCATGGCACGCCGTCCGCGCGCGGCTTCCCGCAGCCGGTGCCGCAGCGCCCGGTCCCCGAACCAGTCGCGGAGGGCGCCGGAGAGCGCCGCGGGTTCCCCGTCGGGGACGAGGAGGCCGGGCGGGGTGCCGTCGGGGGCTTGTCCGAGGGCCTCCGGTACGCCGTCGACGGCCGTGGCCAGGACCGGAATTCCGCGCGCCAGCGCCTCGGTGATCACCATGCCGTAGGTCTCGGCGTACGAGGCCAGCACCAGCAGGTCGGCGGCGGCGTAGTGCGCGGCCAGCTCGGCACCGGTCTGCGGCCCGGCGAAACGGATCCGGTCGCCGAGCCCCAACTCGTCGACCTGGTCCCGCAGTTGGGCGGCGTACCCGGGATCACCGCCGGGCCCGCCGACGAAGGTGCAGTGCCAGGGCGGACCGGTGACGGTGGCCAGGGCGTCGAGCAGCCGGCGGTGTCCCTTGCGCGGGGTGAGCGCGGCGACGCAGAGCAGCGCGGTGCCGGGGTCGGTGCCGGGGGCGAGCGGGGCGGGGTCGGTGCCGGGCCGGGCGATGTGCACGCGGGCGGGCGGCAGGTGGTGGTGTGCGGTGATCCGGCCGGCGGCCCAGGCGCTGGTGGCCACGACGGCGCCGGCGGCGTGCAGGGCCCGGCGTTCCCGGGCGTCCAGGTCGGCGGCCTCGCGGGGGTCGAGCCCGGTCTCGTCGGCCAGCGGCAGATGGACGAGGACGGCGAGCCGCAGCCGGGCCGCCTCGGGCTGCAGGACCTCGGGGACGCCGCAGCCGACCAGCCCGTCGAGGAGGACCACCGCGCCGTCGGGCAGTTCCGCCAGCAGCCGGGCCAGTTCCGCGCGGTCGGCGGCGGCCGGCCGCGGCCAGGCGCCGGGCAGGGCGTGCGGGCGCACGCGCCACCCCGCCGCCGGAAGGCCCTGGCACACCCGGCGGTCGTAGGTGTTGCCGCCGCTGGGCGCCGCCGGGTCGTCGACGCCGCCGGGCAGGACGACGTGCACCGTCCGCTCCCCCGCCCGGGCGGCGCCGCCGCGGGTCACAGCGCGCGCTCGTAGCTGGCCCAGGCGATATGCGATTCGTGCAAGGTGACCGATATGCCGGTCAGTTCGCGGGCGCCCTCGCCGAGGTTTCCGGCCCGCACACGGTCGGCGAGCCGGTCGGCGATGACCTTGGCCAGCGCCTCCGTCGAGGTGTTGGTGCCGGCGAAGGCGGGCTCGTCGTCGAGGTTGCGGTAGTTCAGCTCGCCGATCACACCGGCGAGTTCCTGGGTGGCCAGGCCGATGTCCACGACGATGTTGTCGGCGTCGAGTTCGGGCCGGCGGAAGGTGGCGTCCACGATGAACGTCGCGCCGTGGAGCCGCTGCGCGGGGCCGAACACGGCACCGCGGAAGCTGTGCGCGACCATCAGGTGATCGCGGACGGTGATGCTGAACAAGGCCGTTCCTCCGGTGTGATGTCGGTCTCAGTGACGGTGTGGTGGGGGGCGGATCCGGGGCCGGGGCGCGGCGCCTACCGGCCGTCCGGCGGTGCGTACCGGATGCGGTGGCAGAGCGCCGGGAGGTCGCCGGAGGCGAGCCGGGGCAGCACCTGCGGCAGCTCCTCGAAGGCGGACTCTCCGGTGATCAGCGCGTCGAAGGCGGGATCGGCGAGGAGTTCGAGGGCGAGCGCCATCCGGTCCGCGTAGCCGCGGCGGGCCCGCCGGGCCGGGGAGACGGTGCCGACCTGGCTGCTGCGCACGACCAGCCGGCGGGAGTGGAACGCCTCGCCCAGCGGCAGGCTGACCCGCCGGTCGCCGTACCAGCTCAGCTCCAGGACGGTGCCTTCCGGTGCGAGCAGTTCGAGGGCGCGGGCCAGTCCTTCCTCGGTGGCGCTGGCGTGCACGACGAGGTCGCAGTCGCCCCGGGCGTCGGCGGGCAGCGCGAAGTCCACACCGAGCGCCCGGGCGGTGGCGGCGCGGCCGGGATCGGCGTCGACCAACTGCACCCGCACCGCCGGGTAACGGGCGAGGAGGGCGGCCACACTGCATCCGACCATGCCGCCGCCGATCACCGCGATCCGGTCGCCGATCAGCGGCCCGGCGTCCCACAGGGCGTTGACCGCGGTCTCGACGGTGCCGGCGAGGACGGCGCGGGCGGCGGGCACGCTGTCCGGTACGGGCGTGACGGCGTGGGCCGGGACGACGTAGTGCGTCTGGTGCGGGTACAGGCAGAAGACCGTGCGGCCGCGCAGCGCGGGCGGTCCCTCCTCGACGACGCCGACGTTGAGGTAGCCGTATTTGACCGGAGCCGGGAAGTCGCCCTCCTGGTAGGGCGCGCGCATCGCCGTGTGCTGGCTCTCGGGCACCTGGCCGCGGAAGACCAGGGTCTCGGTGCCGCGGCTCACAGCGGACCAGAGGGTGCGCACCAGCACCTCGTCGGGCCCGGGCCCGGACAGCTCCGCCGGCCGGATCCCGCCCCGTCCTGGGGCGTTTGTCCAAAAGGCACAAGCGGCGCGCGGCAACGGGATCCTCCTGGACGCTACGGCGAGGAGTCCTCGATGCTGGGGATCAAGGACGCCGTCACCCTACGCGGCGCCCCTCGACTGCGCCACAGGTCAAGGGAGGCACGGTGGCCGTACAAGAGCACTTCGACACAAGAGCCTTGGGGCCGGACACCACGGCGGGCATGGGCGTGCAGCTGCTGGTGCTGGAGGCGCTGTGCCGGGTGGTCGGACTGGGCACCGCGGGATGGCTGACGGGTTCCGCGTTCGCGGTGGTGACCTGGGCGGTGCTCACGCTGGCGCTGCGCCGGTCGTGGACCGGTCCGTTCGGGCCGGCGAACCGCGTCACGCTGGCCCGGACGATCCTGGTGGGCGGGGTGACCGCGCTGGTCGCGGACTCCTTCGACCGGCGGGCCCCGGTCGCGGTGCTGACCGCGCTGGCCACGGTGGCGCTGATCCTGGACGCCGTGGACGGGCAGGTGGCCCGGCGCACCGGCACGGCGACGCGGCTGGGGGCGCGCTTCGACATGGAGGTCGACGCGTTCCTGATCCTGGTGCTGTGCGTGTACGTCGCGATGCCGCTGGGCGTCTGGGTGCTGGCGATCGGTCTGATGCGGTACGCGTTCGTCGCGGCGTCCTGGGTCTGGCCGTGGTTGCGCGGTGCGCTGCCGCCCAGCATGGCCCGGAAGACGGTGGCGGCGCTGCAGGGCGTCGTGCTGGTGGTGGCCGGTGCCGGGATCGTGCCGCGGGCGGTGGCCGGCGCCGCGGTGGCCGGGGCGCTGGCGCTGCTGGTGTGGTCGTTCGGACGGGACGTCAGGTGGCTGTGGCGGGTCCGGCCGGGGGCCCGGGCGGACGCCGCTACGTGCCCGCGTGCCGTCCCAGGTAGACGACCAGTGCGAGGAAGAGCAGCAGCAGGTTCGTGACGAGGACGGCGAGCAGGATCCGGCGCAACAGGCCTGCGCGCGGCGGCCGGTGGGTGACCAGCACGGCGCCGGGCAGCCGGGCCAGCTGGAGGCCCGGGCGGAGCGCGGTGGTGGGCGGGCGCAGGGCGCCGCAGCGCGGGGAGGCGTGGTGACGGGTGGTCGGCTCGGGGCAGCCGCGGCCGTGTCCGCGGGGTCGGTGCAACGGCCCCCGGGCCGGCGGGCGTCCGCGGCAGGGCCGGGCGGCACCCGGGCCGGGGGGCGCCGGTATGCAGGTGCGGGAGCGGACCGCCCGCCAGGGCGGCGGTCCCTTACGCCGTGCTGCGCCGGACATCCGCGCTCACCCGGTCCCGGTGGGGTGTGACCGGGCGCCGCTCATGTCCGCGCCCCTGCCCGGCCCGCACCGCGGGTCTGGTGTGCCCGTACCGACTCGGCGAAACCGCCCACGCATGGTCCTCCGCGTTCAGGCCGCACGGCCGTCGCGTCATCTGTTGAATTGCGGATTTCTGCAACTGTAGACGACGGGGGTGCCCGACCTGAATGGGTGGGCCGGACAAAGCGGTGCACGCCCGGCCCGCGGTCCCGGTGGACAGGCCCGTGGCCTCCGCAGACACTGGCGCGCATGACCTCACTGATACGGCACATCACCGTCGACTGCACCGATGCCCACCGTCTGGCGACCTTCTGGGCCGAGGTGCTGGGCGGTTCGCTGGCCGAGGACGACGTCCCGGGGGACCCGGAGGCCACGGTCACCGCGGCGGCGGGTGCGCTGCTGTTCCTCACGGTGCCCGAGGCCAAGGCCGGGAAGAACCGGCTGCATCTGGATCTGCAGCCGCAGGACCGCGGCCGCGACGAGGAGGTCGAGCGGCTGCTGGCGCTCGGCGCGACCCTGGTCGCCGACCACCGCCGGCCCGACGGGACGGGGTGGGCGACGATGGCCGACATCGAGGGCAACGAGTTCTGCGTGGAGCGCAGCGCGGCGGAGCGCGCGGGCTGAGCCGCGGAGCAACTCCCCTTCCCGCGTGGGGGCGTGCGGATTCACGGCCTCACGCGGCGGCCCGGCCCAGGTAGGTCCGCAGGTGGCGGGCCGTCAGGGTGTCCGCGGTGGCGACGAGGTCGGCGGGGGTGCCTTCGAAGACGATGCGGCCGCCGTCGTGGCCGGCGCCGGGGCCGAGGTCGACGAGCCAGTCGGCGTGGGCCATGACGGCCTGGTGGTGTTCGATGACGATGACGGTGTTGCCGTCGTCGACCAGCCGGTCGAGCAGGCCCAGCAGCCGGTCCACGTCGGCCGGGTGCAGTCCGCTGGTGGGCTCGTCGAGGATGTAGACGGCGCCCTTCTCGGCCATGTGGAGGGCGAGTTTGAGGCGCTGCCGTTCGCCGCCGGAGAGGGTGGTGAGCGGCTGGCCGAGGCCGAGGTAGGGCAGGCCCACGTCGGCGAGCCGGTCGAGGACGGTGCGGGCCTGGCCGGTGGGGAAGAACTCCCGGGCCTCGGCGACCGACATCGCGAGCACCTCGCTGATGTTCTTGCCGCGCAGCGTGTAGGTGAGCACCTCGGGCGTGAACCGCCGGCCCTCGCACTCCTCGCAGACGGAGGCCACGCCGGCCATCATCGCCAGGTCGGTGTAGACCAGTCCGATGCCCTTGCAGGTGGGGCAGGCGCCTTCGGAGTTGGCGCTGAACAGTCCGGGACCGACGCCGTTGGCCCGGGCGAAGGCGGTGCGCACCGGGCCGAGCAGTCCGGTGTAGGTGGCCGGGTTGGAGCGCCGGGAGCCGCGGATCGGGGACTGGTCGGCGGTGATGACGCCGTCCCGGCCGCTCAGTGAGCCGTGGACGAGTGAGCTCTTGCCCGAGCCGGCCACGCCGGTGACGACGGTGAGCACGCCGAGCGGCAGGTCGACGCCGACGTCCTTGAGGTTGTGGGTGGTCGCGCCGGTGATGGCGAGGTGGCCGGTGGGCCGCCGGACCTGCTCGCGCAGCCCGGCGCGGTGGTCGAGATGGCGGCCGGTGAGGGTGCCGGAGGCCCGCAGACCGCGGACGTCGCCGGTGTAGCAGAGCCGTCCGCCGGCCGGTCCGGCGCCGGGGCCGAGGTCGACGACGTGGTCGGCGACGGCGATGGTCTCGGGTTTGTGCTCGACGACGAGGACGGTGTTGCCCTTGTCGCGCAGCCGCAGCAGCAGGTCGTTCATCCGCTGGATGTCGTGCGGGTGCAGGCCGACGGTGGGCTCGTCGAAGACGTAGGTGACGTCGGTCAGGCTGGAGCCGAGGTGGCGGACCATCTTCACCCGCTGGGCCTCGCCGCCGGAGAGGGTGCCGGATTCCCGGTCCAGGCTCAGATAGCCGAGGCCGATCTCGACGAGGGATTCCAGGGTGTGGCGGAGGGTGGCGACCAGCGGGGCCACCGACGGGTCGTCGATGCCGCGGACGAATTCCACCAGGTCGCTGATCTGGAGGGCGGAGCATTCGGCGATGTTGCGGCCGGCGATGCGGGAGGCGAGGGCCGCGGGATTGAGGCGGGCGCCGCCGCAGGCTCCGCAGGCGGCGAAGGTCACCGCACGGTCGACGAAGGCCCGGATGTGCGGTTGCAGGGAATCCCGGTCCTTGGCGAGATAGGTCCGCCGGACCCGGGTCAGCAGTCCTTCATAGGTGATGTTCGAGGTGCCGCGCTTGATTTTGGTGGCGGGCTTGTGCAGGAAGTCGTCCCACTGCTCGGGGGTGAAATCCGCGAGCTTCACGTCGGGGTCGAAGAATCCGGAGTGCGCGAGGGTCTGCCAGTACCACGAGCCCACGGTGAATCCGGGGGCGCTGATCGCGCCCTCGTTGAGGGAGCGTGAGGTGTCCACGAGCTGGTCGAGGTCGATGGTGGAGACCCGGCCGAGCCCCTCGCACCCGGGGCACATGCCCTCGGCGCTGTTGAAGCTGAAGGCGGTGGAGGTCCCGGCGTGCGGGGTGCCCAGGCGGCTGTAGATGATCCGCAGCATGGTGTGGGCGTCGGTGGCGGTGCCGACCGTGGAGCGCGCGTTGGCGCCCATGCGTTCCTGGTCGACGACGATCGCCGCGCTCAGATTGCGCAGCGCGTCCACGTCGGGCCGGCTGCGCGCCGGCATGAAGGACTGCACGAAGGCCGTGTAGGTCTCGTTGATCAGCCGCTGGGACTCGGCCGCGACGGTGCCGAAGACCAGGGAGGACTTCCCGGATCCGGAGACTCCGGTGAAGACCGTGAGGCGGCGCTTGGGTATGTCCAGGGAGATGTCGGCGAGATTGTTCTCCCGGGCGCCGCGCACCTCGATCACATCATGGCCGTCCGCGGCGTACGCGGTCTCCTTTTCCGGCTTTCCGACCTGCTCGGCCCCCATGTCAGCCGCCACCCCTCCTGATATCCTTACACCGTAAAGAGTTCGCCGGGCGACGTTACTTTATGGCGTAAGGAGACGGCAAGTGGTGGTATTCGCCGGACAGGGCGATCCCCGTCGGTCGATGGCTCTGCTGTGGCGCGACGAGCGCCCCGGCGGGGCGCGTACGCGGCAGTGGCCGGGCCCCAAACCGGCCCTGAGCGTCGAGGTGATCGTCCGGGCGGGGATCGCGGTCGCCGACGCGGAGGGCATGGCGGCCCTGTCCATGCGCGCGGTCGGCGAGCGGCTGGGCCGCACCGCCATGGCGCTGTACACCTACGTGCCGGGCAAGAGCGAGCTGGTGGACCTGATGTACGACCAGGTGCTGGCCGAGCTCCCGCACGACTACGACCGGGCGGCGGGCTGGCGGGCCGCGGTGACGTCCTGGGCCGAGGACACCTGGGAGTTCTACCTGCGCCACCCCTGGGTGCTCCAGGTCTCCCAGGCCCGCCCGGTGCTCGGCCCCCACGAGTACCGCGCCCTGGAGACGCTGCTGGCACTGCTGTACGCCACCGGCCTGGACTCCGCGGTGCTGCGGCCGGTGGTCGGGACGCTGGTGCACGTCGTGCGCGGGGCCGCGCGGACCGTCGCCGAGTCCCGGGTGGCCGCGGCCTCGACCGGGGTGTCCGACGAGGACTGGTGGCTGGCACGGTCCGGGATGCTGGACGAGGTGGTGCCCGACTTCACCGCGCGCTTCCCGCTGCTGGTCCGGCTGGAGACCGAGGGCGCGACCCCGGCCACGGACGACGCGGTGCCGTATCTGGAACGCGAGGCGCGGGCGACCTTCGAGGGCGGGCTCGCGGTCGTCCTGGACGGGATCGAGGCGGCGATCCGGCGCGCCCGCTGAGCCGGGACCGGCCGCACCGCCCGCGCCGCCGAGGGCCGTTGGGGTGATGAAGGGGGCGTCCGGCCCCCTGCCGGGTGTCGTCGGCCGGGCCCCGCGCGTTGGTCTGCCATGACCGTCTTCCGCGTCCGACCGTGGTTCCTGCCGACCAGCCTCACGGCGTTCCTGACCGAGGTGTGGCCGGACGGGCCGGCTGACCCCCCGTCGGACGCCGGCCCCGGGGACCGTTCGGCCGCGGCGTCCGATACCCGGTCAGGTGAGTGCCGGCCGGTCGATCCGCCGACCGGCGAAGGAAGTTGCGGCGAGCCCCCGGAGAACCCCCCTGACCGGCCCTGATGCGCCGCCGGACGGGCGGCACGGCAGCGGACTTGACGGCGTGTCGGACACCGGCGGGCGCACCTTCGGCCGTCCTCGGGCCACCACAAATGGCGAGCGTGGTTGATCGCCCATAGCTTCGCCTCATGGCGCTACAACAGATGACACTCCTGGGCTGCGTCGCCGCGGTGATGGCCGGCGGACTGGGTGCGGCCCCTCCCTCCGATGCCCCGGGACGGCATGTGGTCCGCCCGGGCGAGTCGATCCAGCAGGCGGTGGACGCGGCCCGGCCGGGTGACACCGTCGTCCTCAGACCCGGGATCTACCGCGAGAGCGTGCTGATCACCACGTCGCGGCTGCGCCTCGTCGGGGCCGGCAAGAAGACGGTGATCCGCCCCTCGGCGAAGCGGGCGGCGAACCGCTGCGGCGAAGAGGGCAACGGCATCTGCGTGCTCGGCTCGCGGCACCATCCGCTCCGGGACGTCAGCATCCACGCGTTGACCGTCACCGGCTTCAAGCAGAACGGCATCTGGGCCTCCGGCACCGACCGGATGACCGTGCACGGGGTGACGTCCCGGAAGAACGGGGTCTGGGGCATCGCGCAGGAGAAGTCCACCCGCGGCGTGATCCGCGACAACTTCGTCACCGACAACGGCGACTCCGGCATCTTCCTGGCGAACACCGTCAAGGAGGAGGGCGGCGCGACCGACACCCGCGGCGCGTCGATCACCGAGAACCGGATGTCCCGCAACCGGATCGGTGTCACCATCCGCCGCGTCAGGAACCTGACGGTCGGCCACAACACCGTCACCGGGAACTGCGCCGGGGTCTTCATCGTCGGCGACGAGTCCCGCCCCCGGGCCGGCGCGCTGACCGTACGGGACAACGACGTCTCCCGGAACAACAGGCACTGCGCCGCCACCAAGCGGCTGCCGTTCCTCCAGGGTTCGGGCATCGTGCTCACCGGCACCGAGCGGGCGCTGGTGCGGCACAACCTGGTCCGCGACAACCGCGGCAAGTCACCGCTCTCCGGGGGCGTGGTGCTCTTCCACAGCTTCGTGGGCGCGCTCAACGAGCACAACACCGTCGTCGACAACATCGTGCTGCGCAACAAGCCGGTCGACCTGGCCGACCGGGACCCCAAGGGCCGGGGCAACCGGTTCGTCCGCAACGTCTGCCGGACCTCGAAGCCGGCCGGGCTGTGCTGACGGCCCACCTGGCGCACCCGGTGCCACGGGTGCACTCACCTACCACGGGAGAATAGAGGCTCCAATGACCACCGTAAGTCCCTCGCCCCAGTCGGCCATGCGGCTGCGGGAGCTCGTCTTCGGAGCCGCGTGCGCGGCGGCGGTACGGGCGGCGGCGCGGCTCGGCGTCGCCGACGCGCTCGGCGACCGGCCGGCCTCCGCCGAGGAGCTCGCCGCCGAGGTGAAGGCCGAACCGCGGCCGCTGGAAAGGCTGTTGCGCGCACTGTCCTGCTACGGGATCTTCGCCGAGACCGACGACGGGAAGTACGTCCACACCGACATGTCCCGGATGCTGCGCGAGGACACCCCGAACAGCCTGCGCTACATCTCCCTGTGGTGCACCGAGCCGTGGACCTGGGAGGCGTGGCCGCGGCTCGACGAGGCGGTGCGCTCCGGTCGCGACGTCTTCGACGACCTGTACGGCAAGAGCTTCTTCGAGTACCTGCACCAGGACGCCACCGAGTCCGCCCAGGTCTTCGACCGGGCCATGACCACCTCCAGCAAGCAGTCGGCCGAGGACGTCGCCCGGCTGCTGGACCTGTCGAAGGCGCAGTCGGTGGCGGACATCGGCGGCGGGCAGGGCCACGTCCTCGCCAGCCTGCTGGAGAAGCACCCCTCGCTGGAGGGCACCCTGCTCGACCTGCCCACGGTCGTGGCGCACCCGGACCCCCGGCTGCGCGCGGGCGGTCCGCTCGCGCCGCGGGTGAAGGTGGTGCCCGGCGACTGCCGGGAGGACATCCCGGTCCGGGCCGACGTCTACATCATCAAGAACATCCTGGAGTGGGACGACGACTCCACCCGCCGGACGCTGCACAACGTCAAGGCGGCGGCCCGGCCCGGCGCCCGGGTGGTGGTCATCGAGAACCTCGTCGACGACAGCCCGTCGATGAAGTTCACCACCGCCATGGACCTGCTGCTCCTGCTGAACGTGGGCGGCGCCAAGCACACCAAGGACAGCATGATCCGCCGGCTCTCCGACGCCGGGCTGGAGGTGCACGACGTCCTCGTCGTCAATCCGTACCTGCACGCCTTCGAGTGCACCGTCCCGGCGTGAGTGCCCGGCCGCAGTGAACCGCCCGGGAACGGCCGGCCGCCCGGCGGGGAGAGTTCTCCCCGCCGGGCGGCCGTGCCGGTTCCCGGGCTGCGGCCGGAGTCCGGGGGATCGCCCCGGCCCGGCCTGCGCGTCAGCGGCTGCCGTCGCGCTCCCAGCGGTAGAACTGCTGGGCCATCGCGTCCTTGGGGCTCCGCCAGGTCTCGGGGTCGTAGGCGCTGACGAAGGCGGACAGCTTGTCGCTCACCGCACGGAACTCGGGGTGCTCGGTGACCTTGGCGATCTCCGGGCCGGGCGGCCGGTCGGATTCGATGAGGTGCAGGTACACCTCACCGAACTGGAACAGGGTCCGCCGCGAGACGCCGACCAGGTGCGGCAGTTCCGTACGGTCGGACGCGCGGAAGACCTCCGCGATGTCCGGTGCCGAACCGGGTTTCATGCGGGCGACGATCAGAGCGTGATGCATCGGGAAGATCCCTTCGTTGCCGCCCGAGGGCGGTCCGGACGCGGCCCGGCGGGCCGTCAGCTGACGGCGGCGGACCGCAGCTCGCGGTCCCGCTGCTCGATCTTGTCCCGGATGAGCTCCATCTGGATCCGGGAGTTGCGGTTGATGAGCTCGGTCATGCCCTTGTCGTCGACCGGGGCGTCCGGCTTCATCGCGAAGTCCTGGGTCCAGTGCATCGAGGTGCCGCCCGGGATCTCGGAGTACTTCCAGTGGATGTCCATGTGCGCGAACGGGCCGGTCTCCACCCGGCGGGCACGGACGGTGCGGTGCGCGCGGTCGACGACCCGCTCGGAGACCCAGCTCCAGACGGTGCCGTTGTCGTCCGGGTGCATCGTCAGCCGGAAGGTGGTCTTGTCGCCCTCGCGGGACAGCACCTCGACCGCGGCGTACTCGCTGAACAGCTGCGGCCAGTTCTCGATGTCGTTGGTGATGTCCCAGACGAGGTCGAGGGGCGCGGCGATGGTGATGTCGTTCTCGGTGTGGCCGGGCATGTCAGGCTCCTGTCGTAGGCACTTTGTCGGCTTCCAGGGGGGCTTTGCCAGGGGTGTTGACGAGGGCGAGGAAGTCGCGCGGCGTCTTGCAGCGCTCCGCGTCGGTCGGCATCGGCCGGCCGCGCCGGTTCTCCAGTTCGCCCACGATGCCCAGAAGGCCCAGCGAGTCGAGGCCGAACTCGGCGAAGGTCGAGTCGGCCCGGTTGGCCAGGTCCTTCGGGTCGACGGTCAGGCCGGCGGCGGACTTCATCAGCGCTGCCAGCTCAGCGAGGGTCAGTTGAGCAGTCATGTGCGGTTCTCCTTCTCACGAGGGGGACGGCGAGCCCTGCCGCAGCACCATCGCCGCGTTCGAGCCCATCAGTCCCCGGCTCAGCACCAGCGCCGTCCGCAGTTCGGCGGGGCGGGCCCGGCCGGTCACGACGTCAAGGTCGTGGCACACGTCGACGACGTTGGGGGTGGGCGGCACCACACCGTGTTCCATGGCGAGCACCGCGGCCGCGATGTCCAGGACGGGGGCACCGCAGTACGCCCGCCCGGTACCGGTCTTGGGCGCGGTCACCGGGACCTGGGTGGCCTGCCGGCCCAGGGCGTCCGCGAGGGCCAGCGCCTCGGCCCGGTCGGCCGAGGGGACGCCCAGGGCGTCCGCGAACACCACGTCGATCTCGTCCGGGGCGCACCGCGCGTCCTCCAGCGCGCCGCGGATGGCGTGGGCGAGTCCGGCCCGGGACTCCTCCCACCGGGAGGCGCCGGTGAAGGTCGCGGCGTGTCCGGACAGTTCGGCCCGGACGGGTGCGCCACGGCCCTCGGCCGCCGTCGCCTCCTCGACGACCAGCATCGCGCCGCCTTCGGCGGGCACGAATCCGCAGGCGCCGTCGGTGAACGGGCGGTAGGCGCGGACCGGGTCGTCGAGCGTGCTCAGATCGTCGTAGCCGAGCTGGCAGACGACCGAGTAGGGGGCCAGCGGTGCCTCGGCGGCGCCCACGACGACCGCGTCGGTGCCGCGCCGCACGGTGCGGCAGGCGTGCGCCAGGGCGTCCAGGCCGCCCGCCTCGTCGCTGGCCACGACTCCGCAGGGGCCCTTGAAGCCGCCGCGGATGGAGATCTGTCCGGTGCTGGCGGCGTAGAACCAGGCGATCGACTGGTAGGGGCCGACGTACTTGGAGCCCTGGCCCCACAGCCGTTGCAGCTCGCGCTGGCCGAACTCACCGCCGCCGGACCCGGCGGCGGTGACGACGCCGACCGCGAACGGCGAGCCGGCGTAGTCGGCGCGGCCGAGGCGGGCGTCGTCCAGCGCGAGATTGGCCGCCGCCATGGCGAAGTGGGTGAACCGGTCGGTCTGGACGAGGTAGCGCTCCTCGATCAGGTCCGCCGGGTCGAAGCCGCGCACCTCACCGGCGACCTTGAGCGGGAGGTGTTCGCAGCCCTCCCGGGTCACCCGGTCGAGGACGCTGATGCCCTCCTTGGTCGCCTTCCAGAAGGCGTCGGTGCTCACCCCGTTGGGGGCGATGACGCCCATGCCGGTGACGACGGAGCGTCGTTCCTTCGCGGAGCTCATGCCGACCTCCCGCCCTGTCGGGTCAGTACCACCGCTGACTGGAATCCGCCGAAGCCGCTGCCGACCGAGAGCACCGAACGCAGCGGCAGCTCCCGCGCCGTCCGGGGCACGTAGTCGAGGTCGCACTCCGGGTCCGGAGTCTCGTAGTTGGCCGTCGGCGGCACGACCTGGTGGGTCAGTGCCAGCACACAGGCGACGATCTCGATGGCGCCGATCGCACCCAGCGAGTGGCCCACCATGGATTTGATGGAGCTCATCGGCACCTTGTGGGCGTGCGCGCCCAGCGACCGCTTGACCGCTGCGGTCTCGTGCCGGTCGTTCTGCTGGGTGCCCGAACCGTGTGCGTTGACGTAGTCGACCTGGGTGGCGTCGATCCTGGCGTGGTCGAGCGCGCGGTTGATCGCCTCGGCCATCTCCAGGCCCTCCTGGGTCAGCCCGGTCATGTGGTACGCGTTGCCGAAGGTGGCGTAGCCGCGGATCTCGCAGTGCACGGTCGCACCGCGGGCCCGGGCGTGCTCCAGCTCCTCCAGGACGAGCACGGCGCCGCCCTCGCCCATGACGAATCCGTCGCGGTGGGCGTCGAACGGCCGGGAGGCGTGGGCGGGGTCGTCGTTGTTGGCGGAGGTCGCCTTGATCGCGTCGAAGCAGGCCACGGTGATCGGGGAGATCGGCGAGTCCGAGGCACCGGCGACGCAGACGTCGACCTTGCCCTCCTCGATGGAGTGGAAGGCGTAGCCGATGGCGTCGAGGCCGGAGGTGCAGCCCGTGGAGACGGTCTGCACCGGGCCGTGCGCGCCGACCTGTTCGGCCACCGCGGAGGCCAGCGAACTGGGCGAGAAGGCCCGCTCCAGGTAGCGGCCGGCCGGCCGGTGGTCGACGTCCCAGCGCGTGCCGCGGTCGCTGACGGCGACGTAGTCGTGTTCGAGGCGGGTGGTGCCGCCGACCGCGGTGCCCAGGGAGACCCCGATGCGCCACGGGTCCTCCTGTTCGGGGTCCAGGCCGGCGTCGCGCAGCGCCTCGTCCGCGGCGACCATGGCGAATTGGACGTACCGGTCCGAGCGGGCGACCTGCTCCGCGCTCAGGCCGTGCGCCGCGGGGTCGAAGTCGCATTCGGCGGCGATGCGCGAGCGGAATCCCTCCGGGTCGAAGAGGGTGATGCCACGGGTCGCCGTACGGCCGGCGGACAGCAGGTCCCAGAAGGCGGGCACTCCCACCCCGCCGGGCGCGACGATCCCGACTCCGGTGACCGCCACGCGGCGCGTCATGACACCGGCTCCGTGCGTTCGGGCGGGGCGGCGGGGCTGCGCTCCTCGGTGCCCTCGGTGTCGACGTGGCCCAGCTCGGGGCGGGGCGCCAGCGGGCCGAGGTGGAAGACCATCCGGGCCTCGACGTCCCCGACGTTGCGGAACCGGTGCCGCATGTAGGGCGGGATCAGCAGCCCCTGGTCCGGGCGCAGCGGATGGGGCTCCCCGTCGAGGTCCACTTCGAGGGCGCCCTGGACGACGTACACGAACTCCTCGGAGTACGGGTGGTAGTGCTCGCCGATGCGCTCGCCGGGCTGTACGAGGGCCATGCCCATGAAGCCGCTCGTGGCGCCCACCGCGCTGGGCGTCAGCATGGCGCGCAGATCACCTCCGCGCCGGCGGTTGGGCTGGGTCTCGCTGAGGTCCACGATGCGTGGGCGGTGCGTGGTCATGGCTGATTCCTCCAGGGGCGTGAAGCCGGCGGTGGGTTGGGATGGGACCTGCTCCGGGCGGGCGGTGTCAGGCGCCCGCGGACCGGCGGTCGGTGATCAGGGCCATGTCGCAGCGCGCGAGGAAGCGTGCGAGCTCGCGGTCGTTGGACAGACCGCCGGCCACTTCGGTGTCGAGCAGACGGCGCAGTACGGCCGTCTTGCGCGAGCCGCGGATGCCCAGCGAGAGCAGCGGGTCCTGGTCGAGCGGGATCCGCATGTCGACGAGCCGGACGACGACGTCGTCGCGCTGGAAGACGGTGCTGCCGGCGACGGGGCAGTCCGGGTCGTCGGCGGCCAGCTCGTCCTGGCGGGCCAGCATCCTGGCCAGCGCCATGCCGCAGCCTTCCTTGGCCGGGTAGAACAGCGCATGGCGCCGTACGTCCTCGGGCCGCGCGCTGCCGGAGGCGACATGGTGCACGGCGGGCAGGGCGGCGCGGGTGAAGAACACCCGGGCGGAGTTCGGGTCGCTGAGGTCGCGGTCCTGCTCCAGGTAGGGGTTGATGGCCTCCTCGACGGCCCGGACCTCGGGCTGCTGGGAGACGTGGCGGAGCGCCGCCACCAGGTCGCCCTGTACCTCGACCGCGCGGACCACGCGGTTGCCGTGCATGAACAGGGAGGTGCGGCGCAGCCGGGTGGTGTCGTCGACCCGGGCCTCCGGCGAGTCGTAGCCGGCCAGGATCTCGGCGACCTTGTCCTCGCTGCCGGGCTTCACGGTGAAGGTCAGCGCGTGCCGCACCACACCGTCGCCGACGCGGGGGTTGGCCTGGAGCCGGCCCTTGGGGGGCTCGGGGGCCCGGGCGGCGATGTTGGAGGTCTCGCGCAGGACGCTGAAGCGCAGCGAGCGGGTGTCGCGGACGCAGGCGTGCAGCGGCTGGACCATCTTGACGTGCTCCTCGCTGTTGACCCAGGCGAGGAAGGGGGGCGCGCTCTCCCATTCGCTGGTGATCAGCCACTGCGAGGGGTTCTCGATGGACTGGCACAGCTGGTCGGTGAGGTGCCCGGGGACGGACGCGACCTGGTTGCGCAGGTGCTCGTAGGCTTCCAGGAACTGCTGCTGGGCTCCGTCATGGAGGTCCAGGAGCAGTACGACCCTGAGCCGTGAGCCGTCGAAGGCTGACTGGGATATTCGTTCCGACAGCGTTGTCATCGTCTACGCATCTCCTTCGGTGCCCGATGGCCCCTGTGGTGCGTCGTCAGTTCCGGTGCGATCCGGGTGACTGAGCGGGATGGTGGGCTGCCCGCCCCGGGTGTCCGGGGGGCGTCCCGGATTCGATCGTGGCCGGGACGTACGGGCGGCGCGAGATCTGTGAGCCATGCAGGTGAACCGTGATCGAACAGGTCCACGGCCGGGCATTCGTGCTCCATCTGCCCCCAATGCGCCTTGGAGCTGGAGCACGCCATGAATCCCACCCCCCGAGAACGGGTCCCGGTACTGGTCGTGGGCGGGTCCCTGGTGGGCCTGTCCGCCTCGCTGTTCCTGGGACGGCTGGGCGTACGGCACCTGTTGGTCGAGAAGCACGCCGCCACGTCCCATCACCCGCGCGGGCGCGGCAACAACGTCCGCACCATGGAGCTGTTCCGGGTGGCCGGCGCCGAGCGGCCGATCCGGGAGGCGGCCTCGACGCTGGCCGGCAACCACGGGATCCTGCAGGCCCCTTCACTGACCGGCGACGAACAGGAGTGGCTGTTCAAGGAGATCGACCCGGGCGGCGGGCTGGCCCGGATCAGCCCGGCCGGCTGGTGTCTGTGCAGCCAGAACGACCTCGAACCGGTCCTGGTGCGGTGTGCCCGCGAGCACGGCGGCGACCTGCGTTTCTCCACCGAGCTGGTCTCGTTCGCACAGGACGCGGACGGGGTGACCGCGGAGCTCAGGAGCCGGGAGACCGGCGAGCGGTACACCGTGCGCGCGGACTACCTCATCGCGGCCGACGGTCCCCGCAGCCCGGTGCGCGAGCGGCTGGGCATCGGACAGACCGGTCCGGGCGACCTGTTCCACAACGTGAGCATCACCTTCCGGGCCCCGGAGCTGGCGGAGGTGGTGGGCGACCGCCGCTTCATCGCCTGCTACCTGACCAACCCGGAGGCCGACGGCGCCCTGCTGCCGGTGGACAACGAGCGGGACTGGGTCTTCCACGCGCCCTGGCACCCCGACCAGGGCGAGACCCTGGAGGACTTCACCGACGAGCGGTGCATCGACCACATCCGGCGGGCGACCGGCGCGCTGGACATGGCGGTGGAGATCACCGGCAAGGCGCCGTGGCACGCCGCCGAGCGGGTCGCCGAGCGGTACGGCGAGGGCCGGGTCTTCCTCGCAGGCGACTCGGCCCACGAGATGTCGCCCACCGGCGCGTTCGGGTCGAACACCGGCATCCAGGACGCCCACAACCTGGCCTGGAAGATCGCCGCCGTCCTGGACGGCGCGGCGGGCCCGGAGCTGCTGTCGACGTACGAGGCGGAGCGGCTGCCGGTGGCTCGGGAGACCAGCGCCCGCGCCTCGGCCCGCTCCGCGGAGCACAGCCACCCCGGGTACGCACCGGCGCCCGGGGCCGGCGGCGGCCGGCAGCGCGGGGTGCTCACCGTCGCGCTCGGCTACTGCTACCCGCGCGGCGCGGTCGTCGGCGCCGATCCCGAACTCCCGGTGGTTCCGGACCAGTTGCGGATGACCGGTGAGCCGGGCACCCGCGCCCCGCACATGTGGCTGTCCGGCCCCGAGGGCCGCCGCTCCACCCTCGACCTGTACGAGACGGCGTTCACCCTGCTGTCCGGCTCCGACGGCGACATGTGGCGCACCGCGGCCAAGGGCGCCGTCCAGCGCTTCGGGGTGCGGCTGAACTGCTACCTGATCGGCACCGAGCCGGACGACGACCTGGCCCCGGAGGAGGGCGCCGACTGGGCCGAGAAGCACGGCACGACGCCCGAGGGCGCGGTGCTGGTGCGGCCGGACGGCTATGTGGCGTGGCGCGCGGAGGGCCGGGTGGCCGATCCTGAGGCGGCGCTCGCGGAGGTTTTGGAAGCGCTGCTGTGCCGGTCCTGAACCGGGCAGATCCACCGGATACGCCCCTGGTGTTGCGGCCGGTGGTGCTGAGGTGAGCGAAGGGGCCGGCGGGACGCCCGCCGGCCCCTTCACGCCGGGAACGTATCTTCTGCCCGTCACCACCGCAGGGGCATCTGCGGGCCGCCCCGGCCGCGTCCCGCAACCCGGGCGCCGATTTCCGGTTGAGTCCGGGCATGGATGTCAAGAAGCCCGCCTCGCACCCTTTTCAGCGGATCTCGCTGACGCACCGTCCGCCCTCGCTGCCGCCGCCGCCCGCCCCTCAGGCGCGTCGGCCGCCCGAGGAGGACACCCCCATCTTCGACCAGCTCCTCAAGGAGTGGCGGGCCGGCACCCTGCGCCCTACGGTTTCCTGGCCGACCGACGATCCGGGGAAGATCAGGGCGGGCGGCGCCGTTGGGAGTGACGAGGGCCGTCCCCGTCCGCGTACCCGTGAAGAGGAGCATGACCGTGAGCCTGTACGACATCCCGCTGCGCACCCTGACCGGTGAGCCCGCCTCGCTCGCCGACCACCGCGGCAAGGCGCTGCTGGTGGTCAATGTGGCGTCCAAGTGCGGGCTGACCCCGCAGTACGAAGGTCTGGAGCGGCTGCAGCAGCGCTATGCGGACCGGGGCTTCACCGTGCTGGGCTTCCCCAGCAACCAGTTCGCGGGCCAGGAGCCCGGCACCGCCGAGGAGATCGCCACGTTCTGCTCGACGACGTACGGCGTCAGCTTCCCGCTCTTCGAGAAGGGCGACGTCAACGGCGCCGCCCGGCAGCCGCTGTACGCCGAGCTCACGGCCGTCGCGGACGCCGAAGGGGCCGCCGGCGACGTGCAGTGGAACTTCGAGAAGTTCCTGATCGACGCCGAGGGCGGGGTCGCGGGCCGCTTCCGGCCGCGTACCGAGCCGGAGGCTCCCGAGCTGGTCGCCGCGATCGAGGCGGCCCTGCCGGCCTGAGCCCCGGGCGGGCGTCACGCCACGGCGATGTCCGCGCCCTCGGCCGCCCCGGCGCCGTCGCCGGCGGGGCCGGGGGCGTCGTCTGGCACGAGCTCGAAGTGGCCGGTCAGTCCGGTCATCCGCAGCAGCCGTCCGACGCTGCTGCCGTCGGTGACCCCGGCCAGCCGCAGCCGGCCGCCCCGCTGCCTGGTGCGGTAGCGGGCGCGGCTGAGCAGCGAGAGTCCGGCGCAGTCGATGAAGGCCACCGCGCGCAGGTCGAGCACGAGATCGGCGCCCTGCGCGCCGGTGAGGTCGTCCAGCCGGCCGGAGAGCACCGACACGGCGAGGATGTCGAGCTCACCGTGGAGCTCGTAGACGGTCGCGCCGTCGGCGGCGCGACCGGGGCCCGCAATTCTCGGGTAGTACTGACGTTCGTCCATCGGCCCGGCCCACTTTCGTGCCGCGGTACCGGAAACGGCCGGGCGCCACGGCGGAGACGTACAAGAGAGGTGGGGGGCGCCCGGCGCGATCCGGGCGGGGTCGGCCCGTTTCCGGGGCGTCGTTGCGCTTGAGTTGTCTACGGCTTACCCGCCGTCCCGCCACCTCAACTCCCCGGCGTACGCCGCCTCACGAGGTTGTCTCAAAGTCGCCCCTCGGCGCACGGCGGACGGTATCCACACCCCGCACGCCGTCACCTGCCGACGGCCCCGTCGGCCTGCTCCCGCAGGATGTCGGCGTGCCCGGCATGCCGCGCGGTCTCCTCGATCATGTGCACCAGCACCCAGCGCAGCGACCGGACCGCCCCGGCCTTCCCCGCCGGGCGGACGCAGGGGCGGCCCAGGTCGTCGCAGCGCCCGGCGATCTCGTTGGACCGTCGGACGGCCGCGCGGTAGCCGGCCAGAACGTCCTGGGCACGCTCCTCGGCGCAGACCGTCATCCCGAGGTCCGGCGGCGCGTCCCCGGCGCCCTCGAAGGCCCAGACGAACCAGTAGTGCTCCGCGGCGGTCAGATGCTTGACCAGCCCCAGCAGGCTGGTCCCGGACGGCACCCCGGGAGCGCGCGCCGCCTGTCCCGCGAGGCCCTCCACCTTGGCGGTCACGGCCTCGCGGACGTAGTCGAGGAAGGCGAGCAGGGTGGTCCTCTCATCGGCGTCGGTGCCCGGCGGGCCGGTGTCGGGGCGCGGCTGAGTCGTCGTCACCGGGACACCCCACCACGGCCCGGGCCGGGCCGCCCGGCATTTTTCTCCGCACCACCGCTCCCCCTGGGGCCTGGCGGGTGATCCTTTGGGAATCAGTTGACCTCAATATTGGTTGAGGTCCTAGGTTCCTTTCATGTCGCCGGTCACCCACGGCGATCCCGTGACGACCCGGCACACAGGAGGCCACCATGGACATGGAAGTCACCGCCTGGCACTCGCTGCACAGCACGATGACCGCGCAGCAGGGCCGGCACCGCTTCTCCCGCGGCACACTGCGCCGCATCGCGGCGTTCGCCCGCCCGCACCGGCGGCGTCTGGTCTGGTTCCTGGTGCTGAGCACGGTGACCGCGATGCTCGCGGTGGCCACCCCGCTGCTCGCCGGCCGGGTGGTGGACGCGATCGTCGGCGGTGACTCGTCCGCCCTGGTGGTCGGCCTGTCCGGGCTGATCGCCGTGATCGCGGTCGCCGAGGCGGGCCTCGGACTGCTGACCCGCTGGCTGTCGGCGAGCATCGGCGAGGGGCTGATCCTGGACCTGCGGACCACCGTCTACGACCACGTCCAGCGGATGCCGATCGCCTTCTTCACCCGCACCCGGACCGGGGCCCTGGTCAGCCGGCTCAACAACGACGTGATCGGCGCCCAGCGGGCGTTCAGCGACACCCTCTCCGGAGTGGTCAGCAACATCGTCACGCTGCTGCTCACCCTCGGCGTGATGCTCAGCCTCTCCTGGCAGATCACCCTGATCGCCCTGGTGCTGCTGCCGGTGTTCGTGCTGCCCGCCCGCCGGGTCGGCCGCCGGCTGGCGGCCCTGCGTCGGGAGGGCGCCGACCACAACGCGGCGATGGGCACGCAGATGACCGAACGGTTCTCCGCACCGGGTGCCACCCTCGTCAAGCTGATGGGCCGCCCGGCCCGCGAGTCCGCCGAGTTCGCCGTCCGCGCCCGCCGGGTCCGGGACATCGGCGTCCGCTCGGCCATGGTCCAGACGTACTTCGTGACCGCGCTGACCCTGGTCTCCGCCCTGGCGCTGGCCGTCGTCTACGGCCTGGGCGGCTTCCTGGCGCTGCGCGGGCAGCTGGAGGCCGGTGCGATCGTCTCGCTCGCCCTGCTGCTCACCCGCCTCTACGCCCCGCTGACCGCGCTCTCCGGCGCCCACATCGAGGTGATGAGCGCCCTGGTCAGCTTCGAGCGGGTCTTCGAGGTGCTCGACCTGAAGCCGCTGATCGCCGAGAAGCCGGACGCCCGCGAGGTCCCCGACGGGCCGGTCTCGGTGGAGTTCGACTCCGTACGCTTCGGCTACCCGTCCGCCGACAAGGTCTCGCTGGCCTCCCTGGAGGAGGTCGCCACCCTCGACACCCGTGGCGGCGAAGAGGTGCTGCACGGCATCTCCTTCCGCGCCGAACCCGGCCAGATGGTCGCCCTGGTCGGCTCCTCCGGCGCCGGCAAGTCGACCGTCGCCCAGCTGCTGCCGCGGCTGTACGACGCGGACTCCGGCGCGGTCCGGCTGTCCGGCGTGGACGTCCGCGACCTGACCGCCGCCTCGCTGCGCGGAACCCTCGGCATGGTTACCCAGGACGGCCACCTCTTCCACGACTCGATCCGCGAGAACCTGCTGCTCGCCAAGCCGGAGGCGACCGAGGACGAGCTGTGGGACGCGCTGCGCCGGGCCCGCCTGGAGGAGCTGATCGCCGGCCTCCCCGACGCCCTGGACACCGTCGTCGGCGAGCGCGGCTACCGCCTCTCCGGCGGCGAACGGCAGCGGCTGACCATCGCCCGGCTGCTGCTCGCCCACCCCCGGGTGGTGATCCTCGACGAGGCCACCGCCCACCTGGACAACACCTCCGAGGCGGCGGTCCAGGAGGCGCTCGGCGAGGCCCTGGAGGGACGTACCGCGCTGGTCATCGCCCACCGGCTGTCGACCGTACGCGCCGCCGACCTGATCCTGGTCGTCGAGGGCGGCCGGATCGTCGAACGCGGAACCCACGAGACACTGCTGGCGGCCGACGGGCGGTACGCCGAGCTGTACCGGACGCAGTTCACCGAGGCGGCCACGTCGCCCGCGGCGTCGCCGTCGGCCCCGGACGCCGGGGCCGCACCGGCCGGTTCCGGCGACGACCTCCTGGCGGATCCGGCGCTGGTGAACTGAACGCGGCATACCGAAGGCCCCCACCTCTTGGCGGGGGCCTTCCGCATACCGAAAACTGAGGAGATGACGCAGCGCGCGGAACACTCCACCGTCATGGACCGGCTCGCCCTGGACGACCTGGTCACCGGCTACGCGGTCGCCGTGGACGACGGCGACTGGCCCGGCTACCTGGCCCTTTTCGCCCCGGACGCGCGGGTCGACTACCGCTCGGCGGGCGGCATCGAGGGCAGCGCCGAGGACGTCGCCGCCTGGCTGGCCGAGATGCTCCGGCTCTTCGAGATCCGTCAGCACCTGATCGTCAACCGCCGGATCACGCTGGCCTCGCAGGACGGCGCACCGGGCGACACCGCCGGCATCCGGGCCGACTACCTCAATCCGATGCGGCTGGCAGGCCCGGCGACCGACGACGACGGCGGCCCCACCGCCCCCAACTACACCTGTGCCGGCCGCTACGACTTCACCGCCCGCCGCACCCCGGACGGCTGGCGGCTGACCGAGGTCGTCGTACAGGAGAAATGGCGGGAGGTGCGACAGGCGGACGACTGACCCCGGGCGGTCCGCGACCGGGCGCGCCTCGGCCGTCCCGGCGAGCGTCCGGCTCCCCCGGGCGAGGCCCCCTTTCCTTGATCGCACCGTCCGCGCACACTGAGCGTCCGGCCGGTCCCGCGCGCCCGGCCGGACGGACGGACCGGCACCCGGCAGACCGTGGAGACCGTATGGACAGACCGCTCGGCCCCCGGACGCGGTGGCTCGGCTCCGCCTGGGGCCGGGGAGCGACCGCCGCGCTCGCCGGGGCGCTGCCCGCGCTCGCCTTCCCCGCCCCGTCGTGGTGGTGGCTGGCCTACGTCGCGCTGGTGCCGTGGCTGTTGCTGGTACGGACCGCGCCGACGCCCCGGCGGGCGGCACTCGACGGCTGGCTGGGCGGGACCGGTTTCATACTGGCGGTGCACCACTGGCTGCTGCCGAGCCTGCACGTCTTCATCCTCGTCCTCGCCCTGCTGCTCGGTGCGCTCTGGGCGCCCTGGGGGCTGCTGGTACGGGCCCTGCTGGGCGGCGCGCCCGGCTCCGGGAGATCGGCGGCCGCGCTGGTGCTGGTGCCGTCGGGCTGGCTGATGGTGGAACTCGTCCGGTCCTGGGAGTACTTGGGCGGCCCCTGGGGCCTGCTGGGCGCCAGCCAGTGGCAGGTCGCGCCCGCCCTGCGGCTGGCGTCGATCGGCGGGGTCTGGCTGCTGAGCTTCCTGATCGTGGCGGTGAACACCGCCCTGGCCCAACTGATCGCCCGCCGCGCCACCTGGCGGCCCGCGGTCGCCGGCCTGCTGGTGTGCGCGCTGGCGGCCGGCGCCGCGTGGTTCCTGGCGCCGGTCCCCCGCCCGGCCGGCACGGTGCGGATCGCGGTCGTCCAGCCGGGCCCGGACGGCACCCCGACCCAGCGGCTGGCCCGCAGCGTGGCGCTCACCCGGTCGCTGGCCGGCCGCGGGGTGCACCTGGTCGTCTGGGGCGAGAGCAGCATGTACCAGGACCCGGCGGACCGCCCGGCGCTCGCCGCCAGGCTCGCCGCGCTGTCCCGGGAGACCGGCGCCGACCTGCTGGTCAACGCCGACTCGGTACGCGCCGGGCGCCCGGGCATCTACAAGAGCGCGGTACTGGTCGGCCCGCACGGCCCGACCGGCGACCGCTACGCCAAGAGACGGCTGGTCCCGTTCGGCGAATACATACCGTTCCGGTCCGTACTGGGCTGGGCGACCAAGGTGGGCAAGGCGGCCACCACCGACCGGATACGCGGCACCCACCAGGTGGTGATGCCCGTCGCCACGGCCGGCGGGCTGCGGATCGGGCCGCTGGTGTGCTTCGAGACCGCCTTCCCCGACCTGAGCCGCGCCCTGGCGCGCGGCGGTGCGCAGGTGATCGTCGCCCAGTCCTCGACCTCCACGTTCCAGGACAGCTGGGCTCCGCTGCAGCACGCCTCCCTGGGCGCCCTGCGGGCCGCGGAGACCTGGCGGCCGATGGTGCACGCCACCCTCACCGGCGTCAGCGCGGTGTACGGCCCCCGCGGCGAGCGGATCGGCCCCACGCTCGGCACCGACCGCAGCGCGGCCGCCGTCTACGACCTGCCGCTGGCCGCCGGCACCAGCCCGTACACCCGGTTCGGCGACTGGGTGGTGTACGGGGCGGTGGGCGCGCTGGTGCTCGCCGGTGCGTACGGCGGCGGGAAGAGGCTCACGCCACGGCGGCCCGGCGGACGGACCGCCCGGCCACGCCGGGGCGACGGCCGGAGCGCTCCCCCGGACCGGCTCAGCGAGCGGACCGCTCCACCGCGTCGGTGATGACGCGCTCGCACAGCTCGTGGGTGCGCAGCGCGTCCCGGGCGGACGGCTGCCGGCCGGCCCGTACGTCGTCCAGGAACGCCAGGACGATCTGCTCGATACCGCGCTGACGGGCGACCGGCACCCAGTCACCGCGCCGCCGGACCGTCGGCTGCCCCTTGTGGTCGATGACCTCGGCGAGGTTCACGACCTGCCGCCGGGTGTCCTGCCCGGAGACGTCGAGGACCTCCTCCGCGGAGCCGCTGAGGCGGTTCATGGTGCCGATGGCGGTGAACCCGTCGCCGGACAGCTGGAGCACCACGTGGTGCATCAGGCCGTCCCGGATCCTGGCCCGGACGTCGATGTGGTCCGGCTCGCCCGGCAGCAGGAACCGCAGGGTGTCGACGACGTGGATGAAGTCGTCCAGCACCAGCGTGCGCGGGTCCTCGGGCAGCCCGACCCGGTTCTTGTGCATGAGGATCAGGTCGCGGGCGTGCTCGCGGCACTGCGCGTAGGCCGGCGCGAACCGGCGGTTGAACCCGACGGTCAGGCCCACGCCCCGGTCCTCGGCCAGCGCCACGAGCCGCCGTGACTCGTCGAGTTCGTAGGAGAGCGGCTTGTCGACGTAGGTCGGCACACCGGCCTCGACGAGCCGGGTGACCAGCTCCGGGTGGGCGGCGGTGGCGGCGTGCACGAACGCCGCGTCCAGGCCGACGGCGAGCAGCGAGTCCAGGTCCGCGTGGAGCTGGTCGCCGGTCAGCCGGTGGGCGGCGCCGACCCGTTGGAGGGTCGCCGCGGTGCGGGTGTGCAGATGGAGTTCGGTCCCCGGCAGGGTGCCCAGTACGGGCAGGTACGCCTTCTGCGCTATGTCGCCGAGTCCGATGCAGCCGACCTTCACTCTTGCTCCTCGCGTAGTGCCGCGGTCCTGGTGCCCCGCGCCCCGGCAGCATACGTGCCGGCCGGCGGCCGCCAGTCGGCGATGCCGTCGAGGGCGCGCAACGCGTGATCGCGGGCCAGGCGGGCGGTGGCGGTCAGCAGCCCGGCGCGCAGTGCACACGCGGGCCGGGACCGCCAGGTGGTGAGCCGGCCGATCCGCTCGGCACGGCGCACCACCTCCATGGTGCGCGGCAGCCGCTGCCGGGTGTACGCGGCCAGCGCGGCCCCCAGATCGGCGTCCGGCCCGGCCTCGTGCGCCAGGACGACGGCGTCCTCGACGGCCTGGCACCCGCCCTGCCCCAGGTTGGGCGTCATCGGGTGGACGGCATCACCGAGCAGCGCGACCCGCCCGTGGTGGAAGGCGGGCGGCGCGGCCGCCGCGCTGTACACGTCGTTCCGCAGCACCTCGGCCGGGCCGACGGCGTCGAGCAGCGCCGGAACGGGCTGGTGCCAGGCCCCGAACCGCCGCAGGAGTTCGGCCCGCTCGTCGTCGACCGCCCGGCCCCCGGCGGGCACGGCCGCGGTGGCGTACGCGTAGATCCGCCCGCCGGCCAGCGGCACCGTGCCCCACACGCCGCCGCGCCCCCAGGTCTCGTGCGCCACCTGGCCCACCCCGTCGGGCGCCGGCACGACGAACCGCCACGCGGTGAAGCCGGCGTAACGGGGAGCGGGGTGACCGGGGAAGACCGCACGGCGGACGGCGGAGCGGATGCCGTCGGCGGCGACCACCAGGTCTACGGAGAGGTCGGTGGAGGTGGCGGCGTGATTGTGCCTGGCGTTGCCCCCGTTGCCCCTGGCGTTGGTCTTGGCGTCGGTCTTGTTCTTGTCGTCAGTGGTGCGGGGGCGGTCGGGGCCGGTGCGGTCGGGTTCCGGCCGGTCGGGCACGGGCTGGTCGGGTCCGCGCCGGTCGGGTTCGGCGATGCGGACCCGGGCCGGGCGGCCGCCCGGGCGGGGGTCGCCCGGGTCGACGAGGGTGGCCGTGGCGCCTGTGCGGACCGCGCTCGCGGGGAGCCGGGCGGCGAGCAGGGCGACCAGTTCGGCACGGTGCACGATCGCCACCGGCCCACCGAAGCGCCGGACGGCCGCGGCGTTGTCCGTACGAGCCAGCCGTCGTCCGCCGGGCAGCCGGAACTCGCCGGCCCCCTGCCGATCGGCCCTCGCCCGCACCGCGTCGCCCACCTCGATCGTGTCCAGCGCGCGCTGGGCGTTCGGCGCCAGCGCAATGCCCGCCCCGACCGGCTCCAGCGCGGCGGCCCGCTCGACGACGGTGACCGACCACCCGCGGCGCTCCAGGGCCACCGCGGCGGTGAGCCCCCCGATCCCCCCACCGATCACCAGCGCGGTGCGCTGCTGCTTCATGTCGCCTCCGATTCCGTGCCGAGTCCGTGGCGAGACCGTCGCGAGTCCGTCCGAGGTCCGGACGACGCCACCTACACGGACGGCTGGCCAGAGACGGTCAGTCACGGACAGCCAACTACAGATGTAGTTACCCCTCGGCAGGAGACTACACCTGTAGTCGCAGAACGTCACTACACCCGTAGTGGCCCCGCTAGGCTTCACACATGACCGCTCGTGACGGCCACCGCCCGGCTCCGCCCGCCCCCGCCCCCTCGCCCTCCTCCCCCGCCTCCGACCGCCCGCAGCTGATCGCGGATGCGGCAATTCACCTGCTCGCCGAACGCGGTATGCGGGGGCTGACCCATCGGGCCGTCGACGAGGCGGCCGGTCTGCCGCTGGGCTCCACCTCGAACCTCGCGCGGACCCGGGAGGCCCTGTTGGAGGCGGCGGTACGGCGGCTGGCCGAACGGGAGGCCGCGGTGCTCACCCCGGCGGAAATGCCGACGGCCGCCGCGCACACCGCCGGGCCCGAGACGGCGGCCGCCGGCACTCCGGCGGTGGGCACCGGCCCGGAGGCCATCACGGACGCCCTCGCGCTCGCACTGCACCGCTACCTCTCACGGCACCGGCAGTTGCTCCTCGCCCGCTACGAACTCGCTCTGGAGGCCACCCGCAGGCCCGCGCTGCGGGAGATCTACGACCGGGCGGGACGGGCCTTCCGCGAGCCGATGGTGGCGATGCTGGCGGCGGCCGGCTCCACCGCGCCCGAACGGCACGCACTGTCGATGGTGGCCTGGTGCGACGGCGTGCTGTTCTCCTGCACCGCAGGCCAGTTCCACACCACCACCCCCACCCGCACCGAGCTGCGCACCTCCTGCGCGGAACTCCTGACCGGCATGCTGCGCCGCCCGGACGACGACGCAGGACGCTAGCCGGGCGGACGCCGGCGGGCACGCGGCGGGCGCTGGCGGGCACGCGGCGGGCGCTGTGGGGGGGGGAACGCGGCGGGCGGTGTGGGGGGAACGCTTAGGCCGCGGGGTACGGCGAACGACCCATGGGGTGCGGCGGACCACGGGATACAGCGTGGACGCTAGCGGGTACGGCGTGGACGCTAGGGGGTACGGCCAGCCGCCCCGCCCAGCTGGAGCTCCAGACGATCGATCGCGTCCCGCAACCCCTGGCGGTATTCGCCGTCGGCGAGCGCGTTGACCGACGCCCGGGCCCGTAGCAGCTGGGCCCGGGCGTCGGCCGGCCGGTCGAGCGCCGCATAGTCGGCCGCGATGTTGAGATGCAACGAGGGGAAGAAGGCCCGCAGCGCGACGAGGGGGTGGTGACGGGTGCCAGGGCCCTCCTCCCCCGGCACGGCGGCCACCCCGGTCTCACCTGGGGCGGGCCCGGTGCCCAGGGGCCGCTCGGTGACGAAGCCCTCGGCCGCTTCCAGGGCCCGGAGGTCCCAGTCCAGCTCGTCCCGCGGGTCGTCCTGGGTGTCGGCCATGTAGTGCGCGAGGGCGCAACGGTGGAAGGCGTCGCCCTGCGGGCCGATCTCGTGCCACAGCGCGGAGAGGCGGTTACGCGCCTCTTCGCGATCGCCGGCCCGATGCAGCATGATCGCCTGGCCGATCCGGGTCAGTACCCCGTCCTCAGACATCGCCTCCAGCCGCTGCTCCACCACCGCGCACTCCCCGTATCCACTCACCGCCGCTGACGTTTCCTCGACGCTAACCGCCACCGGAGAGCTTCGCTCGGTGTGCGCGACGCGCCGGGTGGCAGCCGTACGGGCGCAGGCTACGGTCCACGGTCCCGGCCGGGGCAGCCGTACGCCGGTGGGCCACCATCCGGGCCGGGGCAGCCGTACTACGACGGCTCCGTCCGGACCCGGGCAGTCCTACGACGGTGGGCCACCGTCCGGGCCGGTTTCTCAGCCCAGGTCCGGGATGCGCCAGTCGATCGGGGCGTGGCCGTGCGCGGCGATCGCGGCGTTGATCTGGGTGAACGGGCGGGAGCCGAAGAACTTCTTCGCCGACAGCGGGGAGGGGTGCGCGCCCTGCACCACGACATGCCGGTCCTCGTCGATCAGCGGCAGCTTCTTCTTGGCGTAATTCCCCCACAGCACGAAGACCGCCGGGTCGGGCCGGGACGCCACTGCGCGGATCACCGCGTCGGTGACCTGCTCCCATCCCTTGCCCTTGTGCGAATTGGCCTCCGCCTCGCGGACCGTCAGGACGGCGTTCAGCAGCAGCACGCCCTGCTGCGCCCAGGGCATCAGATAGCCGTTGTCCGGAATGGGGTGACCCAGCTCCTCCTTCATCTCCTTGTAGATGTTCCGCAGCGACGGCGGCGTCTTGACCCCGGGCTGCACGGAGAAGCACAGGCCGTGGCCCTGGCCCGCGCCGTGATACGGGTCCTGGCCGAGAATGAGCACCTTCACCTGGTCGTAGGGCGTCGCCTCCAGCGCCGCGAAAACCTGCTCGCGGGGCGGATAGACCGGGCCCTGGGCCCGCTCCTGCTCGACGAAGTCGGTGAGCTCCTTGAAATAGGGCTTCGCCAACTCCTCGCCGAGTACCCCGCGCCAGGACTCGGGCAGCATGTCGGTCACCACGTCAACAACCTCCGGTGTGTGTTGCGTTCTCACTCCCAGAACCTACCGGCGACCACTGACAACACCGCCCACGGGCCATTCCTTCCCGGGGCTGGGGGCGGGGGGTGAAGGCGGGCGGAGGCGGACCAGGCTCGCGGACCCGTGCCGAGGCCGCTGCGGCAGGGCACCGGACACAAGCCCGCGGCCCGGGGGGCGGGCCCACCCTGTCGGGCTCACGGCACGAGGCCGGGGCCACGGTACGGGACGAGCCCCATGGCACGGGACGGGCCCACGGCATAGGGACGGGCCCCCGGCACGGGAAACGAGCACGGGGTCGGGGGCGGGGGCGGGGGGCTATGGCACGGGGCTCGGGACTTCGCCCTGCTCCGCCGGGGCTCACCTCGCCTCGCTGGGCCGCCACGATTCCCCGCCGCGGGTCAGCACACCCGTAAGCCCGTCGCGCCCCTGCCAGGCCCCACCACGCCCCGTCTGAGCCCCCGCGCCCCGCCGGCCTCGGGGATCTTGCCGCGGCCCTCACCTCGCCCCGCTTGAGCCCACCACGCTCCGCCGGGGCCCGGCACGCCCGCCAAGGCCCACCAGGCGCCGGTGAGGCCCCCACGCTCCGCCACTCCGCCGAAGCCGATCGCCCCTCTGCCGGGTCCCAGGGCTTCACCACGTCTCACCAGAGCCTGTGTCTCCTCCGCCCTGCCGAGCCTCTCCAGACGCCCAGGCCCCAGGGCCCTGGGCCCTCCGCAGGCCCCGAACCTCTCTCACCCCGAAACCACACAAGCGGTGCCGTCCCCTTGGAGATCACGCAAGTGGTGCCGGCCCCTTGGAGATCACGCAAGCGGTGCCAGCCCCGTAGGCATCACGCAAGCGATGCCGACCCCTTAGCCATCACGCAAGTGGTGCCGGCCCCTTGGGGACCGGCACCACGGACTCTGCCTCTTGGAACACACACCGACGCAAGCCGGCCAACGGGCCCACGGACGCGAACTCACCCACGCCGGCCCACGAACGCCGGCTCACCGACGCGGGCCCACCAAACCGGCCCACCAACGCCGGCCCACCGACGCGAGCTGGCCCAGGGGCCTACCGCCCCGGACTCGCGCCGCCCGGTCGGCCGTTCACGCCCCCGCGTTGAGGAACAACCCGCCGTCCACGACCAGCGTCTGGCCGGTGATCCAGCCCGCCGCGTCGGACAGCAGGAAGGCCGCCGCCCCGCCGATGTCCTCGGGGACGCCGAGCCGCGCCATCGGGTAGGCGGCCGCCGCCTCCTCCTCGCGGTCCTCGTAGAGCGCGGCCGCGAACTTGGTCTTGATCACGGCCGGCGCGATGGAGTTGACGCGTACCAATGGCGCGAATTCATGCGCCAGTTGGTGCGTCAGGTTGATCATCGCGGCCTTGCTGATGCCGTACGCGCCGATGAACGGCGAGGCGCTGAGCCCGGCGATCGACGCGATGTTGACGATCGCACCGCCGTTCTCCTTCTGCCACGCGTGCCAGGTGCGCTGCGCGAGGCCGAGCGCCGAGATGACGTTGGTCTCGAACACCTTGCGGGCGACACCGAGGTCGAGGTCGGCGATGGGCCCGAACACCGGGTTCGTACCGGCGTTGTTGACGAGGTAGTCGACCCGGCCGAAGGTCTCCATCGCGCGCTCGACGGCGACGGCCTGATGGGCCTCGTCATGCGCCTTCCCCGCGACGCCCAGCGCCCGTTCCGCGCCCAGCTTCTCGACGGCCTCCTTGAGGGCGTCCTCGTTGCGCCCGGTGATGACGACCCGGTCACCGCGGGCGACCAGCGCCTCCGCGATGCTGTAGCCGATCCCGCGGCTGGCGCCGGTCACCAGCGCCACCTTGCCGGAGGGCTCCGGGAGCCCGTTTGCCTGCTCTGTCATGTCGTGTACTCCTGTGGTCCGTGGGCGGTCAGTTGAGCGGGCCGCCGGCGACGTACAGGACCTGGCCGGAAACGAACCCCGCCGCTTCACCGGTGAAGAAGGCGATCGCGTTGGCGATGTCCTCGGGCCGGCCGACGCGCTGGACCGGGATCTGGGTGGCGGCCGCGGCCTGGAAGTCCTCGAAGCCCATGCCCACGCGCTCGGCGGTGGCGGCGGTCATGTCGGTGACGATGAAGCCGGGGGCGACGGCGTTGGCGGTCACGCCGAACTTGCCGAGCTCGATGGCGAGGGTCTTGGTGAAGCCCTGCAGACCGGCCTTGGCGGCCGAGTAGTTGACCTGCCCGCGATTGCCCAGCGCCGAACTGGAGGAGAGGTTCACGATCCGGCCGAACTTGGCGTCCACCATGTGCTTCTGGCAGGCGCGGGACATCAGGAACGCGCCCCGGAGGTGCACGTTCATGACCGTGTCCCAGTCGGTCTCGCTCATCTTGAACAGCAGGTTGTCGCGCAGCACACCGGCGTTGTTGACGAGGACGGTCGGTGCGCCGAGCTCGGAGGCGACCCGGGTCACCGCCGCCTCGACCTGCTCGGCGTCCGAGACGTCACAGCCGATCGCGACGGCCTTGCCGCCGGCCGCGGTGATCTTCTCGACGGTGTCCTTGCAGGCCGCCTCGTCGAGGTCGAGGACGGCGACGGCGCGGCCCTCGGCGGCCAGGCGTACGGCGGTGGCCGCGCCGATACCGCGGGCCGCGCCCGTCACGATGGCGACGCGCTGCTCGGTGGTGGACATGCGGGTTCTCCTCACCTCGAAACCTCGACAAACGGTCCGCTGCACCGATCCCGTGGGTGAGCAACCGCTTAGTAGCCTGAGCAGGGCTGACGCTAGAAGCCCGGCCACCCGCTGTCAACGCCCCACCACCGCGCCGTTGCCGAGCTCACCTGCACCGCCCCGGTGAAGGAGCGGAAACCGGACGGACAGACGAAAACAGATGAAAGGGGCGCCCGGCCCGGGAGACGGGCCGGGCGCCCCCTGGGGACGCATCCGGGTACGGCGGAATCCAGGTGCCCGCGGAATCCAGGTGCCGGCAGAATCCAGCTGGACGGCCGGGTGTACGGGAGGGCCGGGTGTGTGCGGAATCCGGCTCAGCGGACCAGCAGGTCCAGCAGCCGCTCCGCCTCGGTGGTGGGATCGGCGGTCAGCCCGGTGTGCACCGGACCGGGCTGGACGATGGTGCTGCGCGGGGCGATCAGCCAGCGGAACCGGCGCCCCGCGTCGTCCGCCGCGGCCTGTCCGGCCCGTTCGCCACCCGCGCAGATCCCTTCCACGGCGCCGAGCGCGGCGCGCACCCCCTCGACGTCGACCGTCGGGTCCAGCGCCAGCAGCCGGGCCTCGTCCAGATGGGTGCGGGCCTCGACGAAGCGCCGGGCGCGGCAGTACACCACCACACCGGCATTGATCATCTCGCCGCGCTCCACCCGGGGCACGACCTTCAGCAGGGCGTACTCGAAAACATCGCGTCCGTTGTGCAGACCGGTCACTTCACTGCCCTCCGAGGCAACTTTCCGGCCAGCCATGCCGGCGCCTGCGAGGGCTTGTCCTTGGTGGGCTCCCCGACGGTGATCCGCTCGCTGATCGTACGGGCACGCGCCAGCAGCGTCTTCACGTACGCCTGGCGCAGCACGTCCGGCGAGTCGAAGCCGGGCTCGTCGACGAGCCATTCGTCCGGCACGTCCGCCGCGATCTCGGTCAGCAGTTCCTCGGTGATCCGCGGCGCGAATTCCTCGGCCGCCGCCGCGAGGTCCGGACCGAACGTGGCGAGCACATGGTCGGAGGCGTTGTACGGCCGGCTCGCGGCCTTTTCGGCGGTCGGCCAGTTGTGGTGCCAGATCATCGCGGCGCCGTGGTCGATCAGCCAGAGTTCGCCGTGCCAGACCAGCAGATTGGGATTGCGCCAGGACCGGTCGACATTGTTGATCAGCGCGTCGAACCAGACCACCCGGCCCGCCTCCCGCGCACTCACCTCGAAAGCGAGCGGATCGAATCCCAGCGATCCGGGGAGGTAGTCCATGCCGAGATTGAGCCCGCCGCTGGCCTTCAGCAGCTCCTGGACCTCCTGGTCGGGCTCGCCGAGGCCGATGACGGGGTCGAGCTGCATGCGGACCAGATCCGGCACCCGCAGCCCGAGCCGGCGGCCCAACTGCCCGCAGATCACCTCGGCGACGAGGGTTTTGCGTCCCTGCCCGGCACCGGTGAACTTCATGATATAAGTTCCGAGATCGTCGGCCTCGACGATTCCCGGGAGCGATCCGCCCTCACGCAAAGGCGTGACATAGCGGGTCGCCATGACTTCGGTCAACATCCCCACAGGCTACGGCAGCGTTCCGCCACCCGTTATTCCTTTTCCGCCCGGTCCGGTACCGGTGCTTCGTGCTGCGCGGATTCCGGCAGAAAGCCCCGGAGAAAGCCCTCCCCGGAGCGCCCCGGCGGAATGCCCCGTGGAACGCCTTGGGGAATAGCTTGTGGCACGCCTTGTGGAACGCCCCTCGGCATCCCGGGATGAAAGCGCAGCACACACACTGGAGGACAGCATCGTGGACGACCGTCCCATGGACGACCGCACCTTGGCACACGGCACCACCGGCCCCGCGCCCCTCACCGACCCCGCCCATCCCGTCAACACCACTGCATTTCCACGCCAGTTCGCCCGCACCCGCCGCTTCTCCCTCGGGGTGCCCCGGCATTTCACCGTCTCCCCGGACGGCCGCCGGGTGCTCTTCGTCCGTACGGGTTCGGGTACCGACCCCGTGGGCCGGCTGTGGCAGTACGAGGACGGTGCGGAACGGGTGCTGGCCGACCCGGCGCTCCTCGTGGGGGACGCGGCCGAAGCGCTCCCCGAGGAGGAGCGGCTGCGCCGGGAGCGCGCCCGTGAGAGGTCGGCCGGGGTGGTCTCCTACGCGGCCGACGACGACGCGCGGCTGGTGGCGTTCGCACTGTCCGGTGCGCTGTGGGCGGTGCGGACGGACGGGGGCGCGCCGTTTCCCGTCCCGGCGGCGGGCCCGGTGGTGGACCCCCGCCCTTCGCCCGACGGGCGGTCCATCGCCTATGTGAGCGGCCGCTCCCTCCACGTCGTCACCCTGGCCGGGGAGGACCGGCAGCTGGCCCGTGCCGAGGGCCCCGAGGTCTCCTACGGGCTCGCCGAATACGTCGCGGCCGAATCCATCGGCCGGCTGCGCGGCTACTGGTGGGCCCCGGACAGTCGCCACCTCCTGGTGGCGCGGGTCGACACCAGCCGGGTGGCACGGCGTTACCTCGCCGACCCCGCGGATCCGGCCAGGCCGCCGCGGACGATCCGCTACCCGTCCGCCGGCACCGCCAACGCGGACGTCACGGTGCAGCTCGTCGCCCTGGACGGCAGGCGCGTGGAGGTCATCTGGGACCGCACGGCGTACGAGTACCTCACCGAGGCCGGCTGGGACGCGCACGGCCCGTTCCTGGCCGTGCAGAGCCGGGATCAGCGCACGGTCCGGCTGCTCGCGGTCGATCCGGCGACCGGGGCCACCGAAGTGCGGCACGAGCGGACCGATCCGGCCTGGGTGGAGCTCATACCGGGCACCCCGTGCCGTACCGCCTCGGGCGCGCTGGTGGTCCCCGAGGACGACGGTGACACCCGCTATCTGACCATCGGGGGCCGCCGGGTCACCCCGGAGGGACTCCAACTCCGCGCCGTATTGGCGGTCGAGGGGGAACGGGTGCTCTTCACGGCGAGCGAGGACCCGCTGGAGACCCATGTGTGGAGCCATGAGCCCGGCCACGGCAACCGGCGGCTGAGCCGGGGGCCGGGCCGGTTCACGGGCACGGGACGGGGCGGCACCGTGGTTGTCGAGGGGCAGACCCCGCACGGCAACGAGGTGAGCGTGCTGCGCGGCGGCCGGCCCGCGGCGGGCATCACCTCGCTCGCCGAGACCCCGGCGGTCACCCCCCGCCCGGTCTTTCTCACCCTGGGAGAACGGGAGTTGCGCGCCGCCCTCCACCTGCCGTCGTGGCACCGGGAGGGCTCGGCCCGGCTGCCGGTGCTGCTCGACCCGTACGGCGGGCCGGGGCTCCAGGTGGCGGGACGGGGCCAGGGGTGGTCCACCTGTGTGTCGCAGTGGTTCGCCGAGCAGGGCTTCGCCGTATTGGTGGTCGACGGGAGGGGCACGCCGGGCCGGGGGCCGGCCTGGGAGAAGGCGGTGCACGGCGACCAGCTCGGGCCGGCACTGGAGGACCAGGTGGATGCGGTCCGGGCGGCCGCGGCGCGGTACCCGGACCTGGACCTGTCGCGGGTGGCGATCCGCGGCTGGTCGTTCGGCGGGTTCCTGGCGGCCGCCGCGGTGCTGCACCGCCCCGATGTGTTCCACGCGGCGGTGGCCGGCGCCCCGCCCACCGACCAGCGGCTGTACGACACCCACTGGAAGGAGCGGTTCCTGGGCCACCCGGAGGAGCGTCCGGACGCCTATGAGCGCTCCTCCCTGGCCGGGCACGGCCATCTGCTGACCCGTCCGCTACTGCTCGTCCACGGGCTCGCGGACGACAACGTGGCGGCCGCGCACACCCTGCGCTTCTCGGCGGAACTGCTCGCGGCGGGCCGGCCGCACAGCGTGCTGCCGCTGCCGGGGGCCACCCACCTGCCGGCCGACGACACGGTCAACGAGCAGCTGCTGCACTTCCAGCGGGACTTCCTGCGGGACGCGCTGTCGGCCGTCGGAGTGTGACGCGCCGACAAGAACGTGCCCGGCTTTGAACGCGGCCGCCGAGGTCTCCGTATGGAGCTTGTGCAACGTCCATGGACCAGATCGCGCACCGAAGGCACCACCACGAACCGGAGGCAGACCATGGCACGACAGGCAGCAACGGGGCGGACGGAGACGGCAGCCACGGGGTCGGGGACGGAGGAGACGGTTCCGGCACGGCCGTGCTGCGGAACGGCCCGGCGCACCGTGGTTGCGGCGGTCGGCGCGGCCGGCCTGACGGCGGCGCTCGCGGCCTGCGGCAGTGATATGGCCGGCTCGGGCGGTGACGGCTCCAAGGCGGCGGACGGCAACGGCGCCACGGGGGCGGGCGGTTCCGAAGCCGGCAGTGGCGCCGGTCCGGCCGGCAAGGAACTCGCCAAGGCGGCGGAGATCCCCCAGGGCGGCGGCAAGATCTTCAAGGCGGAGAAGGTGGTGGTCACCCAGCCGCAGAGCGGCGAGATCAAGGCGTTCTCCGCGGTCTGCCCGCATGCGGGATGCGTCGTCAACGAGGTCTCCGGCGGCACCATCAACTGCCCTTGTCACGGCAGCAAGTTCGACATCACCGATGGCAGCGTGAAGCACGGCCCCGCCACCAAGGGCCTGCCCCCGGCCAAGGTGAACGTCAAGGGCGGTACGGTCACGCTCGCCTGAGGCACGTCAACGGACCACCGAAGGGCGCGCCGCCGCTTGTCCTACGTGCGTCGGCGGCCCGTTCGTCGGTCCGGCTGTCGGCCCGTTCGTCGGTCCGTTCGTGGGTCCGGCCCGTCAGCGGGTGCGGCGCGGCCTCCGCCAACTGGTCAGCACGCCCTCCGTAGTGGTGACGGTGGCGACCAGGGCGAGTGTGTGGCGGATCATCGCCGGGGTGTAGTCGGCGGGCACCCCGGCGATGGCGTCCGCGGGCACCACCGCCGTGTAGCCGAGGTTGACCGCGTCGAACACCGTATTGGGGATCGCCACGTTCGCCGACACCCCGGTGACGACGAGCGTCCGGCAGCCGAGGTTGCGCAGCAGCGCGTCCACCTCGGTGCCGGCGACCGGCGACAGACCGTGCAGCCTGCGCACCACCAGGTCCTCCTCGCCGACCGGTACGGGATCGGCGATGCGCACTGCGGTGGACCCGGCGAGCTGCTGGACGGGCAGCTTCTCCGCGGCCCTGAACAGGCGCGCGTTGCGGCTGGCGCCGCGCCCGTCGGGACGGCGCTCGGCCACCGCGTGCATCACCTGGACCCCCGCGTCGTGCGCGGCCGCCACCAGGCGGGCGATGTTCACCAGCGCCCCTGAAGTGCGGGCGGTGTCGGCGAGTTCGGGCAGCGCGCTCTCCGGGCCGACCACGCCCCGCTGGCACTCGACGGTGAGCAGCACCGTCGAGGCCGGGTCGAGTTGCTCGCCGAGCCGTACGGCGTCCGAGGGCATGGCAGGTCCTCCCGGTTCCGGTGGTCCGTTCCTGACGGCGTCCGCCCCGGGCGGGCGCCTCCCTGCCGGGGCTCTTCGAGGCGGGCGAGGGTACCGGGCATTGCATCCGTCAGGAAGAGCGCCGATGATTTCTGACGCCCAGTCAGCTCGTCCCTGGTGGGCAGTTCCCACCAGGGCAGTCGCAGCGGAGGCGATGACGGATGACCGACACACAGCGGCACGGGCGCCGGATCATGATGACGCCGGGCGAACTCGACGCGTTCCTCGCCGAGCAGCGCACCTGCCGGGTCGCGACGGTCGGCGGGGACGGGGCGCCGCACGTAGGAGCGCTGTGGTTCGCCTGGGACGGTGCCGCGCTGTGGCTCTATTCGATCACCCGCAGCAGGCGGTGGACCCAGGTCCGCAAGGACCCGCGGATCGCGGTGGTGGTCGACGACGGGCACGCGTACGGCGAACTGCGCGGCGTGGAGCTGTCGGGCCGCGCGGAGTGCGTCGGGGAGGCCCCGCGAACCGGTGAGCGCTGTGCCGAACTGGACGCTCCGGAGCGGCTGTTCGCCGGGAAGTACTTCGGGATGACCACGATGCCCCACGACGGCCGGCACGCCTGGCTGAGGCTGACGCCGGATTCCGTGGTGTCGTGGGACTTCCGCAAGATCCCAGGCTGAGCGCCGGCCGCAGCGAGGCCGCGAAGGCGGGGTCACCGGCGGTGATCGCCGGTTCTCAGCGCGTTGTCGGTGGCGTCTGCGAGAGTGGTCCCGTCAGCCCGTTCCGCGCCCGCGCAGGGTGCGGAGGCGGGACGGCCCGGTCGGGCGCGGCCGGGTGCCGACGAGACGAAGGAGATCCGGTGAACGTGCTCTTCCCCGCACTGCGCGAGGGTTCGCCCGCCCCCGCGCTGCGCTTCGGCGACCGCGCGCTGAGCCATCGACAGCTGGCGTCGGTGGCGGGCGCGCTGGCCGAGCGGATCGCCGGTGAGACCCGCATCGCGGTCTGGGCGACGCCGACGCTCGAAACCTCCGTGGGAGTGGTGGCCGCGCTGCTCGCCGGTGTGGCGGCCGTACCGGTGAATCCGAAGATCGGTGAGAGCGAGCTGGCACACATCGTCGGCGACAGCACCCCCTCGCTGGTGCTGGCCGGGGCGGACGACGAGCTGCCGGGCCCGCTCGCCGCACTCCCCCGTATCGACGTCGACGCCACCGAGCCGCCCGAGGGGCCCGGGCCCGCGCTGCCGCAGGAACCGGCCGACGAGACACCGGCGCTGATCGTCTACACCTCCGGGACGACCGGCCCGCCCAAGGGCGTGGTGCTCCCCCGCCGCGCCCTCGCCCACACCCTCGACGCCCTCCAGGACGCCTGGCAGTGGACCGCCGACGACGTCCTGGTGCACGCCCTGCCGCTGTTCCACGTGCACGGCCTGATCCTCGGCGTCCTCGGACCGCTGCGCCGCGGCGGCAGCGTCCACCACCTGGGGCGCTTCAGCACGGACGCGGTCGCCCGGGAGCTGTCCGGGGAGGGCACGATGCTCTTCGGCGTCCCGACGATGTACCACCGCCTGGCCGTGGAGGCGGGCCGGGATCCGGCCCTGGCGAAGGCGCTGTCGCGGGCCCGGCTGCTGGTCTCCGGTTCGGCGGCGCTGCCACTGACCGATCACGAGCGGATCGCGGCGGCCTCCGGGCGGCGGGTGATCGAGCGGTACGGCATGACCGAAACGCTGATGAACACCAGCGTGCGGGCCGACGGCCCGGAGGCCACCGGCACGGTCGGGGTGCCGCTGCCCGGGGTGTACGTCCGGCTGGTCGACGACGCCGGCCAGACGATCGAGGGCGGGGACGGCGAGACGGTCGGAGAGATCCAGGTCCGCGGCCCGAACCTCTTCGTCGAGTACCTCAACCGCCCCGACGCCACCGCGGCCGCCTTCGACGGCGGCTGGTTCCGTACCGGCGACATGGCGGTCCGGGACGCCGCCGGCAACTACCGCATCGTCGGCCGCCGGGCCACCGACCTGATCAAGAGCGGTGGCTACAAAATCGGCGCGGGCGAGATCGAGAACGCACTGCTGGCGCACCCCGGGGTCGCCGAGGCGGCCGTCACCGGCGCCCCCGACGAGGACCTCGGCGAGCGGATCGTCGCCTGGGTCGTGGCCGAGCGCGGCCCGGAGGCCGGCCCGCCGCCGTCCGCCGAGGAGCTCGCCGACCATGTCGCCCGCCAGCTCGCACCGCACAAACGGCCGCGCACCGTGCACTTCCTGGACGCCCTGCCGCGCAACGACATGGGCAAGATCCTGAAGCGAGAGCTCCATGCATGACGGCGGGGACGGTGAGAGCGGCGGGGGTGCCCCGGTCGGCGCGGGTGCGGGCGCAGCAGGAGCGAGTACGGGCGGGGGCGCGGCGAAGCCCTGCGCGCGCCTGACGGCTCGTCAGGCGCTGGCGGCGGTCGCGGACACGTACACCGAGTTGCCGACGCCGTCGGCCACGGCGTCACCGGACCCGGACGGGCCGCTCGGCTGGCCCGGTTACGACGCCGCCCGGGCCCGCGCACGTACGGCGACCGGTGAGGACGAGTCGGTGGTCACCGCCGTGGCCGACCTCGCCGGGACCCGAGCGGTCGTGCTCTCCTTCGAGTTCCGCTATCTCGGCGGCTCGCTGGGCGAGCGCACCGGCGACCGCCTGGAGGCGGCATACACCGAGGCCCGGCAGCGGCGGCTGCCGGTCGTCTCGCTGATCGCGACCGGCGGCAGCCGGATGCAGGAGGGCATGCGCGCCCTGAGCCAACTGCAGCGGGTGGCCCGGCAGTCGGCGCTGCACCACGCCGCCGGACTGGCGCAGCTCGCCGTGGTCCGCGATCCGACCACCGGCGGCGGCTGGGCCACGCTCGGGGCGGCCGCCGATGTGATCCTCGCGCTGCCCGGGGCGCAGATCGGTTTCGCCGGCTCGCGGGTGCGCCCCCGGGACGCCGACCCGTCCGCGTACTCCGCCGAGGGGCAGTTCGCCGCCGGGCAGGTGGACGCGGTCGTCCCGCCCGACCGGTTGCGGGAGACGCTGCGGCGGTGGCTGCGGCTGCTCGCTCCCGCCGGCCTCCCGGCCGGCGCCGATGCCACGCCTGCACCCCCGCCGGCCGCGCTCGGCGCTGCGGGGCTGCCGGAGACCGGCTGGGATGCGGTGGTGCGCGCCCGTGCGGCCGAACGGCCGCGCGCCGAGGCGTATCTGCGGGCGTACTTCGACGACCGGGAGGAGCTCAGCGGCGACCGCTGCGGCGGCACCGACCCCGGTATACGGTGCGGCTTCGGCCGTCGTGAGGGCCGGACGATCGCCTTCGTGGCCCAGTGCGGCACGGCCACCCGCCCGGCCGGCTTCCGCACCGCGGCCCGGCTGGTCCGGCTCGCCGACCGGCTCGGCATACCCGTGCTCACGCTGGTGGACACCCCTGGCGCCGCGAACGACGCGGCGGCCGAGCGGGCCGGTGCCGGAGCGGCGATCGCCGACGCCTTCGCGGCGCTGGCCACCGCGCGGGTGCCGGTGACGTCCCTGCTGATCGGCGAGGGCGGTTCGGGCGGCGCGCTGGCCCTCGCCGCCCCGGGCCGGCTCTGGGCCACGCCGGACAGCTACTTCTCGGTGATCGCCCCGGAACTGGCCGCCGCCATCCTCAAACGCGACGAAGGGCAGGTCCACGACACCGCCGAACAACTCCGCATCCGCCCCCAGGACTTGCTGGGCCTGGGCGTCATCCGCGGGATCGTGCCGACGACCGGGGACGGGGTGATGGACCGGGACGGGTGACGGACCGGGACGGGTGACGGACCGGGGCGGGGTGACGGATCGGGGCGGGGTGACCGACCGGGCGGGGTGACGGACCGGGAAGGGGCAACGGGCCGGGGTGGGGTGACCGACCAGGAAGGGGCGACGGACCGGGGCGGGGTGACCGACCAGGAAGGGGCGACCGACCAGGAAGGGGCGACCGACCGGGCGGGGTGACGGATCGGGCGGGGTGACTGGTTGGGAAGGGGCGACGGATCGGGACGGCTGGGGCCGCCGAAAGCCCCGTTCGGCGCCGGAGGCCCCGTTCAGGCGGCCTCGACCTGCTCCGCGGCCGTCCGCAGCGCACCGACCGCGGCGCGGATCGAGGGTCTACGGTCCGCGTCCGCGCGCCAGATGGCGTACACATGGCGGCGCATCGTATGGCGTACGGGCACCACGCTCACCCCCTCGGGCACCGGTCCCCGGCCCAGGCGGGGCGCCACCGCGACGCCGAGCCCGGCCGCGATCAGGGCGAGCTGGGTCCCGTGCTCCTCCGCCATATGGGCGATGCGTGGTTCGATGCCCTTGCTGCGCAGCGTGAACATCAGCCATTCGTTGCAGAACTCCCCCTGTGGCCAGGAGATCCACTCGTCCTCCGCGAACTCCTCCAGCTCCACGGAGCTCCGCCGGGCCAGCGGATGCGTGGCCGGCATCGCCACATCGGCGGGGTCGTCCAGCAGTGGCGACTTCGCCAGCCCGTCGGGGAGGGACAGCGGGCGGTTGTACCAGTCCAGGACCACGGCCAGATCGATGTCGCCGCGCACCACCCCGCGCACCGACTCGTCCGGCTCCATCTCGGTCAGACGCGCGCGCAGCTGAGGATGCGCGGCGCGCATCCCCGCGAGCGCGGCCGGGAAGAGCCCGCGCGCCGCGGTGGGAAAGGCGCCCATCCGCAGCTCGCCGACCGCCTGGCCGCGGTGCGCCTCCAGCTCGGCCTGGGCGAGTTCGACCTGGGAGAGGATGCGCACCGCGTGGTCGGCGAGCAGCCGTCCGGCGTCGGTCAGCCGCACCCCGCGCCCGTTCTTCGCCAGCAGCTGCTGCCCGGTTTCCCGTTCCAGCTTGGCGATCTGCTGGGAGACGGCCGAGGTGGTCACATGCAGCCCGTCGGCGGCCGCGCTGACCGATCCGTGGCGGGCGACCGCGCTCAGCGTCCGTAGGCGATCAAGGTTCAACATATAAGCAATGCTACGCGATACCTGCCACAAAAACTCGCTTGTGCTACTAAGTTGCATCCGCCATCTTAGGTGTCATGACCAGCGCCACCAGCACTTCCGTCGCCTCCGTCAGCCCCGACACGGCCACGGACCCCACCGCCCCCACGCCCCAGCGGCCCGTCGCCGTGACCCGGCCGCGCGCCCGCGGCTGGCAGGTCCGGTTCGCGATCCTCGCGCTCATCTGGGGCTTCAGCTTCCTCTTCATCAAGGTGGGCACGCAGAGCTTCGCACCCTTGCAGGTCACGCTCGGCCGGGTGACGTTCGGCGCGCTGGTGCTGCTGACCATTCTCGTGATCAAGCGCGAGCGACTGCCGCGCTCCGCCCGCACCTGGGGACATCTCGCGGTCGCCGCGTTCTTCCTCAACGTGCTGCCGTTCTCCCTCTTCGCCTACTCCGAGCTGACCATCCCCTCCACCTTGGCCGGCATCTGCAACGCCACCTCGCCGCTGTGGGGAATGGCGCTGTCGGTCGTGGCGCTCTCCGAGGACCGCCCGACCCGGCGGCGGGTCGCCGGTCTCGGCATCGGCTTCCTGGGCGTGCTGACCGTGCTCGGCGCCTGGCAGGGCTTCGCCGGTACGGATCTGACCGGCACCGCGATGGCGCTCGGTGCCTCGCTCAGCTACCCCATCGGCTGGATCTACGTCCGCCGGACCCTGGCCGGCTCCTCACACTCCCACCTGTCGATGTCCAGCACCCAGCTGCTGCTGGCCACCGCCCAACTCGCCGTCGTCACCCCGCTCTTCACCACCGCACCGACCGGCTACCCGATCCTCCCGCTGCTCGCGGTCTTCGCACTCGGCGCGCTGGGCACCGGCTTCGCCTTCCTCCTCCAGTACGGCCTGGTCGCCGAGGTCGGGCCCACCACGGCACAAATGGTCACCTACTTCGTCCCCGTGATCGCCACCACCGCCGGGGTCGCCCTCCTGAACGAGCGACTCAGCTGGAACACCCCGGTCGGCGCCCTGATCGTGCTGGCCGGCGCGGCCCTCACCCAGGCCAAGCCCCGCACGCCGACGGCCCGCCGCTCCACGTCCACCAACTGAACCGCTGGCCCGTTGTCCGTCTCCGGAGTGTCAACGGGCCGACTTCTTACGGAAGTTCGCGCGCCATGGCCAACCTGACGGGCGAGGGAACACGCCCGGGGCGGAAGCGCGAAGGGGGGCGTCGTCGACGGGAGCGCAAAAGGCGGCGTCGTGGACGGGGCGCACGGGACGTCTGGTGTGGCCGCCCTGCTCAAGCGGCCCGCTCCACTCCGGTCGCACTCGCCGTGAACCGCCTCCAGCTGTGGCTGGCCGAAGCCAGGACCCGCAGCTGCGGACACGGCAGCGCCGACCGGCCTGCCCCCGCATGTCCGCGCCTGCCGGTTCCTGGGCGCCCGGGGCGCTGCACCTTTCACCATCGGCTGACCGCCGGAACGCTCGCCGCGCTGCCGGCCGCCCCGGCGCCCATCGACTGCTCCGGCTGCTCCGGCTGCTCCGGCTGGATGACTCGACGCGCCGCCTCACCCCGGGCAGCCGAGTGCGCCTCACCGGCAGCCCCGCCTTCGCCTCCGGCCCGCCCCCTGACGCGGGGCACGGGCACCGCATCCGGCGCAGCCGCCGGTCCCACCAACTCCAGTTCACTACAGCCGAGTTCCAGGCCATCACTCCCCCCGCCGAGCGGCTCCCCTCCCCCAACACACTTTCCGCACCACCCTCCCTACTCGTATCGTCGTGGCTCACCCGCCCCCGTGGCCGCGGCGACCGCGTCGGCGAGCGGCTCGATGTCGCCGTGCGACAGCCCGGAGACGGTGATGCGGATTCCCGGTGGGGAGTGCAGCCGGAAGCGCGCACCGGGGGCGACCGCCCAGCCGGAATGCAGTAGCCGGGCCACCGCTCCGGTCTCGTCCGGGACCGGCACCCAGACGTTCATCCCGCTCCGCCCTCGGGCGGGCACCCCGCGCTCGGCCAGCGCCCGTATCAGCGGATCACGGCGCCGGCCGTACGCGCCGGCCACGGCCGTCGGATCGACCGCGGACGTCTGCCACAACTGCACGACCGTGTCCTGGAGGAGATGGCTGACCCAGCCGGGGCCCAGTGCCTGCCGTCCGCGCACGCGGTCGACGGTCACCGCATCGCCGGTGAGCACCGCCAGGCGCAGATCGGGTCCGTAGGCCTTGGCCGTCGAACGGACCAGCGCCCAGTGGCCGGTGACACCGGAGAGCGGATGGAGCGGGAGATCGACGATGCCGTGGCCGTGGTCGTCCTCGATGAGGAGGACGCCGGGGTGGTCGGTGAGGAGCGCGCGGAGCTCAGCGGCGCGGGCGGCCGTCACGGCGGCACCGGTGGGGTTCTGCGCCCGGTCCGTGATGACGACCGCACGGGCGCCATCCTCCAGCGCCTGCGCCAGCCGGGCGGGCAGCGGCCCTTCGTCGTCCACGCCCACCGGCGCGGGACGCAGCCCGAGCGCCGGGACGAGATCCAGCAGACTGCCCCAGCCGGGATCCTCCACGGCCACGCGGTCGCCGGGCCTCAGATGGGCGGCGAGCACCCGTTCAATGGCGTCGAGTGAGCCGCTGGTGATGGTGATCGGGCCCTCCGCCACGCCGTCGTCGGCGAAGGCCGAGCGGGCCAGCGCGGCCAGCTCCTCGTCGACGGCCGGGGTGCCGTAGAGGACCGGCCGCCGGGAACTGCGCGCCGCGGCGGCGGCCAGCGCCCGTTCGAGCGGGGGCAGCAGGGACGGGTCGGGGTTGCCGTCGGAGGTGTCGCGGACCCCCGGGGGCACCTCCACCCGCAACGCGTCGCGGGGCGTACTCGCGGGACGCGGGCGCACCCGGCTGCCGCGGCGACCCGCGGTTTCGATCACTCCCCGGTCGCGGAGCGTGCGGTACGCGGCCGCGACCGTATTCGGATTCACCTCCAGATAGACGGCCAACTCCCTGAGCGGGGGCAGGACTTCGCCTGGTTGGAGCTCGCCCGCACCGATGGCTCGCTCGACGCTGGCGGCAATGTCCGATGCGCGCCGCCCTTCGATCCGATACTCTCCTAGCACAAACTCGATTATGCACTAGTGCAATGGAGCTGGCAATGGCCTCTGCCGAGTCGTACGCGCCGAGCGACCTCACGACCCCGACCCGCGCCCGCGAGCGCGCCGCCTATGACCACGAGACGGTGCACGCCATCCTCGACGAGGGCTACGTCTGCCACCTGGGCTTCGTCCGCGACGGTTCCCCGGTCGTCCTGCCGACGCTCTACGGCCGGGTCGGCGATCGCCTCTACCTGCACGGTTCGACCGGCTCCCGGCCCCTGCGGATGGCCGGCGGGGCCACGGACCCGGGCCTTGAGGTCTGCGTCACCGTCACCCATGTCGACGGCCTGGTGCTGGCCAGGTCCGCCTTCCACCACTCCATCAACTACCGCTCGGTCGTGGTGCACGGCACCGCGTACCAGGTGACCGACGCGGAGGAGAAGACGGCCGCCCTGGACGCGCTGGTCGACCACGTCCTGCCCGGACGCGCCGCGGACTCCCGCCCCGGCAACGCCAAGGAACTGGCCGCCACCGCCGTGATCCGCCTGGACCTGCGCGACGTATCCGCCAAGATCCGTACCGGTGGCCCCAGCGACGAGCCGGAGGACCTCGCGCTGCCGTATTGGAGCGGTGTCCTTCCCGTGGCTCCGGTGTACGGCGCCCCCATACCGTCCGACGACCTGGCGCCCGGCATCGCGGAGCCGGCGTACCTCACCGCCCGCTGAGGAGCACCCGTGCTGATACACCCCTGGGACGCCCCGACCAATGACGCCGAGTGGCAACGCTGGCTCGCCACGCACGACTTCGGCCAGCTGGCCGCCAACGGACGGCCCGGCGAACCACCGCTGGTGCAGCCCCTGCACTTCGCCTACGACCCGGACCGCGGCGAGGCGGTGACGCATCTGGCCCGCCCGAACCCTCTCTGGGAGGCGCTGGCGGACCGTCCGCAGGTGCTGCTGAGCGTGGTGGACGACTACACCTTCATCCCCGGCCCCTGGCAGGCCGAGGAGGGCAACCCGCCCGAGCACGGCGTCCCCACGAGCTTCTACGCGGCGGTCCAGCTGAGCTGCACGGCCCATGTCGTGGACGATCCGGAGGCGAAGGCGGCGCTGCTGCAACGGCAGATGGGTCACTTCCAGCCCGAGGGCGGCTCGGCCCCGGTCACCGCCGGTGAGGCACCGTACGGGCGGCTGCTCTCCGGCATCCGTGGCCTGCGGCTCGAAGTGCACGACATCCGCGCCAAGTTCAAATACGGAGGCAAGCGGAGCGAGACCGTCCAGCACCGCATCTCGGGACGCCTCGCCGAACGGAACGGCCCCGGCGACGCAGCCGCCCGCGCCCACCAGCAGCGCCGCCTGGCGGCGGCCGGTGCGGTCCCGAGGACGCCCGCTCCCTGACCCGGATGTCCGGCAGAGGGAGGGAGCCCGGCCGATGCCGCCGGCCGGGCCCCTCCTCGGCGTACGCAGCGGCGCCCTCACCTCGGCCCGTTGCCCGGCCCGTTGCCGTCGCCTCAACCGGGCGCCGACGCCTTGGCCGGCGGGGCCGCCGGGGCCGCCACGGCGCTGCGCGCCTCCGTCACGGCCAGCGCGGCGAGCCGCTCGCCGAGGAAGAGCACCGCGATGGCGGCCGCGGCGTACACCGGCTCGATCAGCGAAATCACCGAGGCGGTCGTCGCGCGTACGGCGGCCGGCACCGTGAGGAACGGCACCTAGCCGAGCGCGGTCGGCACCACAGCCACGTACCCATCAACCAGAGGCTGCGCACCAAGTCGTGTACCTGGGGCCAGAGCCCCACCACCACAAGCGGCGGCAGACAGACCGCACCCAACCACGAAGGCGCCGATCGTCGAGGCGTACGGATCGCTGCCGCCGCCCCTGCTCAGCCCTCGGGTGGCCAACGTCGTAGCGGCGCAGCGGCCGCGGACAGCAGGGCGTCGGCGATACCCGCCAGGACGGACGGTCGCGCCGACTCCGCCGAGGATCGGGACGGTCAGCCCCATCAGCAGCCCGATGACGGCCGGCGCACCGCCCGCGCCGAGCCGCTCCCCCATCGTCACGCGCGCCCCGATGGCGAGGGGAACCAGCCCAGCCTCAGGGTGACGACAGTGCCGACGGCCGCCCGGTCGTCTGCACGGCAGCGAAGTAGGCGGCCCGGAAGACGGCCAGTGCCACGCCCGTCACGAGCGTGCGCAGAACGCCGCGCTCGCCGGGCTCGTACGGGGTCGGAGCAGCGGGGCCGTCGAGCCACGGCGCAGCAGCGTGCGCAGGGCGAGCGGCAGGATCAGGCCGCCGAAGGTGCGCCAGAAGGTGAGGGCGATCGAGCCCAGTCCGCTGCCCCGGTGGACGGAAGGCGGCGGCCGCACTCGCGGCGCCCCACGCGGTGGCGGCGAACGTCACGTACAGCAGCCCCCAATCCACGGGCAGGGCGGAGGAGGAGGTTGCATGCAGGGGTGGTGCTCCGAGAAGGTCCGGGTCGGCGCGGTGCGCCGAGGAATGGCCATATGTGCCGTCTGGGGGCAGCGACGGTCAGCCCGGAAGGGGACCCGAGCCGGGATGTCCTCGGAGGCCGCCGCCCGCCTTACGCGGCGGGCAAGGAGAGCGCCCTGGCCTGCATGATCGATGCGCTATGCGGCGGGCGATCCCGGCGGCACGCCGTCCCTGGCACCCGCCGGCGCGCCCGCCCCGGCCGCGGCCGCACCGCTGCCGTACGAGGTGGCGTCGTCGCGAGCTTCCGCGGTCTCTCCCATCGCCGTGGTCTCCCCCACCGCCGTGCTCTCCCCCACCGCCGTGGTCTCCGCCGGGGCGGTGGCCTCCCCTGGGCCCGTTCCCGCCACGATCAACGACTCGGTCGACTGCGGCTTGGCCAACTGCGCGATGAAGGCGCCGATCAGGACGACGACCCCGCCCAGGATCTGCGGAGCGGAGAGATGTTCACCGAGCAGCACCCAGGCCAGTACGGTCGCGATGACCGCCTCCAGACAGGCGACGACCCCGGCGACCTGGGGCGAGAGCCGGCGGATCGACACCACTCCGGTCAGATAGGCCGCCACCGTTGCGACCAGCACGATCCAGGCCAGCAGCAGGGCAGCGGGCACCTGGGTGCCGTTCATGTCCGCACCGCCGCCGAGGACCGTCCAGTCGAGTTCCCAGGGGCGCGCGATCGCGGTGAGGACGACGGCGCCGATCAGCAGTCCGTAGGCGATCACCCCGAGCGGATCCGCCGTGTCCTCGCCGTCGCTGCCGTGGTCGGAGAGCACGAAGTAGCCCACCTGGCAGCAGGCCGCCCCCAGCGCGAGCGCCAGGCCGAGTGCGTCGATGCTCAGCCCGGACCAGATCTCGACGACACAGGCGAGACCACCGACGGCGAGCACCACACCGAGCGCCGCGGAACGGGTGACCGGCCGCTTCTGCACAAAACGGACCCAGCCGAGGACCAGCGCCGGCGCCAGGTATTCGATCAACAGGGCCACGCCCACGGGGATGCGAGAGAGCGCGGCGAAGTAACACGCCTGCACCCCGGCGACGGCGAGCAGTCCGAAGCCCACGAGCAGGGCGGGCCTGCGGCGCGGCAGATCGCGGTGGCGCCAGGCCACCGGCAACATCACCAGCGCCGCGCCGGCGACCCGGAGCCAGGTGACGTGCAGCGGTTCGAGACCGGCCGTGATCAGGGGTTTGGCGGCCACGCCCGAGCCGCCGAAGGCGAGCGCCGACAGCAGGGCGATGCCGAGGCCGGCACCACGGCCCCGCGGCGCGCCGACCCGGCTCCCGTCGAGCGCGGACGATCGCTGGTCCGGCCAGGATCCTGCAGTTCCCTGGCCCGGGCCGGCCGCTCGACCTGCCGGGCTCCCTGATGACGCGTGCATCGGGTCATCATGGCAGCCGCCGTCAGCAGCGCAACCCCCGAGACCCCTGTCAGTCCTGGCCGGCGCGATCACCGTCCAGACGGGCGGCGAGCCGGGCGGTGTCGACGGAGGCCCGGCGCAACACCTCGACGGCTCGCGATTCGGGATCGTCGACGAGAGCGGCGAGCAGATCGAGGCAGCCGGCGCGGGTGTCGTAGCGGGCGTGCGCACGGTCGTGGGCGCCGTCCATGGCGGCGGCCGCGGCCGGTGACCATCCGGGGACACCGCCTTCGGTGACCATCGGAACGGCGCCCGAGTCCTCGACCGTGCCGAGCCACTGGAGTCCGTAGCCGATGCTGCGCTGGACGAGATAGCCGAGCAGCCGGGCCACCTGCGGTCCGCCGTCGAAGGCCGCGCGCACGGCGGGGTCCGACTCCAGGAGACCGTGCAGCAGATGCGCGGTGTCGACCTGCCGGTCACCATCCCGGGTGGCCCGCCTGCGGGCCGCGGAGACCACCGACGCGAGTTCGACGGTCAGCCTGCTCTCGAGGTCCTCCCGGACGGAGTCGTCGGCTCCGCTATACGCAGTACGGTTTTGCACAACCCCACCCCACCACCCCCTGAACGCCCGGACATCCCCGCCGGGAAGCATTTGCGCATCCCACGCTGGTTGGGGATACCGCTCCGGCATCTCCTCCTCAGGGAGGAGATAAGACGGAGAGAATACGCAGATTCCGTGGAGGTCGGACATCCGGAACCGGTATCGGCCCCTCCCGCGAACTCCCCGACGGCAGAACGGTCGACCACCCAGTACGGGCTGCCGGCCACCCAGAACTGACGACTCATCAGAATCAAGCGTCGCCGGTATTGAACCTTCTTCCCCGCCCGGCTACGTTCCGCGGCACCAGCCAGGACCGCCACCGGAGGGGTGATCGCATGGCCGAAGTCACCGCACAGGCCCGCATCGAGGCACCGGCCGAGACCGTCTGGAACCGGCTCACCGACTTCGATGCATACGGGCAGTGGAACGCCACCCACACCTCCTTCCCGAAGGGCGGCCCGGAGACGCTGGAAGTGGGCGCGGCCTACGAGGAGAACATGAAGCTGATGGGCTTCCCCGCCGAGGCCACCTGGACCGTACGAGCACTGGAGCCTGGCCGGTTGCTCGACATCGCGGGCAAGGGCCCCATGGGCGTCAATCTCGGGATGCGTTACGCCCTCACACCGGACGGCGAGGCGACCACCGTTCAGATCGACGGGTCGTTCACGGGCGCGGCGGTCTCCCTGATGGCAGGCAAACTGAAGGACTCGGCGAGCGCCGCACTGAACGAGTCACTGCGCAAGCTCGCCGGCCTGCTCGCCTGAGCCCCGGCGCCTGGCGCCCGACCCGCGGCGCCCGGCACTCGGCTCGACGTCACCCCATTCAACGAGATCCCCGACGCCGGCCCTCTCCTACAGGGAGCCAGCGCCATCAGTCCTCTTCGGCGAGGATCAGATACAGCTCCTTGCGGGCCTTGTTGACCACCGCCATGGCCTTCTCCCGCTGCTCGGGACTGCCGGTGGCCCACACCTGCCGGAACGCCTCGACCAGGCCGCCGCCCGCCTTGCGTATCTCATTCATCGCCTCCCAGTCGACACCGCGGCCGGCATCCTCCCAGGGGGCGTCCGAGCCGCTGTCGGCCTCGGCGCGTCCGGCCTCGGTCAGCGAGAACAGCTTCTTGCCGCCCTCACTGGCACTGGCGATCAGGCCCTCGTCCTCGAGGAGTTGCAGGGTCGGATAGACCGAGCCGGGACTGGGCTTCCATGCCCCGCCGCTGCGCTCGGCGATCTCCTGGATCATTTCGTAGCCGTGCATCGGGCGGTCCTTGAGCAGCGCCAATATCGACGCGCGCACATCGCCGCGCCGGGCCCGGCCGCGCGGGCCGCCACGGCCCCGGCCGCCCCCGAAGGGCGGGCCTCCGAACGGCGGACCGAAGGGGCCGAAGGCGGAGCGCCGCCGCTCCCAGCCACCCCCGAAGTCGCCCCGACCGCCGTGGCGCCCGGGCCCGTGGTGCTCGTGCCGGTACTCGTGTCCGTGATCGTGTCCTTGGGAACGCATGGTGACGTCCTCCATTTCTATCGTTGATCGGTCGCGATGCTTCAACGATATATCGGGACTGTTCGCCGAAGCAAGGCCCGAGCTATACCCGATTCGACGAGAGCAGGCCCGGGCACGTCAGCACAGGCGTCGCCTCCGCGCCGCCATACCTCGGCGCCGCTACGCCTCCACGCCTGCACGACCGCACCACCGCACGTTGCGCGGGAACCGGCCGGCGTCCACCAGTCCGCTCGGCTCATCGGCACCCCATCCCGATCCAATTTCCCGGGATTGGCCTTGGCCCGTGGTTCTGTGGCCCCTCTACGATCGCGCTCATGAGGATTCGCATCGTCGACGCCTTCAGTGAGCGTCCGTTCGCCGGCAACCCCGCGGGAGTCCTGCTCCTCGACTCCGACACCTTTCCCGAAACGGACTGGCTGCAGCAGGTCGCAAGAGAGGTCAACCTCTCCGAAACCGCCTTCGCGCACCCGCTGCCGGAGGGCCGCGACGCCGACTGGGCATTGCGCTGGCTCACCCCGGCCACCGAGGTGAACATGTGCGGGCACGCCACTTTGGCCACCGCGCACGTTCTGCACAGCACCGGGACTGCCACCGGTACGGTCCGCTTCCGTACCCGCAGCGGGGTGCTGACCACGACGGCCGGCGACGACGGCGCGATCACCATGGACTTCCCGACCGCGCCGATCAGCCCCGTCGAGGTGCCGTCCGTGGTCGCGGACGCGCTGGGCGTCGACATCCTCTCGGCCCACGACACGGGTCCGAACGTCGGTGATCTGCTGGTCGAGCTGGCTGACGAGACGTCCGTACGGGCTTTGGCCCCGGACCTCAAGGCACTGGCCGGGCACGGCGGCCGCGGGGTGATCGCCACCGCACGCGCCGAAGACCCCTCCGGCGGCTACGACTTCTTCTCGCGATGCTTCTTCCCTGCGGTCGGCATCGACGAGGACCCGGTAACGGGCAGCGCACACACCGCGCTCGCCCCGTTCTGGTCGGCACGGCTGGGCCGCAACTCACTGGTCGGCCTGCAGGGTGCGGCCCGTACCGGCTACGTACGCACCGAACTGCGCGGCGACCGTACGCTGCTGACCGGTTCCGCGGTCACGGTGATCGACGGAGAACTGCTGACCAAGTCCTGACCGGCCGTCTTTGCGCTGAGCGCCTCGGCCGGGTGGCAGGGGCGCGGCCTCAGAACGAAAGCCGGCCCCAACCGCCCGAGAACCGTCCGCCGGGCACGGGTCCGACTGGCTCCGGCTCGCTCCGGAAGCGGCTCCGGCAGCCGATGCTTCCCCCGCATCCTTCACCCGTCGAGCAACACCCGCCCCCTGAAGGCCTGCGAACCCGCCCCACCCCCAACGAGCCCCCAGACCCACCCCTCACCCCTCACCCCTCACCCCTCACCCCGTAGGCAGCCACCCCACCCGCCCCGCCAATACCGCGTAGCCGACGAACGCGACCGTGTCGATGAGGGCGTGGGCGGCCACCAGGGGGCCGACGCGGTGCCAGCGGCGGTAGAGGAGGACGAAGATGGCGCCCATCACCATGTTGCCGAGGAAGCCGCCGATGCCCTGGTACAGGTGGTACGAGCCGCGCAGCAGAGAGCTGGCCACCAGGGCGGCCATCGGGGTCCAGCCCAACTGGCCGAGTCTGCGCAGCAGATAGCCGACGACGATGACCTCCTCCAGTACGGCGTTCTGCACCGCGGAGGCGATCAGTACCGGGATCTTCCACCACACATCGGGCAGCGCCTCTGGGACCACCGTCAGGTTGACACCGGCCGCCCGCGCGCCCAGATAGAGCAGCAGGCCGCTGCCGCCGATGGCGGCCGCCAGGCCCGTTCCCCGGCCGAGGTCGAAGCCGGGCCGCTGCCGGTCGAAGCCGATCGCGCGGAGTCCGCCGGCCCGTTCGCGCATCAGGAGGTGCGCGACCAGCGCCACGGGCACCAGGGCGGTGGCGATCCCGAACAGCTGCCAGGCGAGATCCAGCCATGGCCGCCCGGGCGCATGGGAGGCGTTGAGGGTCGCCGCCTGGTGTTTGAGGCCCCCGGGTTTGGTCACCGACCCGATGAAGCTGATCAGCGACGAGAGCGCGCTCGCGCCCACGGACAGGGCCAGGACGATCAGCGTCTCACTGCGCAGCACACTCCGGGCGGGTGGCTGAGACGCGCCTGGTCCCGCCCCGCCGCCGGAGCCCTCCCCCGGAACGTCCGCACCGGGCCCGGGACTTGTATCCGACTGCACGCTTCCTCCACTTCCGCATTACCACCTCTTCGCCACCACCGCCCCGCTAGGGTCTCGACAGCAGGTACGAAGATCGCGCGCGACAGGCTGGGGACGGGCGCCATCCACGTGGCGCATTCCCTCCTCCCCCATCGATTCCCGATCGAGCTCCGAGAAGGAGAGGCGCTACCGCAATGGGACGACACAGCTTGCCCGACGGCCCCACAGCGAAGTCCACGGGGGCCCGCCCCGGGCCCCGGCGCCGCACCGTCGTCCTGTCCACCGGCCTCGTCCTGGCGGTCGCCGCCGGTTCCGTAGTGGCGCTGCGCAGTGGCCTGCTGCCCTTCGGTGGGCGGTGCGACGGCCCGTCGGTGCGGATCGCCGTCGCCGCCTCGCCCGATATCGCGCCGGCCGTCGAGGCGGTGGCCGATACAGCCCGCGAGAAGGCGACGCGTACCGACGGCAGGTGTCTCGACGTCCGGGTCGTCGCGCGGCCCTCCCACGAGCTCGCCGACTCCTTCGGACAGCGGCCCGCCGACCCGGAGTTCCAGGTCTGGATACCGGATTCGAGCCTGTGGGTGGACCGCGTCGGTGCGGAGAGCGGCACTCCGCTGACGGCCGCCGGCACCATCGCCTCATCGCCCCTGACACTGGGTGCCGTCCCGAAGGCGGCCACATCCCTGGGCTGGCCGAACAAGCGCTACACCTGGGCCGGGCTCACCCGGAGCGCGACCTCGGGCGGTGATCTGCGCCTGGGTGTCGCCGATCCCACCCGCAGCGCCACCGGGCTGCTCGCCCTGTCCCGTATCAGCGCCGCCAACACGGAGGACGCCGGGGACGGGGACGAGGCGGACACCCGTACGGCGGCCACCGCCAAGCTCCTCTACCAACGGGTCGCGGACGGCGACGATCAGGTCATGGCCACGTTGCCGCGCGACGACTCCGGTGCCGAGCAGGGCAATCCGCGCCGTAACCAGGCGCTGATGCTGTCCGAACAGGCCGCGTTCGCCCACAACGAGAGCCCGGACGGCGGCCCGGACCTCGATCTCTTCTACCCGGAGGACGGCACGGCCCGGCTCGACTACCCGTACGCGCTGGTCGACGAGGACGAGATGAGCCCCGAGCAGTCGCGGGCCGCCAGCCGCTTCATGACGCTGCTGGGCGAGCCCGACGGGCAGCGCGCGTTGCACGAGCACGGCTTCCGGACCGGGGACGGCAGGGCGGACGCCGCGGTGCTGGCGGCGGCCGGCGGGCGCGATCCGCAGCCGTACAACGCCGCACCGGCCGATCCGCCGACGGCCAAGCAGCTCCAGGCCCTGCTGGGCATGTGGACGATCACGGTGCAGAGTGCCCGGATCTCCACCGTGGTGGACGCCTCGGCGTCGATGGGCAACCCGGTGCCGGGGCGGGGCGGCCAGACCCGGATGGACCTCGCCCGGAATTCGCTCCTCCAGGCGCTGGCCACGTTCACGCCCGAGGACGAGATCGGGCTGTGGAAGTTCGCCACCCATCTGGACGGCGAGAAGGACTATCAGGAGCTGTCCCCGACCGGTCGCCTCGGCGACCCGGAGGGCGGCGACGGCACCCACCGTGACGCGCTCGCCGCCGCGTTCGGCTCGCTGGCCCCGGTGCCGCACGGCGCCACCGGCCTGTACGACACCGTCCTCGCCGCCTACGAGGAGGCCCGCCGGACGTACGCGAGCGGGAAGTTCAACGCGGTGGTGCTCGTCACCGACGGCGCCGATGACGACGCGAGCAGCATCGGCCTCGATGCCCTGGTCACCAAGCTGGGCAAGCTGTCGGATCCGGGGCGTCCGGTGCCGCTGATCGCCGTCGCGATCGGTCCGGAGGCCGACGCATCGGCATTGGACCGGATCGTGGCGCCCACGGGTGGCTCGGCCCACCGGGTGGACGATCCGTCACAGATCCACCAGGTGATCCTCAAGGCCATCATGGCGGCGGGCAGCACCGCCCCGCGCTGAAGCCGCGCGCCGCAACCTCCCCTGACCTCGCCCCCCGGTGGCGGCTACGCCCCCTCGGTCGCCGCCTGGCGGGGACCCGGCACCGCGGTGCGGGCGCCGAGCGGCCAGGCGACCGGCCAGGTGTGCACCGGCTGCCCGGTGTGCATCAGTTCGCTGTAGCGCCGGGTCATCGCGGCGAGTGCGGCGTCCCGGTCCAGACCCTGCCGGCGGGCGTGGTGGTAGGCCGCGGCCTGCCAGGAGGCGCCGTTGACCCGCCGCCGGCAGCGCTCCTCGATGATGGCCAGATAGTGGTCGCGGTCGGCCGGCTCCACCCCCCAGGCGTCCAGTCCGCGGGCCGCCAGCGGCAGCAGTTCCTGGCGTACCAGCCGTACGGCCGGGATGTCGGCGAGGGCGGTGGTCCGGCCGGCGCGGGGCCATTGCAGGGTGGCGTCGATGCCGTACCGGCAGGCGGCGTCGAAGTTGTCGGCCGCGGCCTCGAACGGGAGGCGGGTCCAGATGGGGCGCGGTTCCTCGGCCAGGGCGCGCACCAAACCGTAGTAGAACGCGGTGTTGGCGATGGTGTCGGCGACGGTGGGGCCGGCCGGCAGCACCCGGTTCTCGACCCTGAGGTGGGCGACGCCGTCGGCGACCGCGTAGACGGGGCGGTTCCAGCGGTAGATCGTGCCGTTGTGCAGCACCAGTTCGGCCAGGTCGGGCACACCGCCCTCGGCCAGGACCCGCAGCGGTTCCTGCGGTCCGCACACCGGGAGCAGGGGCGGGAAGTAGCGCAGGTTCTCCTCGAAGAGGTCGTACGCGGACTCGACCCAGCGTTCGCCGAACCAGGTGCGCGGGCGTACGCCTTGTGCCTGTAGTTCCGGTGCGCGGGTGTCGGTGGCCTGCTGGAAGACCGGCGGCCGCGACTCCCGCCACAGTTCACGGCCGAAGAGGAACGGCGAGTTGGCGCCGACCGCGATCTGGGCGGCGGCAACGGCCTGAGCCGCGTTCCATACGGCGGCGAAGCGGCCCGGTGTCACCTGGAGGTGCAGCTGGACGGAGGTGCAGGCGGCCTCCGGCGCGATCGAGGGGGAACGCGCCACCAGGTGCTCGACGCCCTGGATGTCCAGGACGAAGTCCTCGCCGCGGGCCGCCCGCATCTGGTCGTTGAGCATGACGTAGCGGTCGTTCTCGGAGAGGCTGGCGACGGTCAGGTCGGTGGCGTCCAGGGTCGGCAGAATGCCGATCATCACGATCCCGGCGGCGACTTCGCGGGCCTTTCTTTCGGCGTAACACAGGCCCGTGCGGAGTTCCTCGGCGAGCTGGTCCAGGACGCGGCCGGAGAGCCGGTGCGGGAGGATATTGACTTCCAGATTGCACTGGGCGAGTTCGGTCTGGAAATCCTGGCTGGCGATCCGTTCGAGAACCTGGGAGTTCAGCATGCGGGGCCGCCCGTCGGCGCCGGCGAGATTGAGCTCGATCTCCAGGCCCATGAGATTCCGGGGCCGGTCGAAGCGCTTCTCCACCAGGAGCCTGTGCAATCCTTCGAGACAGTCGTGTAGCTTTCTTCGATAACGCTCCCGGTCCGCCAGGTCGATCCCGTCCGCGGCGACCTTCTCCCCCATCGAAAGGGTCCCTCCTCCAGTGAACGGCCCGCGGCCACGGGCCGCTTGGGGGCGAACCCGGGCACCCCGGGGCTCGCGCTACGGTCGATGATGCCCCGGCAATCTGATCGATAACGCCTCCGGGGCGGCCTGGTGCCGATAGGCTCGAAGTGGTGCGCCGTCCGGCATCTTCCACCGGCATATCTCAGCGGCGATCGCCGTCCGCATTTCGCTCGTGAGATTCACCGACGAGATCCGGCCTACCGCATCGGCGAGGTAATACGAGGTGGCGCGACAAAGGCTCCGTACAAATTGGAGTAAATCACCTCGCGGACCGGTCCGGATTCCGCCTTGCCGGAAATCCGCAAGGCCAGTAGCCGAAACACTTTCAGAACATACGTCGTATAAACTCCGCTTACGAGGCAGAGACTTGGCGCCCCGTGTCGCGGTGTTCCCACCCGTGCCGTGGTTCGACGACGGGCTCTGATCCCCCACGCCGGGCCGCAGCCCCGGCCGGCCACGCTCTGACCCCGCACGCAAACAGCGCCGTTTGCACCTGCCGCGCTCCACCGTGTCTCCGAAGTGAGAGGCGACCCACCATGCCGCTGCACGTTGCCCCTGCCCCCGCGCCCGCCCTGCGCAGCACCCTGACCGCCCTCGGCTCGCCCACCGCCGTCCGCGAGGCCCCGGTCCCCGCCCTGCGTGCCCATCAGGGCCCGCTCAGCCCCGACCACCCCCTGCCGCTGCACGTCTGGGACGACGTCAGCCGGGCCGACGGCACGCCGCACACCCGGCTGGCCGGCTGGCAGTTCCTGGTCCGCGGCGGCGAGCGGGCCGTGGCGACCGCCGAGGCGGTGCTCACCGCGGACGGCTGGACCTTCGGGCGGTTCTGCGGCGGCCCCTACGTCGCCTCGACCGAACGGGCGCTGGCGCAGTCCGAGGCGCTCGCCACGCCGTACCAGCCCCGGCTGCTGTCCGTACCGGAGCTGTACATGCTCACCCTGTGGCTGCACCACGACCTCTCCTCCAACGGGGCCGAGGGGCTGCCGGCGGCCGGTGACCTGCTGGTGCCGCTGGCACCCGCCCCGCCCGGCATCGCCGCCCATCGTCCGCACCACGTCGCCGACCTGCTCCCCCGGCTCACCCTGCGTCTGGCCTCCGCGCCCCTGGAGCTGCGCGAACCGGCCTGAGCCGCAAGCCGGCGGCGTCCCTCCGGGTACCCGCGCACCGGCGCACCACGCCCCTCACGAACGTGCCCCGTGGCCCTTTCCGGCCGCGGGGCGCGCTGTCGTGCTCACCCGCGCGGCCTAGCCCGCGGGTACCACTCCCAACCCCCTTGGAGAGGAGAGCACTTGGGAGCAACCGCCCGCACGGGTGACGCGTCGATATCGAGTGAGTACCGCTGCTGCGAAATCCCTGCGGAATCCCTTCCGTAGGGCAACACTGGGACCGACCGAAGAAACGGGGGAGCGGCCATGGCCATCTCATCGAGCTCATCGAGCCGCACGACGACGTTCACCACACCGCAGCGAAAGACAACTTCCATGTGTCAGCACCAACCACCTTGCCCCTCAGCGGATTCCACCGACCGGGAGGCCGCACACCTTGTGGCACACCACCCGGAGCAGGGCTGGAGCCTGCTCTGCAACGGCGTCCTGCTCTTCGAGGACACCGGTGAGCTGCTGCCGGACGGGCAGGTCATCGCCCCGCACCGGGCCCGGGTCACCGCGGCGGCCTGACCCCGCGCACCCGGTAAGAACCACCAGGGCCCCCGGCAGAACACCTGCCGAGGGCCCTTGCTGTTGCCGTGGAACGGCTCAGGCGTCGTACGCGTCCAGCGGCGGGCAGGAGCAGACGAGGTTGCGGTCACCGAAGGCGCCGTCGATGCGCCGCACCGGCGGCCAGTACTTCTCGGCCGCCACGACACCGCCCGGGAAGACGGCCTCCTCGCGGGAGTACGGGTGGGTCCACTCGCCGCCGAGCGCGCCCGCGGTGTGCGGGGCGTTGCGCAGCGGGTTGTCGTCCTTGTCCCACTCCCCCGTGCCGACCTTCTCGATCTCCGCGCGGATGGCGATCATCGCGTCGCAGAACCGGTCCAGCTCGGCGAGGTCCTCGCTCTCGGTCGGCTCGATCATGAGCGTGCCGGCCACCGGGAAGGACATCGTCGGCGCGTGGAAGCCGTAGTCGATCAGCCGCTTGGCGACGTCGTCGATGCTCACGCCGGTCGCCTTGGTCAGCGGCCGGACGTCGATGATGCACTCGTGCGCCACCAGGCCGCCGGGGCCGTTGTAGAGCACGGGGTAGTGCGGCTCCAGGCGCTTGGCGACGTAGTTGGCGCTGAGGACCGCGACCTGGGTGGCGCGCTTGAGACCCTCGCCTCCCATCAGGCGGACGTACGCCCAGGAGATCGGCAGGATGCCCGCGGAGCCCCAGGGGGCTGCCGAGATCGGTCCGACGCCGGTCTCCGGACCCGCGGTCGGCTGCAGCGGGTGGTTGGGGAGGTACGGCGCGAGGTGGGCGCGGACGGCGACCGGGCCGACGCCGGGGCCGCCGCCGCCGTGCGGGATGCAGAAGGTCTTGTGCAGGTTGAGGTGCGAGACGTCGCCGCCGAACTTGCCCGGCTCGGCAAGGCCGACCAGCGCGTTCAGGTTGGCGCCGTCGACGTAGACCTGGCCGCCGGCGTCGTGCACCGCGGCGCAGATCTGGGTGATGTGCTCCTCGAACACGCCGTGGGTGGAGGGGTAGGTCACCATCAGGACCGCGAGCTCGTCGCGGTGCTTCTCGATCTTGGCGTGCAGGTCGTCGGCGTCGACCTCGCCGTCCTCGCCGGTCTTGACGACGACGACCTTCATGCCGGCCATCACGGCGCTGGCGGCGTTGGTGCCGTGCGCGGAGGACGGGATCAGGCAGACCGTGCGCTGCTCGTCCCCGTTGGCGCGGTGGTAGGCGCGGACGGCCAGCAGACCGGCCAGCTCGCCCTGGGAGCCGGCGTTGGGCTGGAGGGAGACCTTGTCGTAGCCGGTGACGGTGGCGAGGCGCTCCTCCAGCTCCTGGATCAGCGTGAGGTAGCCCTGGGCCTGGTCGGCCGGCGCGAAGGGGTGCAGCTGCCCGAACGCGGGCCAGGTGACCGGCTCCATCTCGGTGGTGGCGTTCAGCTTCATCGTGCAGGAGCCGAGCGGGATCATGCCGCGGTCCAGCGCGTAGTCCTTGTCCGCGAGGGTGCGCAGGTAGCGCAGCATCGCGGTCTCGGAGCGGTGCTCGTGGAAGACCGGGTGGGTGAGGTAGTCGTCGGTGCGCAGCAGGGTCTGCGGGAGCGTTTCGTCGGTGGCCGCGTCGAGCTTCTCGATGTCGGCCTGCACGCCGAAGGCGGCCCAGACCCCGGTCAGCTGGGCGCGGCCGGTGGTCTCGTCGCAGGCGATGCCGACCAGGTCGGCGTCGACCTGGCGGAGGTTGATGCCGGCCTCGCGGGCGGCGGCGACGACCTCGGCGGCCCGGCCGGGCACCCGGGCGGTCAGCGTGTCGAAGTACGCGCCGTGGACCAGCTCCACACCGCCGGCCCGCAGCCCCTCGGCGAGGATCGCCGCGTAGCGGTGGGTGCGCCGGGCGATGGTCCGCAGGCCCTCGGGGCCGTGGTAGACGGCGTACATACCGGCCATGACGGCGAGCAGCACCTGCGCGGTGCAGATGTTGCTGGTGGCCTTCTCACGGCGGATGTGCTGCTCACGGGTCTGCAGCGCGAGCCGGTAGGCCCGGTGGCCGTCGGCGTCCACGGAGACGCCCACGAGGCGGCCGGGAAGGCTGCGCGCGAACTGCTCGCGCACCGCCATGAAGCCGGCGTGCGGCCCGCCGAAGCCCATCGGGACGCCGAAGCGCTGGGTGGTGCCGACCGCGATGTCCGCGCCGAGCTCGCCCGGCGAGGTCAGCAGGGTCAGCGCGAGCAGGTCGGCGGCGACGGTGACGATCGCGCCGAGCTCGTGGGCGCGCTCGATCAGGGCGCGCGGGTCCCGGACGGCACCGGAGGCGCCCGGGTACTGAAGCAGGACGCCGAAGACGCCGCGCTCGGCGATCTCGGCGGGGATGCCGTCGGAGAGGTCGGCGACGACGACCTCGACGCCGGTCGGCTCGGCGCGGGTCTCGATCACGGCGATGGTCTGCGGCAGACAGTCGGCGTCAACGAGGAAGACGCCCTGCTTGACCTTGCCGACGCGGCGGGAGAGCGCCATCGCCTCGGCCGCCGCGGTGCCCTCGTCCAGCAGGGAGGCGCCGGAGGTGGGCAGTCCGGTCAGGTCGGCGACCATCGTCTGGAAGTTCAGCAGCGCCTCCAGGCGGCCCTGCGAGATCTCCGGCTGGTAGGGGGTGTACGCCGTGTACCAGGCGGGGTTCTCCATGACGTTGCGGAGGATCACCGGCGGGGTGAACGTGCCGTAGTAGCCCAGGCCGATCATGGAGGCCAGCACCTGGTTGCGGTCCGCGAGGCCGCGCAGCTCCTGGAGGACCTCGGCCTCGGTACGGGCCTGCGGCAGGCCGAGCGCCTCAGCGCTCTTGATCACGTCGGGGACGGCGGCGGCGGTGAGCTCGTCCAGCGACCCGAAACCGATGTGCGCGAGCATCTTGGCCTGCGCCTCGTGGTCGGGGCCGATGTGCCGGTGCTCGAAGGGGGTGCCGCGCTCCAGCTCGGTCAAGGAGATGCGGTTGGTGGTCATCTGCGGGGGCCTCCTGGTCGGTACGACCTACGAGGGGCACCACGGCGCGGGTGCCCGGACGGCCTCCCCCTCTGTCATCTCAACCTGAGAGCTTCACCGGCCCGCGCACGGCGGTCCGGCTTTCACCGTCGGTGAGGAGGGGTCCCGGAGCTGTGCCTTCCGCGGCCCGCCCTGCTTTCCAGAGTGACCTCGTCCGTGCGGTACGGGTGCCTGAGAGATTCCGGGGAGGATTTGCTCCTTCGGCGCCCTCGTCGCGAACGACAAAGGACTCTCCCGCACGGGTTCTGCGGCCATCGCCAGCCTACCAGCGCGCCACTCGAAGGATCCTTCGAGTGGCCGGGGCATGAAATGTGCCGTTTGGTAGTTGTCACAGGGCAGTTGCGACCAATTGGAGGGGCCGTGCAAACCGATATCGATCCCCGGAGCCTGATCGGCCGCAAAGCGTTCGACCGTAACGGCGCGAAGATAGGCACCATCGACGAGGTCTATCTCGACGACGCGACGGGGGAACCGGAGTGGGCAGCCGTACGCACCGGGCTCTTCAGCCGGGACGCGTTCGTCCCCCTGGAACCCAGCAAAATGGTCGGCGAGAGCCTGCACATCCCGTACGACCGCAAGCTGATCAAGGACGCCCCGGACTTCGGTGTGGGCCGCCACCTCTCCCCTGAGCAGGAACTTCAGCTCTACCACCACTACCGCCTGGATATCTCCTCCCCCGACTCCGACCCGGTGTCCCCCGGCAATTCGGGCACCTCCGACACCGACTTCGGCAAGATCGCCGGATCGGAGGACTGATCCGCACCTGGCCCCCCGCCCACCAGCGGCAGGGGCTCCCCCGGCCGTAGCGCCGGGTCCTCGACGGCAAAGGTCCGCACCCTCCCCGGTGCGGACCACGGCGTCTCGAAGCGGACGGTCACTCTCCCCAGTCCGCTGCCCTGTACCCACCCCGCGCCGTACTCGTCGTGGACCACGTCCACGCCCGGATGCCAGCGGCGCGGCCGCTCCTCCTCGGGCGCCTCCTCGGCCGGCTCCGCGCCGGCCCGCTCCTCCGCGGCCCGCGCCAGCTCCTCGGCCTCCCGCTCCGTCGTCAACTGGGCGAAGAGGTCCTCCTGGGTGAAGTCGGCCAGCCCGCTGACCCCCACACCCAGCAGCCGGACGCCGCCGGTGGTGTCCACCAGCTCCAGCAGCCGCACCGCGGCCTCCCGGATGACCGCCGGGTCGTCGGTGGGCCCACGGAGCGTCTCGGAGCGGGTCAGCGTCGAGAAGTCGTAGTTGCGCACCTTGATCACCACCGTGCGCCCCGAGCGCCCGGCCGCCCGCAGCCGCTGGACGCAGCGGTCGGCCAGCCGCAGCACCTCCGTCCGCACCCGCGTCCGGTCGGTCAGGTCGACCTCGAAGGTGTCCTCGACGGAGATGGACTTGGCGTCGCGCTCGGCCACCACGGGACGGTCGTCCTGCCCCAGGGCCATCGCGTACAGCCCGGCGCCGTGCGCCTTCCCCAGGAGCCGTACCAGCTCCGCCTCGCCGGCCTCCGCGGTCTCCGCGATCGTGTGGATCCCGGCCCGGCGCAGCGTCTCGGCCGTCGCGGGCCCCACCCCGGGCAGCGTCCGCACCGACATCGGGCCCAGCAGCTCCCGCTCGGTGCCGGGCGGGATGACCACCAGGCCGTCCGGCTTGGCCTGCTCGGAGGCGATCTTCGCCAGCATCTTGGCGCCGGCCAGCCCCACCGAGCCGGTCAGGCCGGTCGCCGCCCGGATGTCGCGCCGCAGCTGCTCCCCCACGGCCCGTACCGCAGCCGTCTCCGGGGCCACCCCGCCCGCCTCCAGGTCCACGAACGCCTCGTCCAGGCTCAGCGGCTCCACCAGCGGCGACAGGGCGTGCAGCAGCCCCATGACCGTTTCACTCACCTGGCGGTACAGGGTGAAACGCGGACCGAGGTATGCGGCGTTGGGGCACAGCCGACGCGCCTGGGCCGTCGGCATCGCCGAGCGCACCCCGAAGACCCGGGCCTCGTACGACGCCGTGGCGACGACGCCACGCGGCCCGACCCCGCCGACCACCACCGGTTTCCCGCGCAGGCTCGGCTTCGCCGCCTGCTCGGCAGAGGCGTAGAACGCATCCATGTCCAGATGCAGGATCGTCGGCGCGGGTCTCACATGTCCGATGCTGCCGCATGGCACTGACAATCGACCCGCCGCCGGGCCGGGGCCCGGGCGTGCGGCTCAGCCTGCCCGGTTGCGCCGACGTGCCAGCTCGTCGTGCGGGTTCTTCCCGATCAGCGTCTCGCCGGTGTCCACACGCTCCCCGTGCAGCTGCGAGAGCGCGCCCTCCACGTCCCGCCACACCACGCCCACGGCGATCCCGAAGACGCCCTGGCCGCCCTGGAGGAGGTCCACGACCTGGTCGGGCGAGGTGCACTCGTAGACCGTCGCGCCGTCGCTCATCAGCGTCATCCGCGTCAGATCCGCCAGCCCCCGCGCGCGCAGGTGCTGGACCGCGGTGCGGATGTTCTGCAGGGAGACCCCGGTGTCCAGCAGCCGCTTGACGATCTTCAGGACGACGACGTCCCGGAAGCTGTAGAGCCGCTGGGTGCCGGAGCCGTACGCGGGCCGGATGCTCGGCTCCACCAGGCCGGTGCGCGCCCAGTAGTCGAGCTGCCGGTAGGTGATGCCCGCTGCCGCACATGCGGTCGGGCCGCGATAGCCGATGCTCTGCGCCTCGCAGTCCCCCGACACCGCCGCGGCCGGTGCCGGTGCGCAGTTCGCCGTTGCGCCCGCGTGGAGCGGCAACGCCCCTTCCGCCGCCATACCGTCGCCGGTGATTGCCACGCCGCCCTCCGTCCTCCACGTCCCGGACGGGACCTGCCATATCGACGGTATGCAGTCACTCGGGGTGCGTCAACGATCGCCGCGCTCGCCACGCCGAGTGATAATCACCCTACGAGTGGTTTCTCGTGACCTCGCGCGGGGAATGGCTAAATAGTTTGGCCGGAATCAGACCCTTCGCCCGTCCGGCCGCACCGGCTACTGGCTGTTGGTCCCGAAGTCCTCGGGTGAGATCTGGTCGAGGAACTCGCGGAACTTCTCCACCTCGTCCTCCTGCTCGTCCGGGATCGCGATCCCCGCGTCGTCCAGCACACCGTCGGTGCCGAAGATCGGCGTTCCGGTGCGCAGGGCCAGCGCTATCGCGTCGGACGGACGGGCACTGACCTCCACCCCGCTGGCGAAGACCAGTTCCGCATAGAAGACCCCCTCGCGCAGGTCGGTGATGCGCACCTGCGTCAGCTCCTGCCCCACCGCCTCCAGCACGTCCTTGAAAAGGTCGTGCGTCAGCGGCCTGGCGGGGACCATGCCCTGCTGGGCGAAGGCGATGGCGGTGGCCTCACCCGGCCCGATCCAAATGGGCAGGTAACGGTCGCCCCCCACCTCCCGCAGGAGCACGATCGGTTGGCTGGAAGGCATTTCCACCCGGACACCCACGACGTCGAGCTCGTTCACACAGCAACCCTAGGACGTGCCCGGCAGGTTTGGGTAGTCGGGCACTCTTTTGCTCACTACGGCCGGCCCCGCAGCGCGCCCTGGACCAGCGCCGCGTGCAGCCGTACGGAGAGCGTGGCGAGCTCCCTGGCGGTGGCCTCGGCATGGGCCCTGGTCTGCGGATTGCGGTGCCGCCGAAGGGGTGCAACGACCTGCTCGACCAGCCCCGCCTCGCGCTCCGCGGCCGCCTTGACGACCCGCAGGTGCCGCGGTTCGAGACCGAAACGCCCCAGGTCGGCGACGAGTTTGGCCACCGTGACGGCCTCGATGTCGTATCCGCCGTCCGCATGGGGGACGATGAGTCCGTACGACTCCCAATCGGCGAGCGCCGCCTCGTCCACCTCGGCGGCGGCCATCAGCTCGGCCCGGCCGATCCGGGCAGCCGTGGGGGTTTCCTCGCCCGCTTCCGGCACGCCCTCGATCAGATCGCGGGCAGGCGCGGCGGGCGCCGGCAGCGTGACCTGCTCACCGCGCTCGATGGCGTCCAGATGCTCGCGGATGACCTTCAGCGGCAGATAGTGGTCGCGCTGCATCCGCAGGACGCTCGCCAGCCGCTCCACGTCGGCCGGAGTGAATTTCCGGTACCCGGAAGGCGTGCGCTTCGGCTCGACCAGCCCCTCGGCCTCCAGGAAGCGGATCTTGGAGATGGTGACCTCGGGGAATTCCTCGCGCAGCTGGTTGAGCACCGTGCCGATGCTCACCGGCTTGCCGGCCGAGGAGGCGGTGCCGGAATCCCCGGCACCGCCTTTCGGTGTATGGCGCATGTGCCTTCCCTGGCCGGTCAGATGCCGGCGCCTCGCTGGCTCGCGTAGAAGACCAGGCGGTACTTGCCGATCTGGACCTCGTCGCCGTTGTTGAGGGCGACGGAGTCGATGCGCTCACGGTTGACGTAGGTGCCGTTCAGGCTGCCGACGTCGGCGACCGTGAAGAGACCGTCCGGGCCGCGACGGAATTCCACGTGACGACGCGAGACCGTCACGTCGTCGAGGAAGATGTCGCTCTGCGGATGCCGGCCCGCCGTCGTCAGCTCGCTGTCCAGAAGGAAACGGCTGCCGGAGTTCGGACCGCGGCGGACGATGAGCAGCGCCGAACCCAACGGAAGGGCGTCGACGGCCGCCTGGGCCTCCGGGGACAGCGCGGGCGAGAGGTTCTGGCCCGTCGTCTCCGAGTCGTAGGCCTCGAGACCCGAAATGGAGATCGTCGACGTCGTCTCGGACGCCCGCTCCGGCTGCGCGCCTGGGCGCAGCGGCGCGCCGCAGTTGGAGCAGAACCGGCTCGCCTCGGCGTTCCGGTGCCCACACCTCGTACAAACCGGCAAGGCCGGACCTCCGCCCGTGGGTGCGGCTGATGGTTCCTGGGAACCTATGCGGGCGGCACCGGAGGGGTCAACAGAACCCGCGCCGTGCCCCCCGGACGGACCGCCGACCTCGTCACGGAAGAGGGGACGGTTCTCGGCCGCGCCGCTCTCGTCGGCCCGGCCCGCAGCGCGATGCCGCGCCGAGCCGCTGCCGCCCTCCTGGCGCGCGCTCTTGCCGAACAGCTTTCCAAACAACTTCACGGGCGATTCCCCTTGAACGAAACAGACCCGCCCGTGGGGCAGGACGAACCCTCGATGCACACACCGGCCCATCCGGACATCCAGTGAACGTCCGTGGCCTCCAGACAGTTTCCACCACACACCACACGCACGGTGCGTCGACCCCCCGCTACCTCATGCCCTCCTGGGGCACTCGACATACCTGTACGCCTCACTGCGATGACGACCGAGCGTAGTCAGGCCGCTTCGCCGCCCGCAAGGCGTCCACAATGATCTTCTCCTCACGGGTCACAGACACCTTGGCCTGCTCCTTTTCCAGTGTCTGGACCACTCCGCCGGGGATGTTCAGCGCCGGTTCCAGATCCTCCGGCTTGCCGATGACCTTGAAGCGGTACGGCTGCGTGACGCGCCTGCCGTCGATCTCCACCCCGCCCCGGACGTCCGACAGGGAGGTGTTCGCGACGACCCGGACGTCGTTGACCTGGATGGCCTCGGCGCCGGCCGCCCGCAGCTCCTGGATGGTGTCCAGCAGCTTGTCCGCCTCCACGGAGTGCGTCGGGTCGTCGATGGTCAGGTTGATGCCGGGCCCTTGCGCCGCGACGGTCCCGGCCAGCACACCCAGCTGCTGTTCCTTCTCCACGGTCTGCTTACGGGCCTCCTCGGCCTGGTCCGAGCTGTTCGCCAGCTCGGTCTTCTGCCCTTCCAGGCGCCGCTGTTCGTCCGTCAACCGCTGGGAGCGGTTGTCCAGCTCGTCCAGAATGCGCACCAGGTCCTCCTGGCGCGCACCTCGCAGCGCACTGCTGTCACTCGTGGAACGTACCTGAATCGCCAGGCCGAGGCCGAGAATGAACAGCAGCAGGGCGACGATCAGTTGAGCCCGGGTCAGCCGCGGCGGCCACAGGCTCGCCACCAGCCGCTCCCGACCGGTCTTCGGGCGTTCCGCGTCCCCGTCGGCGGTGTCCGCCGCCGGGGCCGAGGAGTCTGCCCCGTTGTCCGGCTTCTGTCCAGTCGTGTCCGGTTCCTGGCTTTCCGCGTCGTCCGCGGGCTTCGCCGGCTCAGGGGCACTCCGGCTCTCCGGCGGCATCGGCTGCCGGTCGGCCGCACCACGCTCCTGCGCCTCCTCCGGCCGTTCCGGGCGCTCCGGCCGCTGCTCCGGCTCCGGGGTCTCGTCCGTTGCCATCCGCCTCACGCCCGGAAGACGTGCCGGCGGATCGCCGCGGCGTTGGAGAAGATGCGGATGCCGAGCACGACGACGACACCGGTGGAGAGTTGGGCACCGACGCCCAGCTTGTCACCGAGGAAGACGATCAGCGCCGCGACGACCACGTTCGACAGGAAGGAGACCACGAAGACCTTGTCGTCGAAGATCCCGTCCAGCATGGCCCGCAGACCGCCGAACACGGCGTCCAGCGCGGCTACGACAGCGATCGGCAAGTAAGGCTCGACCACCGTCGGCACCACGGGCCGCACCACCAGCCCGACCACGACTCCCACGATGAGGCCCAGTACGGCGATCACGATGTGCCCTTCCCTGTGTCGGCACCGTCCGGCTTGGCGGCACCGGCCTTCGGCTTTGCGGTACGTACGATCAAGCTGGGCGCGGGCGGCAGCGTCAGCTCGCTCTCGGCGGAAATCCTGGCGCGGACGCCGTAGTTCTCCTGCAGGATGTGCAGGTACTGACCGTCGGCGCTGTCCTGGAACGCGGTGCTCAGCCGCTGCCCGTCCCCCACCGCCAGCACCGTATAGGGCGGCACCAGTGGCTTGTTGTCGACCAGTATGGCGTCTCCCGCGGCTCTGATCGCCGAGAGTGACGTAAGCCGCTGTCCATTGACGGAGATGGCCTCCGCGCCCGAGGCCCACAGGCCGTTGACGACGCGTTGCATGTCCCGGTCCCGCACCCGCCCGGTGTCCGAGAAATCGCTGCTCTCCCGCGGCCCGCCGCCACCGGACTCGGCCCCCTTGGCGTCGTCCACCACGAGCTTCACGCCCGGCCCGGTGGCCTGCGTCGAACCGGCCAGCAGGGCGAGCAGTTCGGCCTTGCCCCCGCCGTGCTGCTTCAGCGCCTCGCGCTGCATCCTGCTGACGTCGTCCCGCAGCGCGTCGACCCGCTGCTGCTGCCGGTCCGCCTGGCCGGTGCCCTTCTGGATGCGGTTGATCAGCTCCGTACGCTCCTTGGCGAGCGTCGGTGCGGATATCCGGGCCTGAGCCGCCCCGACGGTCACCACGAGCGCGGCCAGCACCAGACCGGCCGCGAGGCCCAACTTCGCCCGCAGGGTGCGCGGCAGACCGCGCACACCGGCCTCGGACTTGCGCGCGGCCGCCTCGGCGTACCCGTCGTCGAGGCTGTGGTCCATCACATTGGTCAGCAGCGACATGGACGCGTCGGGGCGCGCGGCCGGTCTGTTCGGTGTGCTCCGATCGGGGCGCTGCTGCGACATGCCGCACATCGTCGCACGTCGGCTCCGCAGTCTCCCAATGGCCCCACCGGCGTGCCGATGCCCGGCGCGCCGGTGGGGTCCGGATCAGCGTCCGGCGCTGTCCACCACGGCCGACCACTCGTCCAGCAGCTGCTGGGCGGAGGCGTCGTCCGGCCCTTCCGCCCACAGGTGCGTGACCGCCTCGGACGGGTCGGGCAGGACCAGGATCCAGCGGCCGTCGGACTCCACGACCCGGACGCCGTCGGTGGTGTCCACGTCGCGGTCGCCGGCCGCCTCGACGACATGCCGCATGACCAGGCCCTTGACCGCCCAGGGGGTGGCCAGGTCGCGGCGCAAGACGTGGGCCCGCGGGATGCGTGCGTCGATCTGGCTGACCGTGAGCTGGGTACGGGCGACCAGGCCGATCAGCCGGACGAAGGCCGCGGCGCCGTCGAAGACGCTGCTGAACTCCGGGATGATGAAGCCGCCCATGCCGTCGCCGCCGAAGACCGTGCCGTCCTCCCGGCCCACCCGGGTCAGGTCGTCGGGCGAGGTCGTCGTCCACTCCACCTGCGTGCCGTGGTAGGCGGCCACCTGCTCGGCGATCCGGGTGGTGGTCACCGGCAGCGCGACCCGTCCGCTGCGCCGCTCGGCGGCGATCAGGTCCAGCATGACCAGCAGCGCGCGGTCGTCCTCGATGATCCGGCCGCGTTCGTCCACGAGGGAGAGCCGCTCGCCGACGGGGTCGAAGCGCACGCCGAAGGCGGCCCGCGCCGAGGCCACGATCTCGCCGAGCCGGACGAGACCGGAGCGCCGGGCGTCGGCGGTCTCGGTGGGCCGGGACTCGTCGAGGCCGGGGTTGATGGTCAGGGAGTCGACGCCGAGCCGCCCCAGCAGGCTGGGCAGGACCAGGCCCGCGCTGCCGTTGGAGGCGTCCACGACGACCTTCAGCCCCGACTCGGCGATGCCCGTGGTGTCCAGGGACCGCAGCAGCGAGCCGGTGTACGAGTCGAAGACGCTGGCCGGGAACGCCAGGTCGCCGATCTCGCCCGGGAAGGCGCGGCGGTACTCCTGCCGGGCGAAGACCCGGTCCAGCTTGCGCTGCCCGGCCTGCGAAAGGTCGGCGCCCCGCTCGTCGAAGAACATGATGTCGACGGAGTCGGGCACCCCCGGCGTCGTACGGATCATGATGCCGCCGGCGCTGCCGCGGGCGGTCTGCTGGCGGGCCACCGGCAGCGGGACGTTCTCCAGGTCGCGCACGTCGATGGCGCTGGCCTGCAGGGCCGAGATCACCGCTCGCTTGAGGGCCCGGGCACCACGCGAGTGGTCGCGGGCGGTGGTGACCGTGGACCCCTTCTTCAGGGTGGTGGCGTACGCGCCGGCGAGCCGCACGGCGAGTTCCGGGGTGATCTCCACATTGAGGATCCCGGTCACGCCGCGCGCGCCGAACAGATGCGCCTGGCCGCGTGATTCCCAGATCACCGAGGTGTTGACGAAGGCACCGGCCTCGATGGTCTTGAAGGGATAGACCCGCACATTGCCCTGGACGATCGATTCCTCACCGACGAGGCATTCATCGCCGATGACCGCGCCGTCCTCGATCCGGGCGGCCCGCATGACATCGGTGTTCTTGCCGATGACGCAGCCGCGCAGATTGCTCTGCTGCCCGAGATAGACGTTGTCGTGCACCACGGCCCGGTGCAGGAACGCCCCGCTCTTGACGACGACGTTGGAGCCGACGACGGTGTGCTCGCGAATCTCCACGCCGGCCTCGACCTTGGCGTAGTCACCGATGTACAGCGGACCGCGCAGCACGGCATCGGGGTGCACCTCGGCCCCCTCGGCCACCCATACACCCGGCGAGATCTCGAAGCCGTCGATTTCCACATCGACCTTGCCTTCGAGCACATCGGCCTGGGCCTTGACGTAGCTCTCGTGGGTGCCGACGTCCTCCCAGTAACCCTCGGCGATATAGCCGTAGATCGGCTTGCCTTCCTTCATCAGCTTCGGGAAGACATCACCGGACCAGTCGACGGACACATCGGGCTCGAAGTAGTCGAAGACCTCGGGCTCCATGACGTAAATTCCGGTGTTGACGGTGTCCGAGAAGACCTGCCCCCAGGTCGGCTTTTCCAGGAACCGCTCGACCCGGCCGCCTTCGTCGACGATGGTGATACCGAACTCGAGGGGGTTAGGCACCCGGGTGAGGCACACCGTGACGAGCGCGCCCTTTTCCTTGTGGAACCGGATCAGGTCGGTGAGATCGAAGTCGGTGAGGGCATCACCGGAGATGACGAGGAAGGCGTCGTCCTTGAGGGCCTCCTCGGCGTTCTTCACACTGCCGGCGGTGCCGAGCGGCTTTTCCTCATTGGCATAGGTGAGTTCCATTCCCAGCTCTTCGCCGTCACCGAAATAGTTCTTGACGAGCGAGGCCAGGAATTGCACGGTAACCACGGTCTCGTTGAGACCGTGCCGTTTCAGCAGCCGAAGTACGTGCTCCATGATCGGCCTGTTGGCGACAGGAAGCAGCGGCTTGGGCATGCTGGACGTCATGGGGCGAAGGCGTGTTCCTTCGCCGCCGGCCATCACAACGGCCTTCATGTCGGAAGCGTCCTCCTCTGAGAGACGACGGTCTTGCCGACTTCACTCGCCCAGAGCGCCCGCTGTTCCTGTTCTTACCTACGGGCGCCGGGCCCTGGCACTATCTGCCGGTTCGAAGAGCTCAGTCGGCGGTGGCGTCCGCCCTGATGAGCCGGCGGACCTGGACCACGTAGAGGATCCCTGCCCACCAATAGAGCGCCGTACCCCATCCTGCGAACGCCCATCCGAAAACAGCGGCGAGTGAGTGAAGCCAGCCATCTCCGTCGCTCAGCAAGAGCAACGGGAAGGCATACATCAAGTTGAACGTAGCTGCTTTGCCCAGGAAGTTCACCTGGGGAGGGCCGTATCCGTGACGCCCGAGGATTCCCACCGCGATGAGGAGCATCAGTTCGCGCGCCAGCAGGGCCGCGGTGAGCCAGATCGGCAGGATGTCGCGCCACGTCAGACCGACGAGCGTGGACAGGATGTACAGACGGTCGGCCGCCGGGTCCAGGATCCGGCCCAGGCTGCTGATCTGATTCCAGCGCCGGGCCAGCTTGCCGTCCAGGTAGTCGCTGACGCCGCTCAGGGCGAGGACCACCAGGGCCCAGCCGTCAGCCGCCTTCGGGCCCCCGAATTCAGGCCACAGGATCAACCACAGGAACAGGGGCACGCCGACGAGGCGAGCCATGCTCAGGATATTCGGGATGGTGAGGACGCGATCGGTCTGGACCCGCGTCTCCTGGACCTCCACCGCGGGGGCCTCCTGTGGGAAATGTGCCAACGATGCCCCTTGACCTTACCTGTCCCCCCGGCCGGGCCGCGCCGCGGGTCCCAAGATCACCAACAACGCAGAAAAGCCCCGGGGGAACCAATGGCTCCCACGGGGCTTTTCATAAAGTTTGTTCGGCGGTGTCCTACTCTCCCACAGGGTCCCCCCTGCAGTACCATCGGCGCTGAAAGGCTTAGCTTCCGGGTTCGGAATGTAACCGGGCGTTTCCCTAACGCTATGACCACCGAAACACTATGAAGTTAACCAACCGGAATCATGACTCAACGGTCGTTACTTCAGAACCT